>JAUVLI010000072.1 GCA_030600775.1 Fidelibacterota bacterium | reverse complement strand
GTGATTTTTTCAATTTTTATAATTAGTAAACTTTTTACGTAAATATAAATCCCCAACGGGGATTAATGTAAATAACTATCGATGAAATCGGCAGGGAGCAAATATATGAAACCACACCAACCATAACGGGTTTGAATTCATAACAAATATTTTTTTTACTGACAATTAAATAACTATAATTATTAAGCTCATTCGGTGTTTGTTATGGAGTAAAATAACCGTGTTATTTTGTTAAATTTCATAAGAAATTTATTTATTGAACTCCGTCGGAGTTCGGTTTTTGATCAGCGTGTCTCCTCTACGGGCTTTCGCCCGCAGTTATTTATGTTAAATCACTTTGTGATTTTTCCAATTTTTATAATTAATAAACTTTTTATGTAAATATAAATCCCCAACGGGGATTAATGTAAATAACTACCGATGAAATCGGCAGAGAGCAAATATATGAAACCACACCAACCACAACGTGGTTGAATGTATTTTAATTCATAAGTTTAACTTCATACTCAATTAAAAAACTATTTTCCCCAATACACTCTCTTTTTTTGCACCAGTAACAGAAGGAACATTTCCGGGAATTCTACGGATAAACAAATAACCCAAATAAGCAAAACCAAACGCTTCCTTATTATCTGCTGTAATACTTTTTTCAGATAATATTTTGATATTAATATCGCTTAATTCTTTTCGTAAATTTTCAACAATAAAATTATTATTTGATCCTCCGCCACTCATATACATCGTTTTTACTTTTGAATATTTTTCACTTTCTCGATTAAATTCTACACTTATTGATCTAACAGTAAAAAGTGTCAAAGTTGTAATTAATGATAACCATTTATCTTTTGTCTGTGGCTGGAACTTTTCTATAATTTTATTAAAGTATGTTCTGCCAAATTTTTCCTGTCCGGTTGATTTAGGTAGTTTTCTATTAAAATATTCATTGTTCATCAACCATTCTAATAATTCATTATTCATTTTACCTTGCAATGCATATTTCCCATCTTTATCATATTTTTCTTTATTAGAAGTAAAAGCCAATACTGCCTTGTCAATTAACATATTTGCCGGACCTGTGTCCCAAGCAATTGTAGATTTAGATGAATTCTTCGGAGGAATTATTGTAATATTTGCAATTCCACCGAGATTTAAAGTTGCAACTGTATCATCGTCATCTGTAAATAAATATTCATCAACTATAGGGATCAAAGGTGCGCCCTGTCCACCATTTACTACATCCATTGTACGAAAATCATAAATTACGGGTATATTAAGTTCATTCACAATATAAGACGGCTCACCAATTTGAAATGTATAATTAGGTGGATCGTGAAAAAGTGTTTGTCCATGTGAAGCCACCAAATCAATCTGTTTTTTTTCATTCTTAATTTGATCACTAATAAATCGTCCTAATTCAAAATGTAATGATGCAACTTCAGAGCCGGACAAATCTTGTGAATTTTTAAATCGTTCGGATAATTTACTTGGTATTTTAATATTTTTACTACTTATTATTTTAAATTTCGGATATTTATCTTTACCTGAGAATTCAACAAGACACATATCTAATTCATCTGCAGATGTGCCGGTCATCAAACCCATAATTCTCAATTGTTCTTTTTGTAATAATTCATTTATATTTTTCATTTTCTCGCCTTTCACTTGTTCACTTCTCAAATTTCACTTTTCTTTTCACTTTTCAATTATTTTTTTTGTTAGTTTTTGCTTGTCCCGTGAAATTCTCTTCTATTTTTATTTCACTGGGGTTAGTTGCTAATTTTCTTCTCACTTATTTAATAAAAAATCCCAAATAATCATTAAATTATATGGGATTTTACATTTCATTTATTAATTATTAAACTAATATACTAAAGACACTGACAACATATTAACATATTCAAAAACACCATAATCTATCCAAGCATAGTCAACTTTTATTTTTAAAGCTGGTGTAAATGCTTGTTGAATTCCAATTCCCATACTTAGTCCACCTTCTTGATCTTCAGCAAATAAAGTTCTCATTCCAGCTCTTAAATATAATTTCCTAAACAATCCAAGTTCGGTTCCAACATCAAGATATTCAGAATTATCACTTGGATGAAGAGCATCAACAGAAAGAGTCCATTTAATCCCTTGAGAATCAATTAATTCGCCTGCGAGTCCAACTCTAAAAGTTAATGGAATAGGCCATTTATTTAGTTCATACATTGCAGGAATTTGATCATTATTCCCATATATTGTTTCATCCGGATCGTCATAAAATCTTACATCTCTTCCTTCCAACATCATTTTTCCACCAAAATTTGTAATTGACATTCCCAATCGAATATCTTTAAATGGTGTTATAAATAATGCGCCCAGATCTATTGCCATTGTAGAGCTTTTCATATGCCAGATCTGCTGACTGATGAATTTAAATTGTCCACCGATTGAAAACTTGTCTGTTAAATTCTTCGCATAACTTATACCGATATTTAAATCTTGTGCATCCCAATATTCACCATTACCGGTTGGCTCATTAATAGTTCTTACCTTTTCATCACCATAATCCAAGTGAGTAACATGTAATCCAATGACTCCAAATTGATTAAAATTCATTGAAGCACTAAAATTCATAAAATCAGTATCAACTAACCATTTGGATTGACTAAATGTAATTTCCTGCACATTAAAGCGAGCTAAACAGGCTGGATTGTACTGTAAAGAAGATAATCCGGTAGAATTAGCAACTCCACTCTCGCCCATTCCCATTGTTCTCGCATTAATACCAATTTTCAAAAATTGTGCAACTGTTGTTCCTGATTTTGTTGTAGCAAATAAACTACTACCAGTTAAAAGACAAAAAATTACAATAAACTTAAAATATTTTTTCATTTTATCACCGCAAATTTTCCTGTTTTTGTTCCTAAATTAGAGGCACTTGCATCTACATGCCATAGGTAAACACCAAAGGCAATATCCATATTATCTTCATTTAAAAGATTATATGATTCATTACTATTCCAAAAAGAAGCATTATGTTCAATCTTTTTCACTAAATCACCAGCAATCGTAAAAATTCTAATTGTACATTGTGGTGGTAAATTAATGAAATCAACTCTTCTTGCTCCTCTTCCAGTTGCAAATCCACTTTTAGTTTCCCAGATCGCTTGTGCACAATATGGGTTTGGCACAACAGCTATCTCATCTAATGGATTTTCAAACGATTCTTCATCATATTTTGCTGATTCTGTTGAAAATGAAAAAGTATCCTGTTCACCAAACGGCCTATTAATTTTTATTTGATAAATATTTCCAAATTCAGGCAATATTGGATCAGTAGATGGGGGATTATTAAATTTTACTAAACATGCAGCATATTGAGGGTCAGGGATTGAATCAGTTAATACAATAACCTGTGACACACTATATTTAAATTCATTTCCACCATTTAATACAAATGGAACATAAAAAGTAGAATCTTTATATGCATAAGTCACATCTTTAATTTTAAATGGAGCATAATTCCCAACCCAAGTCGCTGTGTCCATATAAGTTGTATCCCACTCAAATTGATAAATATTGGGAGCATAGGGTATATATATTCTTTCTCCAGTACTTCCATCTGTATAATTAAACCGAGTAATTTGTGTGCTAATATTTGATTCTCCTGTTAACCAACCAGTTTCACTTTCATTAATACCGACAGTATCATCTTTTGTGAACAACCTTAATCCATCGAATATAGTTGCAGCATCTTCATTATTAAAATATCTATTCTGCCAAACAGGTTGATATTTATATTTGACTATAAATTCATTATCCCATAATGATTCGTTAAATTTCATTTTTCCAAGAATACTATTTAAATAATATTTCGAATCAGAAACTATGTTATTATTGCTGTCATAGACATTAACATCTACAACATGAGTTCTTGTAAGTTTTTGATATGAGCTATCAGCAGGAGTAATTGTATCCTGATAAGTAGTCATTTCAGTAACAAACATTACTGTATCAGAAGCGCCGGAAACTGCGTCACCAAATGTAACTTGATAAGAAATATTATCTCTAATATATTCATTATTCATTATTTTTATATCAATACTACCCGACCCAGGACCAACATGAGTAATATCACTATCTTCAAATTCTTCAGGTACAATTGTCCCCGGTGATGAGGTATGTGGAATCGCAACTGTTGTATTTAAATCATAAGTTGTTTCACCGGTATAAGCATCGACATCAATAATTTTTGTACATTCTGTTGGTGGAATTGCCATTGTTCCTGTAGTATCTCCAATATCATAGGAGCAAACCGCATAATAATAAGTTACTCCATTTTTAACATCGGTATCAGTAAATTCATGTTTCAATCCTGTATCTCTACCTAAATCATAATGAAGACCATTTATACCATGATATGACTCGCCCTTAATGCCATCATTCAAATCAAATTTAGCAATTGGTTGCCATAATGTAGCAACTCCATTATTATCTGTAATAGTATGCACTTCATTAAACCCGGGATCTGTTGATCTATAAACAGCATATCCTTGAAAATCATTTCCATAAATTGGATCCCAAGAGGATTCAGCTTTATCATCCCAATATAGAGTAACTTTTTCATCACTCGCAACAGCTGTTACTAATGGTTTATCAGGTGCTTTTGCAAATCTATATCCACTATTATATATATTCTGAACAACTTCTGATGTTTTAAATAGGTCATATTCATTTTCTCCCATAAGAAGTCCAACAGAGAATCTTTGTGTATCGCCGGCTTTCAATGGAAAATATCCTGATCCATAAATGAATACATTATCTGATCTTTGAGCTATATCTGTAAATGCATTGTCTACACCAATTAATGTAGATGGTTTTAAACGACGCCACATATTTTCATCAAGTCGTACCTTATCAGCTCCGTATTGAAAAGCATTAAAACTCGTTAGACCAATTTGGTCTGATTCATCAAGATCAGTAAATTCAAAATTCGGTTCACCGGGTTTTGTAGGATCAAATCGATCTCCAGCAGTTGGAACACCATCTCCTTCTCCTTCATCTGGTCCGGGATAATTCGGATCTTCAGGGCCAATTCCATCAATGCCTACATCGTGTTTTGAAATATCCCAATCACCATCATTATCAATTCCATCAGTCATTGATTCATCTATCATTCCATCACCATCATTATCTATTCCGTCATAAGGATTTCCGGGACTCTCTAAAAACATATATCCAAGCCAACCTGTCTCTCCACCCCATTCACCTTTATTATCACCATCATAACCATAAACCATATTAATCTCTTTATCAAACCAAGCCATATCATCTGAAAAATCGTTGCTTCCACCAATATGCGGATCTCCAAACATTCCAAATACAACTTTTTCATAATCATTTTTACTTGTATTTGTAATTTCATAAACAAAAAATATCGCATCATTCGCTAATGGATTTGACCATTGATATGCTCTTACTTTTACTCTCAATCCCAATCCACCAGTTGAATCGGTAGCAGGGAATGCATGAACCGGAAATTCGGTATTGAACCTATCATCCATAACAAAATATATTGCTTGGTCTGCTGTTGCAGCATTGGCCTTATATGTCCCAGGCCAGCTTTCCCAAGCAGGATTCCATGTTTCCGGTTTATGTGATAATGGCACACTTGTTGAATTTGGATTAGCATAACCTTCTATTGGCTCCCAGCCCCAAGGTTCATTATTTTCATCTACTTCTTCAGCATCTCCACCAGCACCACCATCTAATAATCCATCACAAATTATATGAAAAGTTGTATCATAGGCAGGATTAGTATTATCAATATCTTCACCATTATTAATATATGGCAAATAAATACCGTTTGTATCTATTGGTACTTCAACACCCACCAAAGGACCGAATTCATAAGCATATCCATGATTTGAATAGATTGGCCACTCTAACGACGGCTCTCTACCAGGTGCTCCAATCGAACCAAAATCGAAAACCAATGTTCTTATCATGTTACCAGACATTATTGCTGTGCGTCTCATCGGATGCTCATTCTGCATTTCTAAAGATTTTTTATAAATATAATAATTTTGTATTTTATCATAAGACCATGTTTTAGGAGAACCGGAATCAAATTCAGTAGGAATCTTCCCAAACAACATCGCCAATGATAAAACTAAAAATATTACCGTAAATTTTTTAATCATTATTTATCCTCTTTTAGAATCTTTATATTAAACAACTTTCTGTTTATCTTTTATTGAAAATGCCAACTTATTTGAACCAATATTTGTCTCGGATTAGAATAGTTTGTCGGTGAATATAAATATTCATCCAATGTGTGAAGACCACTCACACCAGAATGCTCTGCCAAAGATTGACCAGCGTAAGTTGGAATTAATGTATAGCCGGAACTTCCTGTATCGGAAAATACATATCTTTGATTCTTTCTATCGAACAAATTATAAATTTTGAGTGAAATTCCAATTCGTTGTTTTCCAAACATAACATTTTTATAAACTCTAAAATCTGTTGTAAATAGGAATGGTCTACTATCAGAATTCTCCTCCGCAGATCTCATACCTTGAATGTTTGGTGTGTATGGTTTACCTGTTGAAAATCTATTTATTAAACTCATACCAAGATTATTGGAAGCATTTACTGTTATTGTTGCATTCAAAGAGTGTCTCACATCCCAATCAAGTGGAACAGGATGTTTTTCACTCTCTACATTATTTAAATTATCATAATAAGCAGCATCCGGTGAAGAGGCATTTCCCTCTGCAATCTGGAAAGTATAATCTAAATTCAATGCTAAACCTTGCCTACTTCTTTGCGTAAAGGATACAGTAACACCACGAATATTGCCATAATCTTGTGTAATATATTTTGTATATCTAAAAGTATTATCTATAAAATTATATTCGGACGACAACCAATTAATAATATCCCTATAATATACAGTTAAATCAAAAGCAGTAGTAGAAGATAATTGCTGTTGTAATCCTAATTCATACATTACAGTCTTTTGAGCATTTAAATCGGGATTCCCAAATATTGTAATTCCTGTTGATTTTTTCAACTCAGGGTTTCTATATAAATATGAGAATCCAGGCATTTGGAAAAAATGTCCGTAAGAAAAATGAATAAAACCCTGATCCGTTATCGGGAAACTCACACCCAATCGCGGACTTATTTGTTGTTTTGCCTTAACTCTTAATGTATCTGATCCCTGCGGATGTATCTCATTAGTAAAATCATAATCATTTGCATTAAAATAATCATAACGAAGTCCTGCTTGAATAATTATATCTTCATATTCCATTTTATCTTGTAAATATGCGGAAAAATCATAAGGATTATTTGTATAATCATCATGACCGGCATATTCACTACTTGCAATATATGGTAGCCACTGTGTACGACTACTCATCTCTATTGTTGAGTTTATTATATGCCTATTATAGTAATTATATTCTGCACCTGTACGAATTTGATGCGATTTCGAAAGTTGAGAAGTTAAATCAAATTTTGCAGTATAAGTTTGATAATCAGTTATATAATATCCCATTTGTTGACCACCATAATAAAAATGATAGGCAGGGACATTGCTTCTATCTACATTTGATACATAATTTGGAATATTTATTTCCGTAGAATCATTTATTGAAACAGTATACCATGTATCATTTGGAATAAAGGCACCGTATTTTTTTATAAAACCCCAATCAATTGTTAAAGCAGTGTCAAGAATACCATTATTATTTAAATCTTCGCTAAATCCACTCGAGTAAGATAATGTATCTATCCTTCCATCTCCATCTAAATCTTCGTTAAAAGTGTATGGTTTAATCTTGTGTAAATAATCTTCAGCATAATGATCTTTATATGAAAATTTTAGTGTAAAATATGTTTTTTCAGATACTGTCTGGGTAAAGTGTAATGCATGTAAATAATTTCTGCTTTCGTGATTATAACGGCCATCTGGATTATATTTCCATCTATGAACATAATTCTGCCATTCACCGTCATTACCATTAAATTGATAAACAATTTTTGTTTTGTTAAATGGCTTAATAGAAAATTTTGCCATCATTTTTCTTGAAGTATTTGTATTCATTGCTACACGACTACTATCACCGGTCATTAAAATATTCCAATCATCACCAACAAAAGAATACATATCCATTGTGTTATGTTCTTTAAATCCATATAACCAGCCGTCAGAACCTGTATAAGTTCCTGTTATAAAAAATGAACTTTTAGGAATTATCGGCACAGGTCCACTCACATCAAAATCTAATCTTGTAAATGTCAATGGATCAAATTCATCAACATCTGTAAAAACATCCGTATGATTTGAATACATATCTCCAAGTTGATAACTTAAATTCCCTTCATAATGTTCGGCACCTTCTTTTGTTGCAATATTTACAATACCACTCATTGCTTTACCGTATTCTGCATTAAAAGTACCGGAAATTAAAGTCAATTCTGAAATAACATTTTTAGATAATGATAATCCTACATCACTTGAAACCGGAATACCATCAATCATATATTGAACTTCACTCGCACGACCACCACGAATATGAAGTGAACCATCTGTTCCCTCTGTAACTCCAGCTTTTGTAGATAATATATCCTTAAAACTCTCAACCGGTGCTAATTCAAGATCTTTATCGCTTATAGTTACTTTTGAAGAAGTTAAATCTTTTTTTACTAATGGTCTTTTTGCTATAACAACAACCTCTTCACCTTTCAGAACAGATGTCTCCATCTGAAAATTTATCGTTGTTGTTTCATCAACAGTAACACGAATATTTTTCATTCTTATGGTTTTGTAACCAATTGTGCTTACCATTATTTCATAAGTTCCCGGAGGAATATTTAAAATACTAAAGTATCCATTTGCATCACTCGCAGCACCCATACTTTCACCTACAACAATAACATTCGTACCAATTATTGGAAATCCATCCTTTGCACTTTTAACTGTTCCACTTATTTTTCCACCAGTACCACTAAATAAGAATGAGTTAAATACAAATACCGAAAATACAATTGTAAATATTATTTTATTAATTATTTTTAACATAGATATTTCCCATATTAGAAATTTTTTCTGTAATGAATATATTTAATTATTAAAAAAGTGGGAAGCTTTTCAAAACTTCCCACTTTATTAGAATAA
>JAUVLI010000138.1 GCA_030600775.1 Fidelibacterota bacterium | reverse complement strand
AAAAATTTCATCTCCTGTAATTTAATCTGAATTTCTTCCCTGCAAATATCCCCGACAATATCAACTCCCTTACCTGGCTTTATGTCCAGATTAACAATTTGATATCCTTTATTGCTACACGTATCTATAATATTTTCTTTGATATAATATTGTTGTTTTAAATATTTTTCATCCTGACTGCCTATGTTTAAGATTTTAGCGCCAGAAGGCAAATTCAGATTCTTTATTATATCCTTAATCCATAGAGATTCTTTAATCAGCATACTTCAATCCTTCTCAGATATTTACCATGTTTTCCATTTAGCCTGATTATTATTCCAGAGATCATTTAACAATTTTTTATCCCGCAGCGTGTCCATTGGTCGCCAAAAACCAAAATGTTTAAAGGCAAACAATTCGCCGTCATTTGCCAGTGATTCCAAAGGTTTTCTTTCAAATACTGTATTATCACCGTCTTGTATGTAATCAAGGACCTTTGGATCGCAAACAAAAAAACCCCCATTTATCCAGCTCCCATCCCCTTTTGGTTTTTCAAAGAATTCATCAACCTTCTCATCGGACGATATACGCAAAGAACCAAAGCGACCTTCCGGCTGCACCGCAGTCATTGATATCGCGCCCTCATGGTTATTATGGAATTTAATCAATTCTCTGATATTAATATCCGCAACGCCATCTCCGTAAGTAAGCATAAATGTTTCATTATTGATGTACTTCTCAACCCTTTTTATCCTGCCACCGGTCATTGTATCAAGTCCGGTATCAATCAAAGTGACTGTCCATGGTTCACTCTGGTTGTTTAATATCTTAATTCCATTATTCTTCAAATCAATAGCAACATCACTCTGATGTAAAAAGTAATTTGCGAAGTATTCCTTGATTATATAACCCTTATATCCAAGCAAAATTACAAACTCATTAAATCCATAATGTGAATATATCTTCATTATGTGCCAGAGAATCGGCTTGTTCCCAATTGGTATCATTGGTTTGGGAATGTTCTGGGTTTCTTCGCTTAAACGCGTTCCAAAACCACCGGCAAGTATAAGTACTTTCATGATTTTTTTACCTTTTTTTAAATGTATTGCTTCAAGCGGAGGTATTTGTTTGGGATTTAACCTTAAAGAATTTGAAAAAATTCTAATAGTTTCTCACTTATTCTTATAGAATCAAAACTTTCTTCTACAACTTTTCGTCCATTTGTACCAATTTTCTCGCACTCCTCTGGATTTTGAACACAAAATATCATCGCTTGAGCTATTGAATATTCATTTTCAGGTTCCACCAATATTGAATTTTTCATATGTGTAAGATATTTTGGAACATCACCTATATTGGTAGCAATTACTGTTTTGCTTGTGGCAAGGTATTCACCTAATTTAAAAGGAAAGCCTGCATTAGCAAAAGGTGAATTAATACGACACATACACATAACATTGCACTCATTTAAAACTTGAAAATACTCCTTACAGGGCAAATAACCTAAATACGAAATTTTCTTTTTGTATTGATTTTTTTCTAATAGTTCTTTTAGTTTATTGATATGTCGATCTGCCCCTGCCCCAGTCAAAATCAACCTTACGTTCTTATGTGTTTCTGCAACAATCGCAAAAGCATTCAGCAGACATTCAATTCCATCGTTCTCACCAAAAGAGCCCCCATAAAAAAAAGTTGTTGTATTACATTGTTTACTATCTATTTTAATTTTAGGAAAATCAGAAAGATTAACTGATATCGGTATAAGTTGGACTGGGAATTTATTATTTGATATTTTTCTTAATAAACTCTCTACATGGTAAGAAATAGCACAACATCCATCAGCAATCCGCTTTATTTTTTTGAAAAAAAATAAAGCGGATTGCGTTTTGAATTTTCCCTTTAAACTTTTAAAATCATCCACATAATTAAAATCTTCAACTATATCAAAAACAACTTTATATTTTATTAATTTGGCAAATAGTATAAATACTATATTTTCAATATTTGGATATTGGTAAACATAAAGAATATTTTTAAATTTAGTTTTCCTGTTTCTATGAATAAACAAACAGCCCTGAATAAAAAATGAAACAATACTAAGTAAATTAAATATATTATAATCTATAACTTGATATAAAACTTTATTTTTATATCCTTGATATTTATTTAATTTTTTTGGAGGGGAAGGAAAAATTAGATTTGAGAATTTTATCCCAAGCTTA
The DNA here is from genome assembly GCA_030600775.1 of Fidelibacterota bacterium. Taxonomy (GTDB): domain Bacteria; phylum Fidelibacterota; class Fidelibacteria; order Fidelibacterales; family Fidelibacteraceae; genus TCS52. The sequence continues at coordinate 2,293 of JAUVLI010000138.1, read as the reverse complement.
TTTATCAAAGGATCAATTAGATTACGAATCCTCATAGCTGAAGCCATCGTTCCTATATAAGCAACACCAATAATAAGAACGTGAATTTTTTTATTTTCAACAATCATTTGAAATGATAACACTCCTTTGCATTTAATATTTAAATACTTAACCACAAATTACGAAATTTATTTCTCTAACAAATAATTACCCACAAATAATGCATCTATCCCACTATCGTAAAAACACCTTATTGCTTCCTTAGGATTATTAATAATTGGTTCTCCCATTACATTGAAAGAAGTATTAAGAACTATGTATTCTCCAGTAAGTTTACCAAATTCATTAATAAGTTCCCAGTATAATGGATTTGTTTCTTTATTAACCATTTGAGGTCTTACAGTACCATCGACATGAACAACAGCAGGAATAGCATTCCTTTTATTTTTTTTAACATCAAATGACGTGATCATAAAGAATTCATCTCGACAATCATCCAAATAATCATTTCGTTTTTCATAAAGCAATGAAGGACAGAATGGTCTAAAACCTTCCCGAAATTTTACCCAAGCGTTAATAGTATCTTTATTTTCTGCTTTTAACGGACTCATTAAGATAGATCTATTACCAAGTGCACGTGGGCCACTTTCCATTCTTCCCTGAAACCAGGCTACTATTTTATTTTCTGCTAACAATTTAGCTGCTTTTTTAGATGGATTATCTATAAATTGATAATTTAGCTTCCTGATTTTTAATATTTTTTCTATTTCTTCATTTGTATATTCTGGACCTAAATACAAATTATCAAGATTAAAACCATTGAATTTATTATGTCTGTAATATTCTAATAATGCAGCACCAACTGCTAAACCGGAATCACCAGGATTTGGATATATATGTTGTTCTTCAATTAAATTTTCACGATTGTTCCAAATTCTCTGATTTAATTTTACATTTAACATAATACCACCTGCAAAGACTACTTTCTTTATTCCGGTCTTTTTAATCCAACCAAACACTAAATTTATTACATTTTCTTCAAGTTTTCTTTGTGCTTCTGCCGCAATACTCTCCCTACTGTATTTACCAATCAATTTTTCAACTTCCTTGGCTTCGTCAAAATGAAATTGAGTTGAACCATTTTCAGACCAATAAAAAGAATCACCCAATTTAGATTCTTTAACAAGTTTGTCATCTTTAAATATTGGAAAAAATTTATCTAATACACCCTTACATTTTGTTGAATCTCCATAAGGAGCCAAACCCATTGTTTTACCTTCTCCATCTCCATGTATCCAATGAAGTCCTTCGGTAACAATACCATAAGCCCATCCAATTGCGGCTTCTTTATAATATTTTTTTAACAATTTAATTTCATTGCCTTCTCCTAACCAAATTGCTGTACATATGTTATCACCTGCTCCATCTATTGTAAAAATAAGACACTTATCATTTGATTTTCTTGTATAATAAGCGCTTGCTGCATGGACAAGATGATGATTATTATTGATAAATTTGTTGTTGCCAATTTTTGTATAATCCGGATAATATATTGGAAGTTTTTGATTGCTCATCCCCAAAGATTTCCCGAAAAAAGTTTTTGCAATTTCTATAGCAATCTCTTCTTTTTTGGAATATTTCCTTTTTAAACCAAAAACAGTGTTTAAACCTTTTGGATTACTTTTCCATGAAAAGCTAATTTTGTTTACATCATTGATATTACATATTTTGGCTTTTTTTAAACAATATTCAATTGATTTTAATGGAACGTTGTTTGAATGTTTGTTTCTTGAGAATCTCTCTTCCTGCACATCGGCAATTATTTTTCCATCAATAATAATCGCTGCACTTGAATCGTGGCCTGCATGAATTCCTAACACTATCATCACATATCCTTTATAATAATTTTCAGAGGCAAGTTCTCTGCCGCTGCAACACCTCTGTGCAATGTTCACACTTAATTATAATTACCCATAAGTTTTAACTCTAAGTCGGTAAATTGTAGTTGAGAAAAACTGATAGGTTCCAAAACGTTCTCTGTACAATAATATTTGACTGATACACCATCAACACTGCGCTTATCACGGACATTACCAATATAGTACTTTATTTTATCATCACGGTAAAACTGCCGCATGTCATCCTGTTTTTTTTCATCCCTGGAAAAAATCCTGATTTCTGAAAAAAAGTCGGTATTTAAAAACCGCCGAAGGACGGCGTTGCCGAAGGAGCCTGTTCCGCCGGTGATGAGAAGGGTTTTGTCTTTAAACATTCATTTTCTCCAATATCTTCATAAAAAAAGTCGTGAGTCGAA
>JAUVLI010000052.1 GCA_030600775.1 Fidelibacterota bacterium | reverse complement strand
GAAGTGAAAGAGCGATTTAAATTAAATATTTTGGAAATGCTAAATGATAAATATGGAATAAAAGAAGAGGATTTTATTTCTGCAGATATTGAAATTGTACCTGCCGGTAATGCGCGTGAAATTGGCTTTGATAGATCGTTGATCGGTGGTTATGGCCAAGATGACAGAGTTTGTGCTTTTGGTGCAATGAAGTCAATTGTTGATGCTAAAGAAATTGAAAAATCATCATTAGTTCTTTTGATGGACAAAGAGGAAATTGGTAGTGAAGGAGCAACGGGTTCAAATTCTGTATTTCTTGAATTGGTAATTGGAGAAATTTTAGAGAAACAAGGAATAACAAATGGAAACACTTTAATGAAAATTTTGGCTTCTGCAAATTGTCTGTCATCTGATGTAAATGCAGCTCTTCATCCTGATTGGAAAGAAGTTCACGAAAAGGAAAATGCCGCTTATTTGAATGCCGGAATGGTTATTAGTAAATTTACAGGTTCGCGTGGAAAAGCCGGTTCTAATGAAGCAAATGCCGAATTTGTGGCGAAGTTGAGAAGAATTTTTAAAGAAAATAATATTGTTTGGCATATTGCAGAATTGGGAAAAGTTGATGAAGGTGGTGGCGGAACTATTGCAAAATTCATGGCCTATTATGGTATGAATGTTATTGATGCCGGTGTGCCAATATTAGATATGCATTCACCATTTGAAATAGCAAGTAAAGCGGATATGTGGATGATGTATAATGGATTCATTGCATTTTTGAATGATTGATGGAATTAAAATATAAAATAAAATTAACAAATTAATTGATAATGAAAAATTAGAATTAATAAAATATAATTTTGTGCCAGAAATGTAAAAATGAAAATTTATTAACTAATATAAAATTTAAAAGGATAAAAGATGAAATTAAAAATTTTATTAATCGCAATAATTATTTTTACAATTTTTGGTTGTGATAATACTCCGAAGTATCAGCCACCAATAACAAAAGTTGAAACTGTAACCGACACGATTTTTGGACATAATATTTCTGATCCATATCGCTGGTTGGAGAACGACAATAGTGAAGAAGTAAAATTGTGGACAAAAGAACAAAACAAGTTTACGAGAGATGTTCTTGATGCAATTCCATTTCGCGAAAAATTAAAAAAACAAATTTCTGCAATAATTGAAACGGAAGATATGTCAACTCCGATAGTGAGAGGCGACAAATTATTTTACAATAGACAAATCCCGGGTAAAGACCATTCAGTAATTTACATGAAATCTAAAGATTTGGATGAAACAATATTGTTTGATCCGAATAATTTAAGTGAAGACGGAACTATCGCTATTGATTGGTGGAATGTTTCGCCGACTGGGAAATATTTTGTTTACGGTTTGTCTGAAGGTGGAAGTGAACGAAGCACTTTATATATTCTGAATACAAATACGAAAGAAAAATTGAAAGAAATAATTCCACAAACGAGAGCATGTTCTATCGCTTGGTTATTAGATGAAAATAGTTTTTATTATACTCGTTATCCGCTCAAAGGAACGATGGAAAAGGCGGATTTGAATTATTATCGTCATGTTTATTTGCATAAAATAGGTGTGAATTATACGAATGATAAGGAAGTCTTTGGTGAAGGACGAAATAAAGAAGAATGGCCAAATGTAAAAATTTCACCAAGCGGAAGATATCTCTTTGTAGTTGCAGAAAAAGGTTGGGAATTTTGTAATATTTTCATGAAAGATTTAAAAACAAATAATAACTGGATAGAATTAACAACTAATGTTACTGGACTTTTTGAGATCGTACCAGCAGAAAAACATTTTTATGTAAAGACAAATTACGATGCCCCAAAGTATAGAATATTTAAAGTATCATACAAAAAACCCAGTTATAATAATTGGGAAGAAATAGTTCCGGAGTCAGAGTTTACTTTAAATTCTGTAAACATTTTTAATAAAAAAATGATTATTTCTACAATGGAAAATGCAATCTCAAAATTATATATTTATGATAATAATGGTGAATTTGAAAGAGAAATCAAGTTGCCATCTTTAGGGAAAGTTGGGAGTATTTATTCGCAAATTGACAAGAATTATTTTTACTATTCATTTTCATCATTTAATTTCCCAAAAACAATTTTCAAATATAATTTAGATGAAATAAGTAATATTGAAATTTATCAAACGCCGACAAAGCTTAAATATGATGATATCGAAGTAAAACAAGTTTGGTATGAATCAAAAGACAAAACGCCGATTTCTATGTTTCTTGTTCATAAAAAAGACATAAAATTAAATGGAAAAAATCCTACTTTGGTATATGGTTACGGTGGTTTTAATGTAAATATGTGTCCATATTTTTCACAGACACTTTTATTATGGTTAAATAATGGTGGCGTTTATGCCTATGCAAATTTACGCGGTGGCGGTGAATATGGAGAAAAGTGGCATAAAGCCGGAATGCTTTTAAATAAGCAAAATACATTTGATGATTTTATTTATGCAGCTGAATGGTTAATAAAAAATAAATATACCGATAGCCAACATCTTGCTGCAATGGGCGGAAGTAATGGCGGATTATTAGCGGGAGCTGTTTTAACACAACGACCGGATCTGTATAAAGCAATCGTCGTTGGCGTTCCGTTATTGGATATGATAAGATATCATAAATTTTTGATTGCTCGCTTATGGATTCCTGAATATGGCTCATCAGAGGATAAAAATCAGATGGAATATATTTTAAAATATTCACCTTATCAGAATGTAAATGCAACAAAATATCCGGCTGTTTTATTAACTACTGCTACTTCAGATTCAAGAGTTGCACCATTACATGCAAGAAAAATGGCTGCATTATTGCAAGCAAAAAATAGGGCAGATACACCGATATTAATTCGCATTGAACATAAAGCAGGACATAGCAAAGGCAAACCAAAATGGAAGATAGTCGATGGATTGACCGATAGATACAGTTTTCTTATGTGGCAAACGGGGATGAAATTTTGATTCAAAATTGATGCCCAATAATTAAAATTATTGCATCAAATTATTTCACCGTTGTTACAACACCAATTGGAATGGGTGCAATATTTATTCCAGCAGTGAAATTATCCATTTCTCCTATACCGACAAATATTCCGGGTTTGATTCCCTTTATGTTAATAATATTTGGATATAAATTTATTCTCAAATTGTATTCTTTTGGACCGGTAACTAATGCTGATGCTAAAAGTGAATTGTTCTTATCGTAATAAATTCCAATAGCATAATCGATATTTCCACTAACAAATTGGTTGTTTTTATATTCTTCCTTTATCAAATTATTCATAAAACCACCCGCACCAATAGAAAGATTTTTTTCAGGTGTTAATTTATAGCTTATTCCGAAGACAGCACTTAATCCCCAATTGAAAAATAGTGAAAGATCTTCATTATTTGTAATTTGATATCTTGACGCATATTGCTGCCCTGTGTTTTCTATGTATGAATTAGAAGAATTTAACATCGGTTGTAATGGCCAACTATAAATCGGGAGTTTTTCAGAAAAAAATTCTTTAATTGGATCTAATGAAAATAGCAGTATTCCAACAGGATTGAAAAATAACATATCTGCAATCGGATCTATATTCGTTCCTTGATAAGAACAATTTTCCATAGCTTCATTCATATATTGATATGAAGTCGTTGTGATGAATGATAATAGATGTGGATATGGAACATTATGATGATCATACCATTCTGCCAATTTTGCATATTCCATCCCGTTACCAAGAATATGTAACCCGATATTGGGAAAATAACTTGCGGATGTTATGTCAAAAGTGTAATCAAAAAATTCCTGTTTAAAAAACTTTTCATATCCGAAATGATCAATATGATAAAATGGGTGAAACAGATTATCATTAACATTTTTCATTCCTAATTTGTATGATTGATCCATTATACTTTTATTACTTCTGTTAACTCTTATCATATCATAAGAACCATTGATAAACAAACTAAATGGATTGAAAATTAAGTCGGAACCATAATTAATATTTGGATCATAAAAGTAATAGTCGTCATTTTCCTTAGCATAAAGACAAAATGAGTTCGCTAATATTAAGAAAATAATTATTGATATGATTGATTTATTATTATTCTGCAAATTTGTACTCTTCAAAAGGCAACAACATCAAATTTTCATCATCAGAATATAAACGCAAAGAATAATATCTCTCTCCAATTTCAGATAGGAGCGGATATTTACTAAACACCTTGTAAGAAACAACATTTAAAAATGGCATTTTAATTCCATAACCTGCTGAAGGATAGGGTTGAATTGATACATTTGTATTTCTACGAATTTTTGCAAGTTTCGCTGCTTTTTTGATGGCATCATTTAAATCACCTATCTCATCAACCAATCCAATCTTTTCTGCATCTTTTGCCATCCAAATTCTTCCACGCCCAATTGAGTCAACTTCTGCAAGTTTCATATTTCTACCTTTTGCAACTTTTGAAATAAATGATTTATATCCTGTTTCTATAGCTTTCTTAAAAAATTTATTCTCTGTTTCGCTTGGATCGTAAAATGCAAATTTAAATAATGCATTTTCATCGGTAGATAATGAATCGGAATTAATATGAATTTTTTCTAACATTTTTTCGATGGATAAAGTTGCTCCAAAAATGCCAATTGAACCCGTTAATGTGTTTTCCTCTGCAAAGATATAATTTGAATTACATGAAATATAATATCCGCCGGAAGCTGCAAGATTTCCCATAGAAACAACTACCGGTTTTGCTTTCTTTTTATCTTTTTTAGGATGAACTATTTTTTGAATTTCATGCCAGATCAAGTCACTTGCATAGGCACTTCCACCAGGAGAATCAACTCTTAAAACTATTGCTTTTACACGCGGGTCTTTTGCCGCTACTCTCAATCTTGCACAAATTGTCTCTGCTCCCATTGAAATATTTCCATTAAATGGTGAAATTTGACTTTTGCCATCGACAATCGTTCCGGTTGCATAGATAACAGCAATTGCGTTATTTATTTTAGGATTTTGCCAATTGTATATAAAACTTTTTTTCGAATTAAATTCATTGAGGTCTCTATATTTCAACTTTTTAATTTTTTCTGATTTTGTGATATATTTACTTATTTCATCAGGATAAACAAAATCGTTTATGAGTGATTTTTCCTTTGCTTCTCGCATAGTGTAAGGACCATTATGAATTATTTCTCTAACTTTTTCTTTTGAGATCTGTCGCCCTTTGCTTACAGCATTAACATAGATCTTCTTAATATCTTCAAGATACATTGAATATTGTTCGTATGCTTCATCTGACATATTATTTCTGATAAATGGTTCGGCAGCACTCTTATATTTCCCGATTCTTTCTATATTTACCTTTACGCCAAGTGAATCAAAAAATTCCTTGCCATAAAGCATTATCATTCCGAAACCCTTTATATTGTAGATCCCATCTTCATAAACGATGTGTTTTGTAGCCGCAGATGCAAGTAAAAAAGTCGCATTATTACCATTAACGCTATATAAATAAATTTTCTTCCCGGATTGGCGAACATCTAATAACGCTTCGTAAAGTTCTAATAATTCAGAAAAGCCCATCGAAAAATCTTTAACATCAATGACCAATCCTTTTGTTCTTTTACTTTTTTGAAATCGTTTCAATGATAGAATAAGTTCATTAAAATTTTTGCCAGATCCAAAAATGCCATAATTTTCCTTTTGATATTTTCCCTTCAATGTCAAATAATGATATGTTTTGGGAATGGAAAATTTGTTAAGTAATTTGGAATAAATACCAATTGAAGCCATTTGGCTATTCTCGTTTTTATGTAACATAATATTAGTATGAGAAAAATTTAATCCGGCAGAAAATGTAATTTCTTCTTGCTGATCATCATATTTTGCTCCCAACAATAATCCATCCATTATTTCCGATTCAAGATAATAATAAGAATTGGATTCAGTTGTTTGAAAATTATCGTCTAATGGTGAAGCGAACATATATCCAAGTGTAAGTCGTCTTGTGAATGGTCGTATTCCGATACCGAGATTGACAAAGTCAGGTTCAAACACATTATTCAATCTTGCCCCAATTGACAAATATTGAAATGGAGCATAGATCATTCCCGCTGAATATTCTTCTGTGTTGAAATTATAATTAGCACCGAGAAATAAATTATGTAAAACGGGAAATCCACCGGAAAGAATAAAATTTTCTGTAGTATCTTTTTTATATCTTACAGAACCGAAATTCCCCATATTTAATGAAACATCATAATATGTTTTTGAATCAAATGATTGAATTGTTCCATGTAATTCACCGCAGTTTTTTAAACCATATTGTGCCGGATTATTGCCGATTTGGAAAAATGAATTTGGAAAAGCAGGGTTATCCGTGTTATTCCCTGCCTGTAGATACACAAATAAACTTAAAATTAGTAATATTTTTTTTAACATAATGTTTTTCCTGTTTGATTTATTGATTTTTCCCTTCTAAACAATGTCATTAAATGACTCTGAATTATAATTGCATAATTTAATAAAAAAATTTATTAATTAGCAATGTTTAAAAATATATAATTTAGAAGTAATTTGGTGGCTTTATTCTTATTTGCGTATCTTTGTGATAAAATATTTTATTGATATGGATTTTTTTATGTGTTTTTTACAACCCCTTCTTCAGTTCATCTAATTTTTTTAACGCTTCTAAAGGTGTCATTTCTTCAATTTTCAAACCATCCACTTCTTTTCTTAATTTTTCTTCCTTTGGTCCAAAGACATTTAATTGAATTGATCTTTCACCTCTTATTTTTGGTTGTAAAACTGTTTCGCCACTTGGCAATTTATGATCTGTGCTTGATAAATTATTCAATATTTCATTTGCTCTTTTTACAATTTCTTGTGGAACTCCAGCCATTTTTGCAACATGAATTCCATAACTTTTATCTGCTCTACCCGGGACAATTTTTCTTAGAAAAATAATTTTATCACCATATTCTTTTACATTTACATTATAATTTTTCACTCTATCAAGAATTATTTCCAACTCTGTTAATTCATGATAATGCGTTGCAAATAAAGTTCTTGCGGCAACTTGTGAATTGTTGTGCAAATATTCAACAACTGCCCAGGCGATTGATAATCCGTCATAAGTGCTTGTTCCACGACCGATCTCATCTAACAAGATCAAACTTTTTGCTGAAGCAGTATTTAAAATATTTGCCGTTTCGATCATTTCGGTTAAAAATGTACTTTCACCATAAGCCAAATTGTCGCTTGCTCCGACTCTTGTAAATATTTTGTCAACCAACCCGATCTTGGCAGAAACAGCTGGTACATTGCAACCAATTTGAGCCATTAAAGTTATCAATCCAATTTGTCTTAAATAGGTAGATTTCCCCGACATGTTCGGTCCGGTAATAAGTAATATTTGATCACTTTCCGTATCTATGGAAGTATCATTTGGAATAAACGATTCGCTGGATGGAAACAGATCTTCGACAACCGGATGACGACCACCTTTGATCTCTAATTTATTATCTTCATTTATTTCCGGTCGTGTCCATTGATTTCTTATTGACAATTCTGCAAACGAACTCAAAATGTCAATCTCAGCAATTATTTTTGCATTTTCTTGAATTGCAGAAATGTATTTAAATAATTTTCTAACAAATTCTTCATATAATTTTGATTCTAATTCCAATAATTTAGCTTCAGCACTGATGATTTTTTCTTCATATTCTTTTAGTTCCTGAGTGATAAATCTATCGGAATTTACAAGTGTTTGTCTCTTAATATATTCATTTGGCACTTTATCCTGATGTGTTTTTCTTATGTCAATATAATAACCGAATATTTTATTGTAACTGATCTTTAAACTTGGAATCCCCAATCTTTTCCTTTCGGAATTCTGCAATTTGAGAAGATAATCTTTTCCGTGATATGCTATCTGTCTTAATTCCGGCAAGGAAGGATGATATGTTTCTTTAAATACACCGCCACCGGATATTTGCAAAGGTGGATCGTTTTCTATAGACAAGTCAATTAGTTTTATTAGATCATTAACTTTATTAACATCCTTAATTCTAAAATCTAAAACGCCATTTAATAATTTGTCGATATTTAACAATTCTTTTAAACTTAGCTTTATTTGTAATATTTCGCGTGGATTGATTTTTGCAGAACTGATTTTTGAAGTTAACCTTTCAAGATCAGAAATATTGTCCAACAATTTTCTTAATTTATCTCTTTGCTCATAATTATCAATAAAATATTGAACATAATCTTGCCTTCTAATTATTTCATCTTTTTCCAATAGTGGTCTAAAAATCCAATTTTTCAAAGTTCTTGCACCAACGGATGTTATTGTATCATCAACTACATTGACAAAAGTTCCTTCACCTGTTTCTCCGGACAATCTTTGAAATAATTCCAAATTTCTGATCGTGAATTGGTCCAATCCAACATAATTTTCAATATTTATTTTTCTAATGGAGGTAATATGTAAGAGTTGTTTTTGGAAATTTTCATTAATATAATGAAAAATCGCTCCGACTATTTTTATAATATTTGGCTGATCTTCAATTCCCAATCCTTTCAAAGAAGTCGTTTGGAAATGGCTGTTTATTAATTCTTTAGAATAAGTAATATCATAGATCCAATCTGGTAATTTAGTTATCAATCCTTTATATTTTGGAAATAACTTCTTAATTTTACTTTTGTCATTTTCATTGATAAGCAATTCGGAAGTCGGATTTGAATTGAACAAGTCAATTATCTTTTGCTCATCACCTTCAACGACATTGAATTCTCCCGTGGAAATGTCAATATAAGCAAATGCAATTGTTGATCCATCAAAAAAAACTGCACCCAAATAATTATTTTCAGTTGAAGTTAAATATTTGTCATTTACCGTAATTCCCGGAGTAACAATTTCGGTAATATCTCTTTTTACAATACCTTTTGCCTTTTTCGGATCTTCTATCTGTTCACAAATTGCAACTTTCAAACCTGCTTTTAATAATTTATGTAAATACGAATCCAAGGCGTGATAAGGGAATCCGGCTAAAGGTGTTCGCGTGGAATCGCTTTTGCCTCTACTTGTTAAGGTAATGTTCAACACCTTACTGACTTTTTTTGCATCGGCATTGAAAGCTTCATAAAAATCACCCATACGGAAAAGCATGATCTTGTCCGGATGCTTGGATTTGATCATGTTATATTGTCGCATTAATGGTGTTAATTTATCTTTACTTGTCATATTGAAATTTAATTAAATATTTAGATAAATAAAATGAATTTTATAAAATTCCGTTGCTTTTAATTCTGCCGTAAAAGAACTTCAGAAGTTTTGTGAAATATTCTTTGTGTTTAAATCTCATCATATAAAAAACCCGTTGAAAACATTTTGTGTTTTCAACGGGTAAAAATATTTATTGACGATTGTTTATTTTTTTATTTGGATCGTATCTTTTGACTCTGCGATTTCTACAGGTTGTAGTTTTAGTTTTCTTTCTCTGTTATTAAAAATGTTATACCAGATAGTTGCTGTTCCCAAAAATATCCAAGTAAGCATAGTAAATCCTCTTATGATAGGTATATTTATTAAGATATGTATCATGAGCAAACCAGAAATGAACGGTAATAACCACTTATCATACGAAGGGAATTTTGTGGAAATTAAATTTCCTATCCAATTAGCAAGTACAAATTGTCCCATAAAAATAAACAATCCATAGATTGCCAAATAAATTACTGTGAAAGGAATCGTTATAATAAATATCATTGCAATTATAGCCAAAACTGGCACTGCTAATAAATATAATAATCCCCAAGCTGCAACATTTCCAGTATGATCTTTTAATGTATTACCTGTTTTATTGAATGATTTTGGAAATAAATAAAACCAAACAATTCCGAAGATCAAACTAACTAAAAAGAATTTAAAATGTGCTTTAAAAGTTCCATGATCTCGCGTGTGAAATTTTCTGAAATCAGATTTCCCTCTTATTGTAATTGAATCCATGTCAAGATCCTTATCACTGTGCTCTAAATCACCGGTAATTGTTGCCAAAGCACTAATAACGAGTTTCCCCGTATTAATTTTTGCATCGTTATTTATTATGCCATTTATTTCTACATATTCGGCTTCAATTTCTACTTCACCGGAAACGGTTCCATTAATATAAACTTTTCCGCCTTTTACATTTAAATCGCCATAACATACGGCAGATGAGTCAATAACGATTTGCCCACCAAAAGCATTAATGTCTTCATATACATTCCCGCTTACAACTATATTACCACCAAATGCATATAAATTTTCGTTTACTGTTCCATTTAAATTAAAATCACCGCAAAAAGCATATAGATCTTCATTTATCCGGCCATTTACTGTTACATCTCCACCGAAAATATAACAATTTCCCTCTGTGTCACCATTTAAAATAATATCTCCTCCAAAAAGAAAAAGATCTTCATCCGAATTATTATTGTATTTGATCTTAGAATTACCTTTCATTTGAAAGGCAAAAGTTTGTAGTGCCAATATTAGAATTATTGGTAATAAATAAAATATTTTCTTCATTTTTCCTCCGTTTTTGTTATTTTGACAATTTTTATTTTATTATTGTTGTCAAATTTGTTTAAAAATATAATAAATAAAAATTGTAATCGCATTCTTTTTTGTAAGAATTAATTTTTTTTAAGTAAATAATTGAGAAATATGAACATTTGTTTTATATTTAATAGAAAATATTCAATACAAAAAAATAAGGATTCTTAAAAAATGAAATTTATAATTAGAAAAGCTATTGATAAAGATTTTACAGAAATTCTTTCATTAATAAAAGAGTTAGCTACTTTTGAAAAAGCTACGGAGAAAGTAACAAATTCAGTTGAACAAATGAAAAATGAAAAAGAATATTTTAAATGTTTTGTTGCGGAAAATTCACAAAAAGAAATTGTTGGAATCGCTCTATATTTTTTCACATATTATACTTGGGTTGGAAAATCACTATATTTAGATGACTTGTATGTAAAAAAATTATATCGTGGTAATCAAATTGGTACGGAATTATTGAAAAAAATATTTGAAGTGGCAAAAAGAGAAAATTGTAAACGAGTTCGTTGGCAAGTATTAAATTGGAATAAATCGGCAATCGATATGTATAAGAAATCCGGTGCTGAAATCGATAATGAATGGAGTAATTGTGATTTTGATTCACAAGGAATACAAGAATTTAAAATGTAACTTAATGTTTACCTATCCAAATAGGATTAGTAGCTGCAAATTTAATGTTTTTCTTTTTACCGCTTTTTATTTCAGCACGAATATAGCCAACATTAGAATTTTGTAAATTAAATTTATATGAATATTTTAGAGTATTAATATTTTTTTCAAAGATAATGGTTTCTCTCTTTTTTATTAGATCACCAAAAAATATTTTTACATTTTCGATATTTCCAAATTCTCTATTTGATAAACATTTTATTTTAATTGTAAATTCATTCCCGACGGTAGATTCACCTAATTCAAAAATATTTCCGAATTCATTAACTACATTAAGATCAATGCTAAAACTATTTGTGATGAAACATTTACCAGAGATCAAAGAATTTAAAATGTCATTTTTGTTATTATTTGCTATTATTCCGGTACGATGTTTCCCTAAAATTTGTTCATTGTTTTCCGTTAATGAGATCATTGGTATTTTAATTTGTCTGAATTTGTTAAAATTTCCGTGTGAATCATTTCCGGCGTAAATAAAAAACTTTTTTCCTTCGAGAAGTTGTTCTGTCCACAATTTAATGCTTGTATATAATCTTTTGTTTATTATTCCGTTCATTATCTGGAAACCATTTAACCACTCAGTTTGGTTGAAAGACCAATTTCCTCTATTAAGTAATATTTTTTGAAAAAGTGGCACTTTTCCATTTGGATGAGCTGCAATAAAAAGTGTTTTTTTTTTGGTTGCTTTTTTTAAATCTTTACAAAAATGATTTGGTTTGTTCTTGAACCAATTTTCCGCACTATCACCGTTTCCTTCAATAAAATTCTTATTGTTAATAACAAGAAAATGAATATTTTGATCATTTTCATTTCCACAGCTTACCTCTTCTCCAAAGAATATAGTTGTTTTTGCTGAAGAATATTTTTCTGTATCTTCCTTTAAATTGTTCCATCTTGTCAAATTATTATCCGGTGCGTAATATTTTCCCATTTTATCATCTAAATCATAAGAATGGTCTGTAATTGCGATAGAATCCAATCCAATTGCTTCCGCTGTTTTTGATATAACTTCAACCGGAGCACCAAATTCTACCTGATCGTGTGTATAAAATGAATGAATATGCAAGTCGCTCCATAAGAATTTATCAGAATTTGGAAATGATTCTGAAGCAATAAATGTTTTTAACAAAGAGTGTGATGTCTGTTTAAAATTGTGAATAACAGCTGTTTTTTTCTTTTTGTTGATCTTATATTCTATGATCGGCGTGATAGAAATAGTTTCATTTTTATATTTTTCTAATTTTTCAAAAGGGATAGAAAATATTTCATAATATAGTAATTGATCAACGAAAGTTTCTTGATGTAATTTAAAAAACAGTTCACCATTTGGT
>JAUVLI010000008.1 GCA_030600775.1 Fidelibacterota bacterium | reverse complement strand
TATTAGTCATCAGAGAATAAGCAGGTCCGCATTCCGGACACGCAATCGGTTGAGCATGAAATCTACGATTGAGTGGATTTTTGTATTCATTTTTACAATAATCGCACATCAGAAAATCTTTCATTGTTGTCGCTGGTCTGTCGTAAGGTGTATTTTCAATTATTGAAAAACGAGGTCCACAATTAGTACAATTAATAAAAGGGTAGAGATGTCGTTTATCTTTTTCATCGAACATTTCTCTTACGCAATCTTCACAAACCGCCAAATCAGGCGAAATCAATGTTGTGCCTAATTGCTGCGTACTTTTCTTAATTGTAAATTTAGCGAATTGTTGATCAGGAATATTGTTTACTTTAAAATATTTTATTTTTGATGCGGTAGGATTTTCATTTTGAAGTTGCTGAATAAAAATATTTACTTTTTGCTCTTCACCATTAACTACAATTTCCACACCTGTTGATGTGTTAAGAACATTTCCGGTTAAATTAAATTCGACAGCTTTTCTATAAACAAATGGCCTGAATCCCACTCCCTGTACAATTCCATTGATCTTTATTTTCTTTGTTATTGTTATATTCCTTTTGTGTTCAAATATGGATATGTATTTGGAGAATTACTTTTTCAATTCTTTTACAACTTTCTTAGCTATCTGGATTCCAACTCTATTAGATGCTTGAACAGTAGCCGCTCCAATATGAGGAGTAATTGAAACATTAGGATGTTTTGCCAATTCTATGTTAAAATCCGGTTCATTTACCCAGACATCAATACCGGCGCCGGCAACCTTGCCAGAATTCAGATTATCCAATAAAGCTCTTTCATCAATTAATCCACCTCTTGCACAATTGATCAGATAAACACCGTCTTTCATTTTTTTGATCGCTGCATTATCAATTAGCGGTTTATCTAATTTTGGAAGATGTATTGTAATAATTTCTGCTTCAGCGTATAATTTATTAAGTGACGCAACTTCTACATTTAAATCTGTTTTGATGTCAGCTACATCGTTAACAATTACTTTCATTCCAAGAGCAATGGCTTTTTCAGCAACTATTTTACCAATTGTGCCGAAACCAATAATACCTAATTTTTTACCATTAACTTCAAAACCCTTATAAGATTTTTTTAACCATTTTCCTTCTCGCATAGATATATTTGATTTATTTAAGAATCTGGCGAGAGCAAAAATATGAGCAATTGTAAGTTCAGCTGCAGAAGCAGAATTAGCAGTTGGAGTATTCAAAACAGGTAATCCTTTTGATTTTGCATAAACATGATCAATGTTATCTATTCCTGTTCCTGCTCTTGCAATTAATTTCAAATTTTTACCCGCATCAATCACTTCTTTAGGTACTTTTGTTGCAGAACGAACGATTATTCCATCATAATTTGGAATTTCTTTAATAAGGTTTTCCAAATCATAATGTTCAATGTGAAAATCTAATCCACTATCTTCTAATATTTTTTGTCCATTATTACTTAATCCATCTGATATTAATATTTTCATGATATCATCTCTTTTTATAATTTTTTAATTGTTTCTGTTAAAATTGATAATAATTTTTCCAATTCGGATATTTTCCGATCAGCCATGTGAGCAATTCTAAATGTTTTCTCTTTCAAGTCGCCATATCCATTTGAGATCACATAACCAACTTCGCCAATTTTTTTATTTAATTCTGCAACAGAAATTCCCTTAGTGTTCTTAATTGCAGATACTGTATTGGATTCGTATTCCGCTTCTGGGAACATTTCAAATCCATTATCTTTTACCCACTGGCGAGTAATTTTTGCCATTTTCAAATGACGAGCGTATCTATTTTCTTGCCCTTCTTCATTAAGAATATAATCTAATTGTTTATCCAAGGCAAACATATGTGGAATAGTAGGAGTGGAAGGATATTGAAATGGTTTTTTCACTACATATTTGTAAAGTGTAAGTAGATCAAAATAAGTTCCTCTGTTTTTCACAAGTTTACCATGTTCAAGTGCCTTTTCTGAAATAGAGCAGATAGATAAACCGGGAGGCAATCCAATCGCTTTTTGTGTAGAAGTGATGCAGACATCAATACCGAGTTTGTCAACTTCAATTTTTACACCTCCCATTGATGAAACAGCATCAACTAACCACAATACATCCGGATATTTTTTACGAACTTCTGCAATTTCTTTTATAGGATTCATTAAACCTGTAGAAGTTTCGTTATGTGTAATAGTGAAAACATCATATTTTCCTGTAGAAAGATATTTATCAACTGTTTCAGGAAGAGTTGGCTTTCCCCATTCTGATGGAACATAGTCAACGGGAATATTATTGGATTTTGCTATTTGATACCATCTGTCGCCAAATGCTCCTACAGAAAAGACAACTGCTTTTTTAGCCGTTAGTGAACGAATTGAACCTTCCATTAATCCTGTACCGGAGGATGTAGATAAAAGAATGGGGTTTTTAGTGTAAAAAAGTTTTTGAATTTTCTCTGAGATGCTTTTTTGCAATTTAGTAGCATCTTTACTACGATGACCGATCATTGGTGTGCTCATAGCTTCCAGAATTTTTGGACGCACATCAACCGGTCCCGGAATAAAAAGTTTCTTGTTCATATTACCTCCATTTAAATTTTTCTCTAATTAGTATATAAATATAATAAAAATTTTGATATATTCAAAGGTAATTTCAAAATATTCTGACGATAAAAAGTAAATATTTGAAATTAATCAAAAACGAGATGTGTAACAGCATGATAATCATTTGATAACTTTTTAAAGCCGGTTATTTTTAATTCTTAAAAATAAAGTAAAACAAATTTATACTTTAAAATATTCTGTTCCATTCAGAAAATATTTACTATTTATTGAGAATGAAAAAATATATTTATGAATTAGCATTTTCTAAAAATGAAGAGATAGATTCCTTGGTTCCGGCAGCAATTAAAGTGTGTCTATCATTTAATGGGATATTTACAAAGTTGTTAGGATGTAATTTTTTAATTGTACCATCTGTTTTATCTATTTCTTTTAAGGCAATTATATTAATTTTGAAAATTTGTCTAATATTAAGTTCAACAATTGTTTTTCCATAATATTTTTCGGGGATTTTGAACTCACCTAAATATATGCCGGGAGCAAATTCATTTACGAATTTTATTCCGTCATAAAACAATTTAATTGCTGTTTCTCTTCCTTGTTGCTTCTCCGGAAAGAGTGTTTCTACTACATCCATTTTATCTAATATTTTAGTTTGGATTTCCTTTATTGCTCTTGTATAAATTTTTTTTACGCCTAATTTCATTAATATTCCAACAGTAAGAATATTATCTTCAAAAGATTCACCCATTGCTAATACGACAATATCATCAGGTGTCACAAATCGTGATATGGCAATTTCATCTGTTGAATCTAATTGAACAGCATGTTCAAATCCTTCTTGTTTTAAATTTTCGATGGTTGCTAGATCTTTATCAATTATAGTAATGTCAGCATTAAAATCATTTAGTGTTCTAGCAATTGCTTGTCCGTAGGCACCCATTCCGATTATTACAAATTTTTTTGATTCACTCATTTTTACACCATTTTATTTTATAATTGTAGTAATTTAATTTATCCAACCATTAGATTTAGTTCTGGAAATTTATATTTTGATTTTTCACTTATTTTATCTTTTCCGATAGCGAGAGCAATTGTGAATAGACCAACTCTTCCCATGAACATTACAATCACAAGAATTATTTTGCTAAATTCCGAGAGATCAGATGTAATTCCTTTTGATAATCCAACATTTCCGAAAGCTGAAAAGGTTTCAAACATAAGGTCGAAAAATGGAAGATCGTTAAAAATATTTAACAGTAATAAAGCAGTAAATATTAATACAATAGAAGAAATTAGAATTATTATTGCTCTTCGAATAGTAGTATTCCCAATTGTATTCCAGCCGATTTCAACATTGTCCTTTCCTTTGATAAATGCTTTAATAGTAAAGAAAAGTGTTGTAAATGTCGTTATTTTAATTCCTCCGGCTGTTGAATTCGGTGCACCACCTATATACATTAAAATGATGATGATCATTGCAGCCGGTATCATTAAGTTACCAATATCGATGTTAGAAAATCCTGCAGTTCGACTTGTAACACTCGCAAATAATGCATTTACGATTTTTAATCCAAAAGGAATATCGTTCCATTGATTCCACTGTAAAATTAAAATTATTATTGCACCGAATAAAATTAACGAAGTTGAAGCGATTAAAATAATTTTTGTTTGCAATTTCAATTTTCTTTTTTTGGATTCTGGGAAAATAAGATCTTTCAATGTATAAAATCCCAAACCACCAATAATTATTAGTACCATTATTGTAATTAAAGTTGGGATGTGCGATGATAATCCGGATGTCTCAAGTCCATATCGAAAATTGCTAAATCCCGCATTACAATAGGCACTCACACTTTGGAAAACAGCTGAAAATATTCTATGGTTCGTGGAAAAATTAAAATTACTCCAAGAAAAATATAGAATTATTGCACCAATAATTTCTACGCTAAAGGTAAGTTTAATAATAGTTTTTACCATTTTTGTTAAATTCATAACATTATTATCATCTAACATTTCACCAATAATAATTTGCTCTTTTAATCGAATTTTTTTCTGAACCAGAAGGACAACAAAACTTGTAAGAGTAATAATACCTAATCCGCCTATTTGTAAAAGAAGCAAAATCATTATTTGACCGGAAACCGTAAATGTATCAGAAATGATAACTGGTGTTAATCCTGTTACGCACACGGCAGATGTGGAAATAAAAATAGCATCAGCCCAGTGTAAATATTCATTTGTCATTTTTGGCAATTTTAATAAAAAAGTACCAATAAAAATAACTATAAAAAAGGAATAAATAATTATATGAGAAGGATGGAAAGGGAAAAACAACCATTTATCTTTGCTTTTTATCATTGATAAAAATGCATTAAAGATTACAAATATTTGTACAATAATAAAATAAAACTTAATATAATTAATTGCATTTTTTTTAGAAATAATTGTATGTGAGCCATATTGGAAGTAACTTTCTAAAACAACAGATATGATAAATATGATGAATACAATAGATTCAATAAAATGATCTTGTATATATTTTTTGATATTTTCACTAATAAACATTTGCAATAAAAATGATATCACAAATGTTAATGCAATTATTATATCTAATGAATGCAATATACCTATTGTTTTAGTATCAATATAAAAGCCGTATTCTATAATTATTGATATAAAAGCAATAATAGCAACAATAAATCTGATCGTTTTTATATGTTTTGATGTTGTTATTTTTTCCATAAGCTAAATATATAATATTTTTTAACAATAAATCAATAATAATATAAATATGTTGGATAATTTATTCCGTAAGGAATTTAATATATAAAAAAACGTCCGTCATTTCTAACGAGCGTTTCTTTAAGATAAACAGTAAGCATGCTGTTTTTACATCAGACAATGCAGTGCATTGTTTCTACATTATTTCAACAATACAACTTTTCTCACATTAACAAATCAAGTTCCCATTAATTCTGATATACAAATTACTAATATTATTTTAATCATTTTCTTCATATTTCTTCTCCTTATTTTATTTCAATTGTTTCATAATAAATATCATGATTCCCACGAATTGATTTTTCAAGTAATTCAGTCCAGGTTATGTGTATCAAATTGGCATCTAAACTAATCGCCGGATCCAGTGACGGCCATTCTGTAAGAGATATTTGTTCTCTTGCTGACCATTCACCTGTCGAACTTTTTTTCTGATAAAATACATCATAATCGTATTGTTCAATACTCGTATTCCAGATAAAATGAATAATGTCATTTTTAGAAGATATTTTCAACACCCAAGGATCACCTATCATATTTGGAATACTGTCAATTTCTGACCATTCACCATCTAAATCTTTTATGATGAATTGTAATTGATCTTCATATTTTACATTCCAACTAATATATGCCTTACCGCTATCATCACAAAACATATCCACCCACCATCTTCTTTTGTTATCTCCACCGGCTAATAATATTCGATCTTGCCATTCACCATTTGATGGTTTATAAAGGTACCCAATTTTATCTTCTAAACCAGCTTCATATGCAATATGGACATCGCCTTCTTCTGATATTGCTAACTCATGATTTGCTATAGAATTTTTCATTACTTCTTTTTCAAGCCATATACCGTTTTCCCTTTTCCTATATACTCCTCGAAACCCATCACCTGCAATATGAATATCATCATATTTATCAATCTCTATTTGTGGACGAGAGACTTCTTCATCAATTATTGATATCGGTTGAAACCAGTTTCCGTTTTTGCTTTTTGTTGAGTAATATGCTTGATTATTTCCTGTTCCAAATTCTTGCCACACAATATGAATATTATCTTTTGTGTCAATTGCGATATGAGGAGTCATTATTTCATTTTCTGTATTAGAAATATTTACTGGTTCTGTCCATTTACCATTAGATTTTTGATGAATATAATAGGCATTTATTGGTTCACGATATTTATGACCTTGATAAACAACATGTAATTTCCCCTCAGAATCAACAGCATTGATAGATACCGATTCGATATGTTCATCTATGCGAGTAATGTTTCGAAAGTCATATTTATCATCACCATTATTATCGTTACAAGTCATAAAGAGGAAGAGCGGAATTAGTAGTAATAATAGTTTTTTCATAGATGATTTCTTACCTCCTTTATTTATTGTTGTAATTTATGATATATATTTTGATTGTTTATTTTATTTTTTATCATTCTTTTAAATTTTCCATATAATTAAAAAAGTGTTTGATCCATATAATTATTATATTTCAAATAACATTCTATATAAAAATATTACGCTCTCATCAAAACCGAAAAATCCGATTCTTTGATAAGTCTGTAATTTCGTTATTCATTTATTCTTCTTTTTTAAAGTTGTTATATTTTAAAAATTATTATTAAGAAATGCAAATTGTTTGTGGGATAAATTTAGCAACGAAAGTTAAGTTAGATATTAAAATGGAATATGTAAATGTATGAGATGTGAAAAAGGGAGAAAAAATATATAAAATAATGAAATAAATGGAATAAATTAAATATTTTCGAAATCAAAAATATTTACAGAGTATGGCTCTGTTTCTATAGAGAAATTATTATTTTGTATTTTAATTTTTCCATTACCGTATAAGTGTTTTTTATTTTCTAATTGTAAATCTTTCGGTAATTTAAATTCAATCTTTTTTCTGTTATTACTATAATTAATTACTATTAGCATTTTTCCAGAAAAATCATTTCTTAAATAAGCGAAAGTGTTATCATTTGCTTTTAATGAGATATAATCGCCATATCTCAAAGCGGAATGACTATTTCTCAAGTTTGTTAATTTTGCAATATTGTTTTTCAATTCAGTAGCATGTTTCTTTGGTCCATCATTCCATTTCATCATTCTTCGATTATCAGGATCTGCCGCTCCAGTTATTCCGATTTCATCTCCATAATATATTGTTGGTATGCCCGGTATTGTCATTAAATAAGCAAAATACAATTCTATTTTTTTGTAAGTTAATGGTTCGTCAATTTTGATATTTCGTTGCCAGCCGGCTTCAGCTGCATTTTCACTCCACTTTAGATCTTTATCTAAATAAGCAGCTAATCGAGGTTGATCGTGGCTGTCCATAATATTTCCCATTAGATTTAATTGTCCATAAGTTTCCATTGATTGTTCAATTGCTCTGTTTAAGTTTTTAAAATTGCCATCGTCACGAGTGAATGCGTCTCTAGCAGGCCAATATAAATTAAAATTAAACTGTGCTGACAATTGTCCATTATTTACATAAGATTTTACAAGATCATAATCACCAAATGTTTCTCCGATTTGATAAATTTCTTTTTCAGAAAAATGTGATTTGATTTTGTAAGTTAATTGTCGCCAAAATTTGTTCGGGACATGTTTGACAGCATCATGTCTAAATCCATCAAGATCGTAATTCTCCAACCACCAAATAGCATCTGATACGACTTGATCTATTGCCTCTTTCGAATGTAAATAATCATAACTTGGTAAATATGGATCAAACCATGTTGTTAAGCGATGCTCATTCCAAAGACGCAAATTATTACGGCCATCAGGTAATTTTAATTTTCCAAACCAATCTCGATGTTTTTTAAAATACGGATGTTCTTTGTGAACATGATTTGAAATAAAGTCCATTAAAACTTTTATATCGTGTTCGTGAGCGGTCCGGATCATTTTTTTTAATAATTTGTTTGTACCAAATCTTTTCTCCACTTTACGAGGATTTATAGGCCAATATCCGTGGTAGCCGGTAAACCATCTGTGTGGCTCAGGTGATTCTTGAAATGCACTATCAGTAGTTTGTAAAAATGGGGAAATCCAGAGCGTATTTACACCTAATTTGTTGAAGTATCCATCGTTTATTTTATCAATTATTCCTTGCAGATCACCACCTTGAAAATTTGCTCTGTCTGCTAAATTCGGATGAATAACTTTGTCATCATTTGTTGAATCACCATTACAAAATCTGTCGATCATTAATGAATAAATTATTGCGTCATTCCAAGTGAAAGAAGAATTGTTTAATGATATTGGAATTCCATCTATTATTTTTGTGTGAAGAATATTACTTAAAATATTACCATTAGCAAAAATCAAACGGATATTATGCAAATTAGCAATATTATATTCATTAGAATTTAATTTAATTTTAATAATATTATTTTTGAAAGAAATTTTATTTTTTGGCAATAATTTATTATCAAATAGAATATTAAAATTTTGCAAAGTTGCATTATTTTTGAGATCATTGCTTAGAAATTTGTAAGAATAAATAAAAAAATTATTTGTTCTATCAAATTTCAATGGTGTAATATGTGGTTTTTTACCTTTAAAATTTGGTTGAATAATTAATGAAGAATTAAATCCACCCAAACCATTTGGTATTGAATCAGAATTATTAGGGTCAAGATATTCTTTATCATCAGCAAAAAACTTGTATTCATAAGTTCCGGGCTCAAAAGGTAATTCTATAGAATAGCTTCCATTATTATCATCATCTCTCATTTGAAATTCATGTCTGTTCCATTCATTAAAATTCCCGAATACTGAAACAAATTCAGATGAAGTAGGAGGTGAGAAAGAAAATTTTACGTATTGTTTTGAAATGATCTTAATTGGAATATCGTATTCATTATTATTGAAATCAAATCTGATTGTTTCAAAATTAGAAACTGAGCTGTTACAAAAGATTGTAATGATTTTTGAACTTTTATTATAATTTAATTGAATATTTTCATGAGAATGAAATTTTAAAGAAGAATGGTCTTTAGCAAAAAACAGATCTTGGACATTAATTTTCAATGTGTCATTAACGAAAATAGTTTGTGTTGGCATTAATTCAATATTTTGCTTTTGATCAACATTATTACAACTTAGAATTAAAATGAATAATGTAAATATTATCAATTTTTTCATTTGTCTTTCCTTTAAAAAAGAACCTCAAATTAATGAGGTTCTTTTATTTATTATATTATTTTAAAGTCAGTCAGTATCTTTATCTGTTTCAACTTTAACTTCGGTTGATAAATATCTAAACCATTTGAAGTAAAGACCAATACTTAAAGCAACTAAAAGTATTCCCAACACTAATAATTGATTCCAAACTTTAAAGACAAGATTCATCATAAATAAGAAAAGAATTATTTGCCAAGGAACTGCCATAAATGTAGCAATGATGTCTCTTCTATTTTCCTTGTCAATTTCATTTCTTGACTTTTCCGGTAATTTGTTTTTAAACTTTTTCCAGAATCCAAAAGGACGAGTAACATTATAGAAATTTTGTAGGACTTTATCATCTGTAGGTTTAGTAAATTTTGTTCCGATAATTGTTGCGATGAGAGAAATCCCGGCAGCGAACATGAAAGCATAATATTCTTCTACGGTAGCAGGAACAGTCAATTTCCAAATAATTGCAGATATTGCACCGGCAGTCATTCCAATAGCGTAGCCATATCCATTTAATCTCCACCAATACCAACGAATTAATTGTGGAATAATAAGTCCAGCACCTATACTCATTGTAATCCAGCCCCAAATTTCATTAATATTTTTAATAAATAGTGTTAAAAATAAGCCGATAATTACAATAACAATTGAAGACCAATGTGATTGTTTCATTAATTGTTTATGAGTTGCATTTTTATTTAAATGTTGTTGGTAAATATCTTTTACCCAATAAGCTGCTCCGGCATTTACCGTAGAATCAAATGTTGACATAGCCGCCGCCATCAATCCAGCAATTAAGAATCCTTTGATACCTATCGGTAAAATTCCTACAACAGCCGGTAAAACCATTTCCGGATCTGTGATTTGTGTTCCAAGAGAAATACCAATTACAGCAAGAGCTGCGATAAAAGGCCATCTAAAAGAAAGTAAAAATATCCAAAATAATGATAATAATCCTGCTTCTTTGTCTGTTTTAGCAGCATAATATCTTTGTATCATATAATTTCCTGTTCCGCCACTTCCTTCAATTGTTGTTTTGAATAAGTAGAACATTATTGCAATTCCAAATAGATTATACATTGAATAAGTGCTATTTGGATCAATATTCAATTTCCATTTTGGAATTATATTTGTCCATTCGTTCCAATTAGTCGGGAATGATGCAAAACCACCATTTTTCATAGGCATAGATACTGCAAATTCTTCCGGTAAATCAATTCCCAGTGCTTTTACTACAATATATGCAATTGCCATAAAAATCAATATTCCTTGAAATACATCAGTCCAAATAACTCCATACAAACCTGCAGCAACCGTATAAATCATAGATAGTGTTATTAAAATTGTAGCTGCCCAAAATTCAGAAGGTAATCCAAGAAAACTAGGAATTCCTAAGAAACTTCCAAGGAATTTTCCGCCACCAATAGCAAAATATGTGATCATTGCAATGGTTAGAATTATAGAAATAATTGCTGTTATCAGACGGGCTGTTTTTCCTTCATTGTCTGTACCGAAACGAAATTTCATCCATTCTGCTAATGTCATAACGCCAGAACGACGATTCCATTTTCCCATAAATATCATTAAAAATGCCATTATCAAAGTAACACCACCACGAATTTCAATATAAAGCCCTTTTGCTCCAATTGCATAAACAAATGCAACGATGATCATTGTGCCACTTATATCAAGATTTGAGGACATTCCGGATGAACCCAATGCCCACCAAGGCATAGATCTATCTCCGAGAAAATATGAATCAATTCCAGCTTTTGCCCTTTTTTGCATAGAGAATCCGATAAAGATCATAACTCCAAGATAAACAAATACGATTGAATAATCAATTCCAGTCATTTTAAATCTCCTTTTTTCTCATATTATCATTTAATATTATTATTTTTGCTATAATCATTATATCCTTACGGGATTTCCATTATTTCAATTTTTTCTAATTATTCTTTGTGCTCTTTGTGTATTCATTGTGTGCTTGGTGTCTATATTTTTAGTTTTGATTTTTATTATTCTTTTATCAAAAATGTTCCAGAAGTAGGAGGGAGCGAAATCAATTTTTTAATATTTGACTTAATTGGTTTTTCGAGTTGAACTGTATTAGAATTCGCCAATATTTTCCATGATCCATAAGGCAATTCAAATTGAGCAGAATCGGAATTATTTCCATTTAATAAAACCAAAATATCATTATCTTTGTCGTTTATCAAATAGCCTAAGCCAAAATCATTATCTTTGGAGTAAATATATTTTATGCTATCTCTTTTTGATTTTCTTAGTTGTGGAAATTTCATTCGTAACTCAATTATTTTAGAATAATAATCTTGCAGATCTTTATTTTGCTTTGCAATTTCATAGTTTATATAATTTGTTTCGTTGTCTTTATTATAAGAATTATGATCAAGTTTCCCAATATTTTTGTCTGGTACTTCTGTTTTTGCAATGACTTTTGATCTTGCATATTCCTGCCCTGAATGGATCATCATAATTCCTTGAGAAGTAGCTAATATAAATGCACCAAATTTATTTAGTTCAAATCCTTTTTTAGTCAAGTTACTATTTGTATCAATTGCAAGACGAATGAAATCACCAAAAGTATAGCCGTCATGACAAGCTAAATAATTAACTGAGTGAGCAGTATTCAAATATTGCCCACTATCACTTTGTAATGATCCTGATAAAAATCTCAGAAAATTTTCTTTATTAACTTTTTTATCCCATTTACCAAAGATAAATCCCAGACGAGATTCAGGATTTTCCCCTTTAATTCCATTTCTAAATTGATCGTTCCAAGATGACCAACCTAATTCACTAAATTTTGTTGGTTTATAATCGCCACCCCAAGGTTCCGCTGTAATAAAAACATTTGGATTTATCTTTTTTGCTTCCGCAATTATTTTGCCAAGTGTTTTTTCATCAATCAATGCACCAAGATCAAATCTAAATCCATCAATGTGATATTCTTTCATCCAATATTCAATACAATCGAGTATCATCTTTCTTGCCATTAAACTTTCTGTTTTAAAATCATTTCCGCATCCACTTTTTGCAATATAATTTTTGTTACTATCAAGACGAAAATAATATTCTTTATCTATTAATTTAAATGGATTAGCATCATATTGACTTACATGATTAAAAACAACATCGAGAATTACAGCAATATTTTCATCATGTATTTTTTTTACCATTGTTTTACATTCTGTTACCTGATTTCCGTTCATTCCAATATACTCATCTTTTTTCATATTTCCATCTGTAGCATAGTAAGATTCAGGTGAAAAAAAGAAAGTTGACATATATCCCCAATGATTTCTTGCATAAGGATTCCAAGTATTTGTTCCGATAGATGTCTCTTTTTTATATGGAATTTCTATATTGACAAAATCGTGAATTGGTAATAATTCTATTGCATTAACGCCAAGTTTCTTTAGATGATTTATTCCACCAGTGATATTTGGTTCAACTAATCCTAAATAAGTACCGGGATTTTTTGCTTCAGAAGATAAATGAGCTGTTAAATCTCTAACATGTGTTTCATAAATAATAAGATCACGAGAATCTTTTCCAATAACCCAATTGTCGTTTCCCCAATCAAAATCATCTTTATAAATAAGCGTTTTAGCATTAATATAATAATTATTCTGAGTTGCAACTGCTTTAGAATATGGATCGGGAATTAAATATGTTTCATCAAAATTCTCATCTCCAACATAATTTCCATTTATATAATATCCATAATATTTTCTAAATAATTTGCTTCTCATTTTATATTCCCATACACCGTTATTATCTCTTATCATTGGATATTTAACACCTGATTTGTCGTTATAATTTTCAAAAATAACAAGCATAACTGAATTCGCTCTTGGCACAAAAATTCTAAATATTGAATAATTGTTACTATAAGAATATCCTAATTTTTTATTAGAATATAAACTATCAAAGTCGTTTGTCGTAAATGGTGTTTTTATATTTTTAAAATCATTCGTTTTTTCCATTGCGAAAATTACACTAAAAAAACAGATAATAAAAACAATTATTTTATTTTTCATTTTCGATTTCACTTATTTTGTTTTCTAAATATATCATAACAGCTGTGTGCTTTGGAATATTAATTTCATCATTTATTAGTATTTTATCAGAGCTGTTTTTCGGAGCAATAACCTCTATTCTTTTAGCATTTTGAAAGATTAAAGTTTTTAATTCCCTATGGAGATTTATTGTTTCAAAATTTTCGTTATCATTATAAAATATAAGTAATTGTTGATTATTATTTTCTCTAATTGCTAAATAAACGGAAACATCTAATATTACATGTTTCATTTTATTGAGAAATAAAGAAGGGTGTTTTTTTCTAAAATTTATGAATTTTTTAAATTGATTGTAAATTATATTTTCATTTTCTGTTCTTGTAGAATCATAAAAAGAATTATGCTCATTGTAAGAAAAACCTCCGGGAAATTCTTTTCTGTTGTTCGGATCGTAAGCACCTGTCATTCCTATTTCATCACCATAATAAATTTGTGGTATTCCTCTTAATCCAAATATTAGTGTAAATGCACTTAAATATTGTGAAATATCTTCATCTACATCTGAAAAAAATCTTCCCATATCGTGATTGTCCATAAAAGTCAGCATCATATTTGGTTTACGGTAAATGAAATCATTTGATAATTCATCATAGAATTCTTGTACGGTTATTTCATCCGTAATTAGTTTGTAAATTAAACTTGAAAAGGCAAAATCTGTAACTGATGAAAGATGATTATTTAATTTTGGATTGTTGTTAAAAAAATATGATAGTTTTTCTCGGTTGAATTCCATTGTCTCCCCAACGACAAATATTTGCGGATACTCTTTTTTTATTCCACGCACAAAATTTGTTGAACCGATCCTATCTGAATATAAAAAAGTATCCTCTCTGATTCCATCTAATTGCGCCTTTTCTATCCACCAAATTGCATGAGTAATAAAATATTCAACAACATCCAGATTTTTTAAATTCATATCTGTTAAATAACCCGCAAACCAACCGGATTGAGTATAATCTCTTTTCTTTTGAGTTCCATAGTAATTTGTAATGTCATTTATTTCATAATTGCAATTATGATGGTTTTTATTTGTACCATTAATCCAATCGGGATTTGGTGGATTTTGTGCGAGTGGGTGAGAAGGAGATATGTGATTTATTATATGATCTTGAATTACTTTTATGTTATGTTCATGACATTTATCAATTAATTCTTTATAAGTTGACAGATTTCCAAAATGTGGTTCTACTTTATATAAATCGGTAGGAGTATATCCGTGATAACAATTAACATAATTATTTTCATAAATTGGTGTTAACCATAAAGTTGTAATTCCTAAATCTACCAAATAATCAAGATGATTGATAATACCATCAAAATCGCCACCTTTTCGTCCCCATTTGTGCTCAATTCTTATTGGATCTTTGTGATTTTTGATTTTATTATTTCCCAAATTTCCATCCGAGAAACGATCGACCATTAAAAGATAAACAACATCAGTAGCATTTATATTTGGAATTATTCTTTTCTTTTTTTCTCTTACAATAAATTCAAAGTTTGCATTATTTTTATTGAAGAATGCTCCGTTTGTAAATTCAAATGAATATTTTCCACTTTTGATCACTTTGATCGTCAATTTATAGTAGGAAGTATCAGAATATATTTTTTGGTCGATTATTTCAATTCCGCTTGGTGCATTTTTTACATAATAATTTGTGAAATTATCTCCATAAATAAGTAGTTGAACTGTGTCCTTATTCATTCCAGACCACCAAGATGGTGGCTCCACTTTGTCTATTTCCAAAGCAAATAATGAATTAAATTGAAATAATATTAAAATTAAAAAATATAAATAATTTTTGAAAAAAATATTAATTGTTAATCTTTGTTTAATTGTTAACCTCCAATTGTAATATTAACATTAGAAAAATTTATTTCAATAACATTAATTTTTTTGTTTCACTAAAATTTTTCAGATTATTTTTAAAATCAATTTTATAAAAATATATTCCAGTAACCAAATTTTCAGCATTTAATTTATATGAATAATTTCCAGCACATTTGGTTCCGTAATCAAGTATTTGTATTTTTTCACCTAATAAATTATATAATATCAAAGTTACAAAACCATCGGAAGGTAATTGATAATTTATTGTGGTAGTTGGATTGAATGGATTTGGATAATTTTGAGATAGTTCAAAAGATTTTACTATTTGATCATTTTCATTTATTTTTACTGGATTCTCAACACCGGTCGGTAATTCTAATTTTTGATCAGTAAAAATGTGAAATTCTCCCGGAGCTAAATCAATTTTATCTGTGTATCCATCTGCATTAATTGTATCGCCGGAGAAGTAATCATACCATTCACCACCATGTTGAAAACCAACATTAATTCCACTATAAGATAAAACACCAAAGTTTCCATAAATAACTACATTTGGATTTCCGGAAATTTTTATACTTTTTACATCATCATATTGACCTAATGTAAAATTTATTGAAGTATTCGGAGAAGTGAACACTTCATTTTCATTTCTTATTTTTAACAAAGAACGATATGTATCATATAACGATTTCCTGCCATCATCCTGTAAATATTCCCACTTAATCGGTTTTTCTCCTATTCTACCATTATAATCTATTGAGTAATCATAACCCAATTCACCAAATTGCCATATCATTTTTGGACCGGGTAGTGTTAAGAAAAATCCGGCTGCAAGTTTAATGCGATTCAATGCTGTTGATAAATTCCTTATATCATAATTGTAATCGTCGCTGTGATTTCCCCATTGTAAATTTTTATACATCAATCTTTCTTCATCATGACTTTCCATGTATGTAACAAGATTTGGCTCCGACCATTCACGTTTATTATAATATCCCCAAGAGAAATCTGCATCATATCCCATTGCAGCTTCTTGGTAATCATGTGATGAATTTCCCCATAACATCATTCCATAATTTGCAAGTACCGATTCCTCATCATTATCAGCAAAATGTTCTAAAATTACATAAGCACTATCATCAACAGCCCACATTTTGTCGGCAATATTTTTCCAAATATTTATTCGTGACTGATCATAATTTCCCCAAGCATCTACATCTCCTACAGTATTATTTTGAGTGAATCCTTTTGAAAGATCAAATCTAAAACCATCTATTTTAAATTCTGTTAACCAATAAGTTAAAACTCTTTGAACTAATTTTTTTGTCTTTTGACTTTCGTGATTGAAGTCGTAGCCAACATTAAAAGGGTGTTTGGCAGTAACATTTAGCCAAGGATTTTCAGAGGTTGGAGGTCCGTAATTTCCTGAAGCATATAAACGAACAAATGGTGAACTTCCAAATGAATGATTTAAAACGACATCAGATATTACTGCAATATTTCTTTTGTGGCATTCATCGATAAATTCTTTTAATTTTATTGCGGTTCCATAATATTTATCTACTGCAAAATAAAAAGACGGGTTATATCCCCAACTACTATTTCCTTCAAATTCATTTACAGGCATTAATTCAATTGCGGTAATTCCCAGCGAATCCAAATAATCAAGTGTGTCAATTAACGTCTGATAATTATGAGCATTAACAAAATCTCTTACAAGTAATTCATAAATAACTAATTTTTCTTTATTTGGTCTTTTGTAACTATTTGCTTCCCAAGTATAATCGGTTTGTCCTGTCTCAAATACACTTACAATATGTTCTGTTTTTCCTTTTGGATATGGTTTCAATGATGGATAAGTTGCTTCAGAAATATATTCATCATTATCTTCATCAAGCACTTTTTCTGTATATGGGTCGGCTATACGAATTTCGCCATCTACGAAATACTGGAAACCATATTCAACATTTTTTGTTAATCCTGTTATTGTTAACCAATAATGAACAGAATTTGTATCGATCGTCTCTGTTTTCATATAGTAATTTTCATCGATTTCCCAATTGTTAAAATCACCAATAACATACACAAAGTCCTTGTAAGGTGCAAAAAGTGATAGTGTTACAGTATTGTCGTCAATATAATTAATTCCGTCTTTTATGTTTGTAGCTCTGTTTTCTTCGGTTGGCACTTCGTTAATCATTATTATAAAATCTAATGTATCAACAATATTTGCAGTATCTTTACTCACGATTTTACAAAGATTTCTTCCACTTGAAAAAGAAGATAAATCCAAATTGTAATTTAATGTATCTTCATCTGTAGAATATTGAATAATATTATTCATAAATAAAAACATTGAATCAATTTTTGTTTCATTTGCAGCAGCAGTTGCCGATACAGATATCGTATCAGATGAAGTTGCAAATATTGGTGATCTTTCAGGAATTCCAAATTCGGTTGTATTCTTTGGAGTAATTAATATAGTTGATATTCCGGAAGTGTAAATCGGCAAAAAAATATCTGTATCACCAACATCTTTTCCTTCTTCACTACCATCGGAATTTCTGAAAACGAAAGCGAGTTTTAAAATCTGTTCGTTATCTGGCACACTTTCGCCAGTTTCATGACTAACGTAATACTCGTGAGGATAACCTATTGTCAACTTCCATAAATTTTCGCTAAATTTAGATAACTTATTTTTGGTCAAATTTGGATTGTCCCCTTGTCCGGGCCATGGAGAGATAACATATCGCCAATTCGTTGGATTAGTACTATACTCAGTTATTACTCCTGTATGAGCATAAACATCGCCTGTAAATCCCATTAAACCTTGATTTCCTTTGGTTGCATCAAAATAAATTATTATTGAATCGTTTTTTGTTGGAAATGACGGCTCTGATGTAATGGGATTTGAATACAAAATACCATTCAATAAGAATATTGCTAATAAAAAAAATGTTTGTTTCATTTTATTTTTCATTACTAAAAATTAAACTATTTTTTGAAATGATTAAAATCAATTTTTGTGTTCCCTACATAGCGGAGGACGAGGGACTCGAACCCCCAAGTCCGAAGACGGCGGTTTTCAAGACCGCTGCGTTACCAATTACACTAGTCCTCCAAAAAGCTCTATAAATTAAGGAAAAATTGTTTTCATTACAATAAAAATGTTTTAAAAAAAATGAAAAGGGAAGTTAATTACGAATTATAAGCCGAAGACCGACGGAGTCAATTATAAATTGAAGAAAAAGCACTTACTTACCATGATGAGGTTAAACGATTATTCAATCGCTTCATGGTTGTTTTTATTTTAGATATTTGTTTAATTTGTTGGATATTTCACTAAGGTTGAGATTAATCAACTTTGTTAATTTTTTTATATAAAGATTATTAAATTTCTTGTTGTATAATCACGGAATAATTAAATTTTAATAAATACAGACGAAACCCACAGATAAATGTATGTTCATAAGCAAACACAAAACTACGAAGTTGTTAAATAAAGATAGATAAAACCAATACAAGTAAAATGCTTATGATCTTTACAAAACTTCGGAAGTTTTTTCTCACAACAACAAAACCTAATAATTCTAAAGGGATTAAATATAAATAACTTCATATCCAACCTGTAGAGTTGAGAGATTACCACACTACAAAAACTACAAAGTAGTTTAACAATTGTAATAATTTTCTACTTTCTTATTTTTCTTTACCTTCAAACAATTTAAAAGCAATTGTAAACAGCAGAAGAGCGTTAACCAAGTGTATCCAATTAATAGCGGTATGAACTCCTAAAAATGGGCTTACACCTATCCACATAATAAAAGCAAATACAAGAGCAATAACAGCCAAAATATCACTAATCCATGCAAAATTTTTCATATTATTTCTCCTTTTTTAGTTCTATTTTTAATTTAATAAATTGAAATATAAATGTCAAGGAAAATATGAGGTTAAAATTTAGAAATTAGAATTATAAATTATCTATAGATGATATTATTTCATAAATACCATTTTTTTAATGTCAGAATATTTACCAGCTTTTATCTTATAGAAATAAATACCGCTTGAAACTTTTGCACCAAGATCATTTGTTCCATTCCATATTATACTATATCTACCAGCTTGTGTATTGTTCATTCGAATAGTTCTGATCCTTTGACCCAATACATTATAGATGTTTAATTCTACATCAGCTAATTTCGGAATAGAAAATTCTATAGTAGTAGATGGATTAAATGGATTTGGATAGTTTTGTTTTACGATAAATTCATTTGGAATATATGATGAATTTTCTCTGATAGCAGAAGTTGTGAATGGAAATTCAAAGATGTCATTTGAAGTAAATGGTGTCAATGTTTTAAATGTAAATTCGTCTTCGGCAGAAGGATCAATAGAATTATCATCTCCACTAAAAATTATTTGCCAAGTTAAAAAAGAACTATCACTTTCACCGGTTTCAAAAATATAAATTTGGCTACCTTTATTTATGAAGTCATTGCCATAATTATCAACATAAATCATATCTACAAAATGATCTTCTGTTATATTTTTCACTTTAAATTTTATCGGTATTGCAGGTGTGTCATAAAAAGTACCGGATGTATCAACGATATCATCATAACAAATAATTTTGTAATCGGATGGATAGGCAAATCCATAAATTATTTCACTACCAAGATTTATTTCCGGAAGCGAGATGCTGTAATTAAGATCTGAATTTCCGATTGTCCAGCCGGTTTCTTCATTATTTACTTCTGTTTCTGAATAATCACTAATTAATAATCTAAGTCCATCGAAAAGTGGACCTTCAGTATTTGAACTTAATCGTTGAGAATTTGTAATTACATATTTATCTAAATCCATATCAAAAATATCATAGGTTTTTATTGTCGAAAAAGTGTCATCAAAAGTTATTTTATATTGGTGATTGGTTAATGAAGTTGAATCAACAATATTGACTTGAATATTTCCATCTCCATTACCGGAAATATGATATAAATTAGTGTCGGGAATTGCTATTCTTGAATTATTTATACTGAATATTGGTGAAATTTCATTCACTGTTTCAATTGTATCCGAACAAATTAATTTTAATAAACAATTATTTGAATTTGGTTGGCTTATAGTGTTCCAAATAAAAGTGCTATCATTATTTTCATTTGATGTAATGTTTTCCCAGTTTAAACCATTATCAAAGCTTAATTTTAAATCTAATAAAAGTGGATCGCCATCTGCATCTTGAGCAATCCAATTTACTGAATAATTATTTGAAATGGACTCATTTTTTGATGGACTTAATAGTTCTATTTCAGGAATCCCATTTCCCGGATTATTAATCGTAAAACAGTCATTCAAATAATCTACACCAAAACCAGAGTCGATTTTAGTTACGATTTTTAAAGTGTATCTTGTTCCATCGGGATAATCTGATGTATTCCATGGATAAGAAGTATCTGAAGAATTTATTACGCATAATGTATCAAAGTTTATTCCTTTATTTCTGCTTACATAGATAATTGTTTGAGAATTAGTGTCTAATTTTCCATCAAACGACCATTTGATTTCAGTTGTATCTGATACTGTGTTTTTCCCTTGAGGATTTAATAGATCAATATTGTAACGCTTAACATTTTTTAGTGTCCATTCATCTCTTAAGTGCCAAGATATTGTATTTCTATCACTTCCAATCGATCTAAATAATATAGAATCTTCATATACACTACAATAGACAATAGTTAAATCGCCTTCACCGGTAGCATTTCCGATAGCCCCTACATCAATTTGGTAAACACCATTGTTTTGGTCGGGCAAGTCCGTTGTACCGACAGTTGTGGGATCCAAAACACGCATACGATAATAATAATGAGTATGTCCGCAGAAATAGGCATAAATTCTCGGATCATTTACAAGAATATTCCAAAAATCATTTCTTGAATCTGGAAATTGATTCATAGAATCACCGGTATGTCTATTTCTTGGAAATGCAGGTTCATGACCAAAGATAAAAATTCTATCTTTATTGGTTTGATTTATATCATTTTGCACCCATTCTTGTAAAATTAAATCCAATTTTCCTTCGTCATTATTTGCATATTGATCTACTACAATACAATGTATGTTTTCGTAATCAAATGAATAAGAGCATTGAGGTCCATTATTAACAATATTTAATGAATTTGGAATTATTGTATTTTTTATAAAATCCATGTATGAACTATTTTCAAATTCATGATTACCTACAGTAAGATAGAATGGTGGCAAATTTGGATAGGAAATAGTATCATTATAAATATTATAATTTTCTTGAACAGGATCAAAATCTCCGCAGGTAACGAAAAATTCCGGATAGGGTAGAGTTGGTACCGGATTGAATGTGAAATCGTTTATTTCTTGAAGTGAATAATTGTATTGTGTGGTATTACTTCTATTGTCAGCTGTAACGACAAAAGAGTAATTTTGGGAGCAGAGATTTTTATTTGCTACAAGAAATAATATAAAAATGGTTAATAAACTAAATAATTTTGTTTTCATTTTATACTCCAAGTATTTTTAATAAATTTATAAAAAATACAGGAATATAAAAATATAAAAATGAAATATTTATATTTTTTGCAACAAGGCACCAAATTTCAAAGGTGAAAAGTAAAATGTAAGAACAAAAAATGGTAAACCCACACAAGCAAGATGCTTGTGATACTTTACACAACTTCAGAAATTTATATATAAAAAAAAATGCTCACCAAAAGATGAGCATTTTTTATCAGATTTCGGATGATATTATTTCATAAATACCATTTTTTTAATGTCAGAATATTTACCAGCTTTTATCTTATAGAAATAAATACCGGTTGAAACTTTTGCACCAAAATCATTTGTTCCATTCCATATTATACTATATCTACCAGCTTGTGTATTATTCATTTGTATATTTCTAATACTTTGACCTAATACATTATAGATCGTTAGATTCACATCAGCTAATTTTGGAATAGCGAATTCAATTGTAGTAGAAGGATTAAATGGATTTGGATAATTTTGTTCTAAAGCGAATTCTGTTGGAATTTCATTTTCAACTTTATCAACTCTAGGATTTGGATTATCGTAATCCCAAGCATTATAGAAATTAGGATTAATACTACCAAATTGAGTGTATAAAGTTGTTTCGGTACCTGAATCATCGAGGTTTTCAATATGATTTAAACCATAACCTGTTTCATTATCTCCACCACCAATTCCATATTTGAATTCTTGACCAACAGTGTGTCCTGAATCGCTTGACAATGTATAGACAATTGTGAATATAGAATCACCAGCCCATTGATCACCATGCGTTCCATCATCATACATTTGTC
Source organism: Fidelibacterota bacterium (assembly GCA_030600775.1). Classification (GTDB taxonomy): domain Bacteria; phylum Fidelibacterota; class Fidelibacteria; order Fidelibacterales; family Fidelibacteraceae; genus TCS52. The sequence goes on along the minus strand of JAUVLI010000008.1, from coordinate 6,825 downwards.
TTGTAGTATCATTTGCGAGAGTGCCTCCCCAACCTTGCCAAGTACCTTCTGCATTATTTGATAAAGGTCCATTTACAAAAACACCGAGATTAAGAATTGTATCTGGGTTTGCTGTCATCATTGCCGGTGTAATCGTTACATTTGATTGAATATCATTAAGAGTTGACCCTGATAATACTTGATAAATTGCAGGACGAATATCACACTCTAAAGTAAGAGTAAGTGATGTTTGTGCAATAATATCATTATTTCTAAATATCGGCATTCTTCTTCCATCAACTTCACTATCTTCTATATCATTAACTGCTTCTGTTGTTCCATTGACTACATAAAAACGACGCTCATTCATACTAACATCAGTACCTTCATAATCAAAATTAAAGAATACTTCGCGTTGTTCTTGTCCTCTTTTATACAAGTAATATTGATAAAATAATTGTTTTCCAAAAATTACTGGAAGTTTTGCAATTGTTGTAGCATAAGTGAAAGAAAATCCTTGACGAGTTAATGTGTCTGTAACAACTTCAGTTGAACTGTTTCCATAACCAACTTTAACAAGTAAAGTATCTCCAATAGTAAAACTGTTGTTAGTACTTGCTTTACTCATATTTGCAGTAAATGTAATATCGGTTGAATCATTAGATGTAAATGGTTGAGGTGCATCATCATTCCACCATACCCAAGCAATTGTAGTATCATTATATCCAATTGAAATACCACGATTTTCATTATCTGGAAACATTCCATGTCCGGTAACATTTTCTGAATGTCCACCCCAATCTGATCCATTATTATGAAAGCGATACATCATGCTATCAAAAGCTGCAGAATCAGGATCCAATTTCAAATGAATATTCCAATAATCACTTGTACCTTCTTGAGTTAATGCATAGGTACCAGGACTCCAAATGTGATCAGCTCCATTTGCAGGAAAATCACCAACAATACTTAATATATTCTCAGGATTAAAATCTAGATCATTGCCCATGTTTACTCTAAAGAAAACATCAATAGAATCCGATGGGGTATAATTTGGTTCATTGTTGTCTGGACCTTTTCCTAAATAATCTAAACCAACTGTTTGATCAAAATAACGAGTTGCGAATGTTCTATTAGGACCTTGATAGTCAGCACCCGGGATATCATTTTCCCACCAGTCAGTTACTGTCTCATCAATATTAGTTGTTCTTGCACCATATTTGTATTGAAAATCTGTGTTTGCAGCTAATGGAATAGTTAATTCCCAATAATCTCCACCAACACAAGTTAGATCTGTTCCCGGACCCCATTGAGTAGCAGTACCACGAAGATCTACTGTGCTTAGTGAATCAGTAATTTCACGAACTGTAGATGTATTTACATTAAATGTAACATCTAGTGTAGTTGGTGCGTCATCAGTTACTGTATGATAACCAAGATCTGTGAAATCATCTTTAGCAAGTACTGTCCATTCAGAATTCGCAGTTGATGTCCCTGCAATTACATCCCAGTCAGTATATCCGCTTGTTACAAAACTTTTTCTAATTAATGTGTGATCTTTTGTGGCTTCAGATACTCCTGCGACATCCCAGTAATCATCATTATCTGGAAGACCAATAACATCTAATGTTTTAAATGTACCTGAAGACCAATCACCACTTATTAATTTAACAAGTGCTCTAGCATCATTACCATTAAAATATGTTTCATAAGCCCCCCATAATGTATCAACTATAGCGGCAGAATCAATAGCACTAAAATCAAAACTAGGGTTAATTATAACATAAGTTTCTCCATCGGGTAAAATCCCTGACATTTGATCAGGATCATACCAACCACCACCGTTACTAGAAGTCATAATCCCATAATTAGAAAGATCAACTTCAGCTCCTGTACCGTTATAAATTTCAAGAGCTTTATTATTACTACCACCTTCAATATATTGTGAGAAAAATAGGTCTTCAGTAGTAATTGGATAGGCAGAACCTTCATCGGCACCGGCGTATGCATAATTTACATCTGCACGATCATCATCATCTATATCTGTATCAATACCTGAAATTTTTTGAAAAACAAGATCAACATCCGTATCTGATGGGTTAGCTAAATGTAAATCATCTGTTCCAACGAATGTAACTGTTTTTGATTCAGAATTTGCATCTTGTCCGCCTGCTTGCCATGCTGACAAATCGGCAAAATCGGCACCTTGATAATGTATAAAATTCTGGTTAGATACTAATACATTATTGTTAGAATTTAGAACAGTAGAACCTGAAACCAAACTTATAGCTGATGAAACTGTATTACCAGAATGATTATTGATTACAATATTATTTTTCAAATTCATTGTTACCGGACCAGAGGAAGAATTACCAATTCCGTGGCTAACACTAGTAGATGAATTATTGTTTATCACAAAAGTATTATGATATAAATTCATATTTTGAGCATTACTAGAAGACATATGTAAGAAACCATAAACAGGAACAGTTTCGTCTGAAGCCCCTACATTTACCATATTGTTAACAAAACTAAATTCAGCACCGTCAGGATGGCTTGCAGTAACAAGTCCACCAATTTTTGAAACATCTCCTGTTGATTTCTCTATTGCTGCATGAATGACATTATTGTGAACTTGAGCTGAAGGTCCCCATGACAGATAAATACCATAATTATATGCATAAGAGGTAGCACTTGGGTAGAGGTAAACATTATTGTTATTAAAGATACAATCGTCAAAAAAGTATGTGGAAATTCCGCGAGCTCCTGCATGTATTTCATTATTTACAAGAATACCTTGTGAGTACCCATTACTGGAGCTTCCCCATATAGCAATACCATCTCGCCATATAGGTCTATCACTAGTTCCAATTTGGCAATTTTGAACAGTAAAACCATAAATACCAGCTACATCATTAGTCACAGCGCCATATTTGAAATTTGTTGTAACATTATCAAGATTCTTAATAATCAGATTTTTAAGAATAACAGTGTCCGCTTCAGCTGTATTGAGTCCGAAAGGAACTCTAGTGTCATTAGTTTCTGTTGTTACAGTTAAGTTACGGCTTGTTGATCCATTGTTGCTACCATCAAAAGTAACATGACCTTTGTCGAATCCAATCATTTGAGTACCATTACCTTGAGAATCGCCTGGGATTACAATCAAGCATACATCTCGTCCACTAGCTGGTTTTACCACCACATTATTAGTAACGGAAAGGTTTGCATTAAAAGTAAAACTTGATTCTCTTAATGTGTCAGCGTCCAATATTAGATTAACTGTCCCAGTCACACCATTTACATTAATTGAATCCACTGCTGTAGCCAAATTATCATATCCCAAAGGGTTTACACCTTTAGGAATGTAATAATCACCTGCTGCAAGTGGATTATTTACTGTTTTTGGTAAAACAGATCTTGGGGTTAGTAATGCTTTTGCAGTCATTTTCTCTGCCCAATCATCATCGGGATCACCTTTTGGACTAGCATTCCATTGATTAGCAAATAAACTGCTTACCAAGAATAGCATAATCAAAAAGCTCAAAAATGTCTTTTTAATTTCCATGTCTTCTCCTTTTTTTGTTAAAAATTCTATCACATATTATATTATGTAAATTTTTTCATAATGTCAAGTTTAAAATTGTATTTCTAGTGAAGTTGTTTGAAAGTCACCTAATTTACCATAATCTTGATATGCATAATCAACAATTAAGTTATAATTATATAAAGGAATATCTAATCCAAATCCAAGTGTGAGGCCATTTTCAGCATATTTTTGTCCGAGTGATTGATAACCGGCTCTAATACTAAAGTATTTTACTATTTTTAATTCCGATCCGACATTTACATATTCACTATTATTTGTTGGTCTAATTGCATCCGCACTTACAGTAAATTTTAAATTTTCTTGGTTAATTATTGGCATAGATGCTCCAATAGAGTAGATCAATGGAATTGGAAATTTATCTGTCTTGAGTAAAGCCACGATATTTTCATTATTACCTTCATTGTCAGGATCAAGATCAATTCTATTAACTAAATCACTTCCATCTAATTGTAATTCTCCTCCAAAATTTCTAAGTGTAGCTGCAATTTGTAAACCGTTAAATTGGGTAATGAATAATAAACCAAGGTCTAAAGCAAATTGAGAAGCAGATTCATGCCAAATGTTTTGTTCTATATATTTTACAGTTCCACCAATTGAAAATCTATCCGTTATATTTCTTGAATAGGTTAACCCAATGGCAAGATCGCTAGCTTCCCAGTATTCACCGGTTCCATTTGGTTCATTTACTGTTGTAACCGGCTCGCGGTTGCCATAATCAAAATTATTGAAATGAATTCCAAGAGCATCTTGTGGTGAGAGCATAATTGAAGCACCGAAATATTTGTGTTTTGTATCAAGAAAATGGTCTGTCTGAGAGACGCAAACATCGTGTTTTTTAATTCTTGATGTGGCTCCCGGGTTCCAAAATAGAGCAGTAGCATCATCAGCAATGGATGTAAATGCTCCTCCCATCGCAATTGCTTTTCCTCCTATTGGAATTCCTAAAAACGGTGAAGCCGCCGTACCAACTTTATCTTGAGTAAAACCAAATTTTACTGTTATCAAAATTAATAATACAAAAATGGTAAGTATTTTTTTTAGATTTAAATTTTTCATATTTCTCACTTTATTATTGCTAATTTTCCTGATTTTTTACCGACACTTGATTCTACTATATAAAAATATACACCGAAAGCGATATCAAGATTCTCACGAGTTTTTAAATCCCAAGCAAGAGTACCATTATGGATACTTCCACTATGATTCAGTGTTCTTATTAAAGCACCATCTGTAGTAAATATATAGATCTTCGCGTCATTTGGCAATTTACGGAATTCTATTCTTCTTTCACCACGACCACTTGTAACAGTAGGAGGGAGTGGTGCTTCCATATTATTTGCAACTACATACGGATTAGGTACAACTTGTATATCACTTATTTGATTTTCAGCAGCTACTTGGTCAATTTCTGGTTTTTCTGTGGTAAATTCAAAAACATCCGTGCTTCTAAATGGTTTTGTTACGGCAACATGTAATATATCACCGCTTCCGAATTCATAAACAGTATCTGGATCTGTTTGAATATTTGATATAGATATTGTCCAAGTATATTGATAACTGCTATCCGGTTTTTTGAAAAATGTTTCTAAAAATTGCCCCGGTCTTAAAGAATATACAGAATCAGGATCATAACCACCGTGAAGAATACCGACATCAACAAGTAAAAATGGCACGATCGTAGAATCAGTTAAATTAAAAATCCTGAAGTCACTTTTTATTTTTGGAAAGTAGTAAGGAGCATTTTGAAAATAATCATCCGTTGCATACATTTCACCATCACCAAATTGAATTTCATATTCTGCCGGATAATTAACTCCGGAAATAATATTTCCACCACCGAGATCAACTTTCCCTGTAGAAAATGTCCAATTATATCTATTCGTTGTATTCCAATAAGAAGCCGTGTCATTTACACCAATACTCCAATTGTTACTGAAAACCAATTGTACTCCATCAAAAATATCGGAATCTTTTGTCTCTTTTGCATAAGGACTACCCTTAATTTTGTCACTTTTAAAAACCGGATAATATTGATAATTTAAAATATAATCATCTTCCGATAATTCACTTGTGGATTTTATTTTGATCTTTCCTCTTGCCGAATCTATATCAAAATTGGTTAATGGTAAATATTCATCTGGGTTATCGGAAAGTGAAATATTCATTGTTGACTTGATAATGTTTTGATTTGGTAATTCAATATAGTTCGAATCTAATGAAACTGTGTCAGCAACTCCGGTAATGTCTAAAACAGAATATGTTGTTGTCTTCGGTCCAAATTCATTAACATCTTCCCAATCAATCAATCCATCATTATCATTATCTATACTATCAGTTTGTGTATCATCAAAGAATATGCGATAAGTATGTCCTGTTAATTTTGTTTCATCCATTATTTCATAATTTATTGAGCCGGTTCCCGGACCTGAGAGCTGTGAAAGTAATTTATCATTATTATTTTCTTCAAATCCGGCTGATTTTGGTGCTGGTCTTACAACTGTCGAATTTATATCTGTAATTACTGTTCCATCACCTTGAATGGATATAAATTTTGTGTTCTCAGATGGGAAAATATCTTCTGAAGCATCTCCACGATCATAAGCAACAACTGCATAATAATATCTTCTACCATTTTCTACATCATTGTCAATATAAGAGTGTTGTAATCCGGTATTGTCTCCAAGATTAAATGTATATCCCTCAGCTTGTTGAAATAGATCTGAACTCGGTTCAAAATAGCCTTCAATATTATTATTTAAATCATATTGAGCAAGCCATTTGTATCCTGTAACTACTCCATCTGCATTAGTTATTGTTCTTACATCGTTGAAATCAGGATCAGTTGCTTTATATATTTTATATCCCTCAAAATCTTCTTCTTTAGTAACAGGATCTACTGTTTTTTCTGCTATTCTGTCCCAGTATAGTGTAACTTTCCCATCTCCCGGAACAGCGGTTAAAGTTGGCTTATCCGGCGGTTGTGGGAAACGATAATCCGCATTATAGATTTTTTGAACAGTTGCTTTGTTTTTAAGTAGATCATCTAAATCATTTCCATATATTAATGCCAATGAAAAACTTCTGGTTTCACCGGCAGGTAGTGGAAAATGTCCGGAACCATAAATAAAATCACCATCTTCACCCGCAATTGGTTTATTATTTACAATAGTTGATGGCACATCAAAATAACCGGGTTTAAGCCATTCCCAAAGTGTTTCATCATTCTTTTCAGGATAATC
>JAUVLI010000112.1 GCA_030600775.1 Fidelibacterota bacterium | reverse complement strand
TGGTGTGACCATCACCGTCATATGTGCCGGTGAACTTGATTGCTTGAGTTCCGATGGATGAGAAGCCATAATACCCGCCAGCCCCATTAGAGTTCCAGGTTGATGTTGCAGCAGCATTAATATCGGCAGTTTGGATAAAATATTTTCCCCAGTGATTAGTTGTTGTACTGAGGTCCTCTAAGTCTGTGAGATTTGCAATTCTATACGGATCGCCTGATGTACCTGATCCACCACTGTAAAAAGTTGGTAGTGCCATCAAACCTGTGCTCATTGCTAATACCATAATCAGCAACATCAAACTAAGTTTTGTCATTGTTTTCATTTTTTTCTCCTCTTTATTTTTCATAATAATTCTATCGCTTTTTATATAAGTGATTAATGTTATAAAATTATTTATTAATTAACAAGAAAAAATCTGAAAATGTGAAACAACTGCACTCCAAAACTACTTTAATTGCCACGAGTTTTAACTCGTGGTGAAAAATGAACAATAAAAAATGGACTTTAGTCCAAAAAATAATTTTAAATAAATAAGGTAATAAGGTTTTTTTCTTGGTGATATTATTTCTACTAAGGTTAAAGATGCAAAATAAAGTTTTAAATTAAATTAAATTATAGAAATTGTGCAATTATGGAGTAAAACAACCGTGTTGTTTTGATAAATTCCAACAGGAATTTAATATTTCCTTATTTAAAAAGCTTCGCTTTTTTCGCATTAAGACGCTTAATGCACTCCAAAAATAATATTTACCACCGAGTTTCACCGAGAAACACCGAAAGAATTTATATATGTTTTATTATAATTTTTATAACTTCTAATTTATTTCGTGTTCTTTTCGTGTCTTTCGTGGCAAAATATTTCTATAAATCTTATTTGACGCTTAATGCACTCCAAAACCAAATCACAAATTCCATTTTAAATGCACTTTCCCATTTTCATAACTTTCATCTACATTAAATCCAATTGTTAATGAAATATAACTTTTACCAGCCGGCAATTTAACTGACATACCAATATGATGTGTCGGTTCATTTAATTCTCTCAATATTCCCAGATCATAAAATGCGAAAAGGTTGGATTTGCCTGAGAATATTCCAATTTCAAAACTTAAACCATAATATTCTTCCGTTAAATACTGTTCAAAATATGCTCCTCGTAAAAAATCAGCACCACCTAATTTAATTTTATCGTAAATTTGAACTCCAGCTTTAGAATCAACAATTCCATATTTTGCTTTTATATTTGAACCAAATAATTTATATCTGATAATCAAATCTGAAGAAATTGTGGAAAAATACATTTTATTATTTTCAAAGCTCTTCATTCCCACTTTACCAAAAAAATTATCTATCGCAATTCCATCACCTAAACTACCATCAATTCCAATACTCGTTCCATATTGTTTCATTGATTTTATTCCCATTTTTTCACCACCTTCAGATGAAAAAACATTTTCTAACGAATTTATATATCCAATTCGCAGTTTCGGATTGAATTGATAATAAATACGCAGATCAATATCCCGCTTGACATATAAAGTATCGTGAAAATCCTGATAATATTCTCCCTCCAACGAAAATCTACTATTAAAAATATACGGCTCAAAATAATTTATTTTTATGCGATTAGTTTTTAAATTTGGTCTATACCAAGAGAGAGATGCATGCCTCCCCAATCCAAATAAATTTTGCATCTCAATTGAGAAATTTCCTATAATTCCACTTTCATCTTTTTCCTTTTTATAACTTAATAATGCGTCTAATTTTGTTTTGTTTTCGGGCTTTGTATATAATCTCAATCCGCTTTTGTAAATATTTTTTCTATCAGAAACACTTAAATACTCAATTTGTTTTAGATCATTTATTGCTCTATTTACTTTCAAATAATTGTATTGACCTAATGGCAATTCGGTAATGTTTCGTTCTATAATATTTATCTCTCTTTTCTTATATTTTCCATATACGATCGTGTCAATTACAGTATTTTCACCCTTTTGAATTCTATATGTGAAAATATCATCTTCGTTTTCTTTCTTGTATTTTTCTAAAATTATTTTTGCATAAGGATATCCTTTGATCGCTAAATTTTTCACTTTTGAATCTAATACTTTTTCAACTTTTCTTTTATTCAAATCTACAATTGTCGAATCATTATTAATTACCAAAATCGTTTTAGCAGATGAATTATTATAAAACATTATGAATAATAATACGATAAGTTTTATAAATATATTTTTTGAAATCAGTTTCATATTTTAAAAATACGCCCTTACTTCTACTTTTCCTAAAATGATGGGATCACTTTTTCCGCGTTTACGATATTGAAATAATCCATTTACAGAAATAGCTTCAGAAATTCGTTTTTCATATCTAATAATTGCTCTTGTAGATGCGCCAATTGGTCGCCCTTGAGCAACTTCATAAGGAAAAATTCCATCAAAATCACTCCACACTTTTGAATATGTAATTGAAGCAAAAATCAGCTCTCCCGCTTTTCTATTCCAGTTCCATTCATTTTTTGCAACCAACAAATCAGTATTGAATTGACTATTAAAATCCGTTTCGATATCTTGATATTCCAACTCTAAACTATTACTAATATTTTTGAAAATAGAATATTGAAAATTAATAGCCCCTCCCTGCCGATTTATTTTGATTGAATAGCTTCCTATTGGCAATGTTTCTCTTATCTCATTTGAATGTTTTAAAATAAAATCCCATCTTGTTTTCTTTCGTACAATTCTATATTTGTATTGAAATTTATCATTTGTTTGCAATTTTTCCGCATTAATATCTCTTGTATTCTGCATCCTTAATTGATCTATAAAAATAGAAAATATTTTCTTTCCTGATTTCGATCTGAACTTAAAATTATTTTTAAACCTAATCGAACCAAAATGTAAAGACGAATCCAATTTGTCGGTTGAAATATTAGAATATAATCTCAGGTCATCTGCTTTGAATTCCAAATTTGTTCTATTATTATAAGAAAATTTTATCGGAATTTTAATTTTAAATTCCTTTTGCCAACGAATATTCCACTGACTTTTATGAACATATTGCTCAATTCGTTCGTTTGTCAATTCATATCTTAAACGATATTCTCCAAGATCATCAAAGATATATCTGTTATAATCATCATCCCAAGAATATTGTCCATATCCAGTTCCGACAGAATCAAAAACCGCCTCTCTTTTCGCCTCTGAAGTTCTGTTAATGTTCGTGTTAATGTTCCCTGAAAAGCCCCATTTTGGATTTCGATATTGGAATCTATTTTGCGTTAGAAAAAAATTCTCATTTTCCTCATGATGCCTGTCATCTCTATAAGAAGCAGTAATATACCACGAAGAATACGGCGAGAATTTACGATTATATTTTACTTTAATATCATTTTTTTGTGAATACCAATTAAACTCATCTATTGTGTCATCCCATCTGAAATCATCTCTAAAAATGTGTTCTATAGAAAATTTATTTAAATGAAATCCAGTGGTAAATTCTTCACTTCTGTTGGAATTATTATTATAAATCGGTTCAAGATAATTACGGTCATAATTTAAAGTAGTTTTAAGTTTCTTGAATAATGGAAACTTTACTCCTAATTTGATTATCTGATATGGCAGTAGTTTTTTATCTATCAATTGCGACCAATTATATTTAATTCCAAAATCACCTTTTCTAATTCCGGAAATATTTATTTTCGAACGTAAGCTATCATTTGTTGCACCAACTTGATGTAATGATAAATTATTTTGAAATTTTTTATGTTCAAATTGAAATTCATAATCAAAATATTTTGTAATCGTATCTTGAGAGGTGTAACCAACATTCCTTTCAAAATCCGGATTAGTCAGTTTATCGAAACTTCTAAATAATTTATTTTTCATCCAGCCATTGAATTGCAAAGACAATCGTGGCTCTTTTTCTTTTATCACAAATTTACTGTCCCATTTTACAGCACCGCTATTATCTTTATTTTCATTAAAATTATTTTTATCATAAGATGAATACGCCCACTCAACATTTAATCCCACTCTTTTTTTAAAATTCAATGACAAACCACCAGAGCTTACTAAATGAGTGGTTGGCAAATTAACAAATCGACGAGGATAATATTGAGAAGCAGGATCGTTTGGTGCATATTTAAAATAAGGATAACCATTCGTAGTATCACATCTAACATATCCACCATTTACATTTTCTCTATAAAAATAAACACTATAGTCACCATTATTTCTACCGTTAAAAACCCAAATACTGTCAGCTAGAATATAATCACCGCTACTGTCTTTCACAGCAGTTGAGACAGAAATAATTTCTTTATTACTAATATTTTTTAATGAATCAGAATCGATTTGTGATAAAAATACATCAGTTGGATTATTTTCATCTTGCTTTTCTCTAATTGCAGAAACCCAGAATTTACTGTTTTTTAAAAAAGATCTTTCAGCATATCCACTGAAGCTTGTTTGTGGAAATGTTTCATTTTTGTAATTGAATTCTACAAATATTCTTGACTCTTCTGAGACCAAAACATCCGATGAAAAAAATATTTCAGCATTTTGATAATATAACATATATTTTTCTTTCGAAAGTTTTTCTCCATTCAAATACACACTTTCAGAACCGGGAATAATTACAATTGAAGATTCGCCACTTTTACCAAGTAACCGATATGGGCCTTGATCACCACTTTTTGTTTCCAATTTCTGTCGTTGAAATGTTCCTTTCGCTCCTCCGAAAAAACCGGCTGTTTTAAAATTCTTACCCTCTATTTCTGTTGAAGCACCCATCAATTTTCTATTATATTTATTCCAATAACCATAATTAGATCTAATGTCAATATCTCCTATTTGAGAATATGTCTTTTCTGATTGCAATATTAAATAGATTCTGTTTATCTCTTGCAATGATTGAGTCGAAGAATAAGATTGATACGGTGTTGAATTGTCTGTAATAGCTCCCGCAATAGTTAATTTTGGAGTTAATTTACCGGATATTTTTAAATCCATTCCTGCATTTAAAGAACTTTGTCCATTTGTGCTTACTTGAATTTGACGAAAAATTGAACCGACTGTTTTTACATTTGATTGATCAATATAGAAATTATCATTTTCCGCTTTTACAATTTCCTCATTTTCATCGAAATAACTATTTATCTTTTTTATTCCCAAATCATAACTTTTGGGAACTATTAAATCTGAATAATTATAAAATATTTTTACACTTTGAATCGAATCAATTTTGTCGAGAAGTATGAATCTTCCATAAGTATTATCAATTGCATATCGTATTGATTCTTTTTCCCAAATTAAAGAATCCAAACTAATATAATTTTTCTTCAATGAATATATCGTTTTATCTTTTTCAAGAATAATTTTTTCAGACATACTTCCTGCAAAAAGTATTTTCACAAAAATAATTAATATCAGAAGTTTACGCATCAAATTATATTCCGATGATTATATGTTAACTTCTTTTTAGATCTGGACATCTTGAAATTGTAATTATTTATACTTTTATTCCTTTCTGTTATTTTTTTTCGTTTGATAATTCTGTAAAAATAACTTATTTTGCTAAAAGTAGCTCTGATTTATAACCAAAGTTACTCATTATTTAAATTTCTTATTATACGGTAAATAATGAATAATTTCTCCCTTGTTGCTTATCATAAAATTTTCATTCTTTTTAGATAGATAAATTATATTTGAATAGTTAAATAATGTATCAATATTATTTCCCCTTAAATGCCAGTTAAAAATTTCATTTCCATCTGTAAAAACAATATTTTCCAAATCGGCAGACAAAAGATTGCTTAATGAATATTCATCTGGCATTTTACAATCTAATTTTACCATCCCAGTATTATTTATAATTAATAATCTATTTCTTTTTTTCACGAACATATAAATAAATCCTTTCAAATAATTTAATTGAACTTTCTCGTTTAGAAAATGTTTCACCTGCTTATCACCCCAAGATTGTGAAATATTTTCACCGGGTTTCACACGAAAAATCTGTTTTTGGAATTCATCATAGATCAACCAATCACGATTTGAAAGCACGATAAATCTACTTGGAAATGTAAATTCTTCCGGTAGATCGATTGATTGAATAAAGCTTAGATATTCATCAAATTCCAAAATTTTCGATGTTTGGTCATCTAATAAATATACTATATCCGGCTCAACTATATTTATATTCTTTGGCGATACAAAGATACTCTGATTACCGGTATTGGAATTAAACTGATACAATAATTCATAATTTGATGAATATTTTTTGATTATTCCGGCAGATATATTCAAAGTGTAAATATTTCCAAAATTATCTTTCACTATCTCATCACAATTTCCGATAGATTTTCCATTATTTTGCCCCTGAGAAATTGTAAAAATCAAAATAATTGCAATAATTATTTTTAGAAATTTTTTAATCATTTTTATCCTCATAATTTAATTCAACCGATAAGTGTAACATAAAGAATAATATAATAATAATTCTTGACTAAT
>JAUVLI010000061.1 GCA_030600775.1 Fidelibacterota bacterium | reverse complement strand
CGAGGTGAAACTTGGTTCCGCGTTCCTGAAACTATGAAAATTACTTTGAACGGAAAGCTTCCAAGCGGTGTTTATGCCAAAGATATTTCGCTGTGGATCATTGGAATGATCGGCTCAGCAGGTGCGAATTATATGAGCATTGAATTTCACGGTGACAGTGTGAAAACTCTTTCCATATCCGAGCGTATGACACTAACAAATTTGGCTTCAGAAATGGGAGCTAAAAATGCAGTTTTCCCACCGGATGAAGTTTTGGAAAATTTTTTGGGAGAGAATATAAAGAACGGAATTTGGGCAGACGAAGATGCAATTTACGAAAAAGAAATAGAGATTGATTTGGATAAATTATTTCCGCTTGTTGCAGCTCCGCATCATGTAGATAATGTGAAAGCTGTTTCTGAAGTTCAAGGAACAAAACTGAACCAAGGATTAATCGGAACCTGCACAAACGGGCGATTGGAAGACATTCGAATAGCAGCGGAAATTTTGGATGGAAAAAAAGTTGCCGATGGCTTTCAACTTCTCGTAATTCCCGCTTCCAAAAAGATCTATCTGCAAATGATAGAAGAAGGGCTGACAACTAAACTGATAAATGCCGGAGCAAGTGTTTTGGCAGTTTCTTGCGGACCTTGTTTGGGAACAGGACAGGGAATTCCTGCCGATGGATACACCGTAATTTCCACAGCTAACAGGAATTTCAAGGGTAGAATGGGAAACAAAGAGGCGAGTATTTATTTAGCATCACCCGCTTGTGTTGCATACTCAGCAATCAAAGGTGAAATTACGGATCCGAGAGGAATAAGTGCAAATAATGAATTCCCATACAAAAAAGAGCAAAGTTCTACAGTAGAAATTAGTTCAGATGATAATCGCCGAGCGAATGCAACTTGGGATTATGCAGATGTTGACAATTTAAATACGGATCAAATGTTTGCAGGAAATCTTACTTATCAAGTTCTTAGTTCAGATCCTGAAGCGATAATGCCACATCTTTTTAAAGGATTTGATGATAATTTTACAGAAAATGTTAAGAAAAATGATGTGCTTATTGCCGGCGATAATTTTGGTTGTGGAAGCTCACGAGAACATCCGGCAGTTGGTCTGGCTTTTGCCGGAATAAAAGCTGTAATTGTGAAATCAGTGAATAGAATTTTCTATCGTTCTTCTGTTAATCAAGGATTGCCAATTATTGTTTTACCTGAAGTTGTAGATTTCTATAAAACCGGTGATAAAGTTGAAGTTAGCTTGGAAAATGGAACAGTAAAAGTGAATGAAAAAGAATTCACATTTGCACCGCTTCCCAAAGAATTAATGGCGATTTTTGAGACGAAAGGTTTGGTTAATTGGATTAAAGAGAATTAATTAAATATTTATTAATATTTTTAAAAATTATTACTTTCCCTTTTTCTCTTAATACTTTTATGTTAAGTAATCTTAGATAGTAAACATATCTTTGGGTTAAAAAAAATTCATTATTTCTTTGCAAAGAATTATAATAATTAGTAAAATAGTAAAATATGAACATTAAAAGAAGAAATGGTAGGAGGAAGTCATGAAAAAAACTAATAGTAATAACAAAATAATCAATAAAGACAAATCTGTGTTATGCAACATTTCAAAAAAATTTAATGTGAAAAATATTATCTTTATAAGCATTTTGTTGATATATAGTTTGTCTTTCTTTTCCTGCTTTGAAGGAGATGATAATTATGAAGGTATTATATATCCACTTTCAATCGGTAATACTTGGGATTATACACGAAATTGGAATACGTATTCTTATTCAGATACCGCATGCTACCCCCATCAGTATGAAGACACCTCAACATATTCATCTGATATTTCTGTAACTGTTACACAAAAAGTTTTACTTAAAGATTCTTTTGAAACATTTGAGATCGTTGGTATTGAGAATAGTACTATGGGCATGAATACAGTGAAACGTTATTATAAAAATAACAATGACGGTCTTTACATATATGCCTATATGTCAGGTGGTCCAATCATATTGCCAAAAAAGCAGAGTGGGAATTCAATTGTTTTTAAAGGATTAAAATTTAATGATTTTCACCAATTATCTGACTTCGTCCAACAAGCAATGCCACACCTCAGTATTTTATCAGATTCGATTTATTATGAAGAACCACCATTGAAAGCATTGCAATATCCGATTGAAATTGGTGATCAATGGACATATAGAGAAGAAAATGATGACACTGGGCGTATGGATAAAAAAGTTATTGATCGTAAAGATGTTGAATTAAGTATAGGAACTTTTGAATGTTATGAAATCAAATATATTTATGATATAGATCATGATGGCGAATGGGATGATGATATTTGGATTTCGGATTTAATAAGCAAAAAAGGTCTAATTCAACGAACGATAACAATACTTGGAATAAGAAACACAACCGCATCGGGGGATTCGACTGACCGATATTTTGATTCTATTGATACATATACATTAAATGATTTGAATGTGGAATTGTAGTGAAGTTTTCTTTGGATTGTTAGAATAATAAGTGATTTTTTTAGATTATACAAAATTAGTTATTTTAATCATTAATGGAGCAAAGCATGGAAAGAAACAAATAGTGATCGTAAAATAATCAATAAAGATAAATCTGTGTTAGGACATATTATGAAGAATATTCTTGTATTTACTCCAATTGTTCTAAGTGCTTTATTACTTGCTGCACATTTTAAGAAGGCGGGATTGGTTCCACTTGTTATTTTTGCTTTGCTGATGCCTGTTATTCTTTTTTACAAGCGTGCTTGGGTTGCTCGTCTTGTGCAAATCGTTTTTGTTTTGGGAGCAATAGAATGGATCAGAACAACACTAATTATTATTGGTGAACGACAATCAAATGGCGAATCTTGGATTCGCGTTGCAATTATTTTAGGAGCAGTTGCGGTTTTTACCTTTTGTTCCGGAATGCTTTTTTCTTGGTCTCCCTCGCTCAAAAAACTATATGATATAGGAAAAAAATAGATTAGTAAAATAGAATAATTGACCGATTATTATTCTGTCACAAATGCCTTAACAAGCAGAAATATAATAATTTCTATAAATACTATATGAAAATATCACGAACCACACTAATTATCCAACAAAAACATTAGTTATTTCGTCTATTACACTGTATATTTGCGACAATGTTGATATGATAAAAAGAAATATAAAGGAAATAAATGGACATTAGAAATATTGCAATTATTGCACATGTAGATCACGGTAAAACAACGTTAGTTGATAGAATTTTACATCAAACAAAATTATTTAGAGATAATCAGGAAGTGCGGGATTTAATTCTGGATTCAAATGATTTGGAACGCGAAAGAGGAATAACAATTCTCTCAAAAAATGTTTCGGTAAGATATAAGGGGACGAAAATAAATATTATTGATACCCCCGGTCACTCCGATTTTGGTGGAGAAGTTGAGCGTGTTTTGAATATGGCAGATGGAGTGTTGTTGGTTGTTGATGCTTTTGAAGGGCCAATGCCACAGACACGATTTGTTTTACAGAAAGCTTTGGAACTTGGCTTAAAACCCATATTAGTAATTAATAAAGTTGACAAGCTAAATTGTGATCCTGAAAAGACAAATGAAGATGTTTTTGAATTAATGTTTTCACTTGATGCGACAGAAGAACAGTTGGAATATCCTGTTATTTACGGTTCTTCAAAACAAGGATGGATGGGACCCGATTGGGAAACACCGACGAAAGATATTACTTTTTTATTAGATACAATTGTTGAATATTTTGATCCACCGAAATTAAATCTCGGGACTTTACAATTACAGATCAGCTCTTTAGATTATTCTTCATATACAGGAAGAATTGCTGTAGGAAGAGTGCATCGCGGAAGTATAAAAATGGGAGATCAAATTTCTATCGTTCAGAGGAATGGCAATATAAATAAATCGATTGTAAAGGAACTTTTTCTTTTTGAAGGATTGGGAAAAGAGAAAATAAAAAAAGAAGTTAAATCGGGTGAAATAGTAGCTATTGTTGGACTTGAGGGTTTTGACATTGGTGATACTATCGCTGATTCTGAAGAACCTGAAGCTTTGGAACCAATCTCAATTGACGAACCATCTATGAGTATGCTTTTTACTATTAACAATTCACCATTTTTTGGGAAAGAAGGAAAATTCGTTACATCAAGACAGATAAGAGAAAGATTGTTTAAGGAAACAGAAAAGAACTTAGCATTGAATGTCGAAGAGACGGATTCGCCAGACAAATTGCGGGTCTATGGTAGAGGTATTCTTCATTTATCTATTTTGGTAGAAACAATGAGGCGGGAAGGTTATGAATTCCAATTAGGTCAGCCAAAGGTAGTTATTAAAGAAATAGATGGTTTCAAACATGAACCTATAGAATTATTAAATGTAAGTGTGCCTGAAAAATTATCCGGGAAAGTGATAGAGATTGTTAGTAAACGAAAGGGAGATATCTTAAATATTAAGACAAGAAATGACAGGATCAATCTTGAATTCAAAATATCTGCAAGAGGTTTAATTGGTATTACAAATCCGATATTAATTGCGACAAAAGGTGAAGCGGTAATTTCGCATCGGTTTCATGGCTATGAACCGTGGAAAGGCAAAATACAAGAAAAAAGGAATGGTGCTTTGATAGCGATGGAAACTGGGATAGCGATTGCTTATTCAATTGACAAAATGCAAGACAGGGGAATATTTTTTGTTGAACCAAATGATAAAGTATATGCAGGACAAGTAATTGGAGAAAGTAATAAGGATAAAGATATTGTAATAAATATTTCTAAGACAAAAAAACTTTCTAATATGCGAGCTTCGGGTTCAGATGAAAAAACAGTAATAGTGCCGGCAGTAAAATTTTCATTAGAAGAAGCGATGGAATATGTTGGAGAAGATGAATATGTTGAAGTAACTCCAAAATCTATTCGTTTAAGAAAAATTTTATTAAGTGAAATAGATAGAAAAAGAAATAAAAAAAAACAAGAATCGAAAAATGAACAATAACTTCGAAAAAATGAAGTTGAAAAAGTTTTCATTTGCTAAAAACAATCACTTTAGCTTATTTTATTAGTAAACACAAATCATCTTACACAGCTTTCGTAAAAAAATCTTTAAATGGAGGATAGAAGTTATGAACCACAAACTAACTAATATACCAAGGATAACTACTACACATCTGATCATATTTTTATCTTTCATTTTCTTTTTTTCGGGATTTTCCGCTTTGATTTATCAGGTAGTATGGCAACGTCTTCTAACGTTGCATTACGGAGTAGGGGGAATTTCAATTACCCTCATTGTAAGCATTTATATGGTTGGACTTGGATTGGGAGCACTATTCGGAGGATATTTAGTCGATCGAATCATTAACAGGATTATTTTATATTTTGGGGTAGAGTTGTTAATTGGTATTTTTGGCATTATTAGCCTACCTCTTCTCAGGGTTATTGGACGCCACACCGCAGGAAGCAGCTATGAACTCTCCTTTTTGTATATATTCTTGTTCTTGTGTTTGCCCACTTTCTTGATGGGTATTACTCTGCCGGTACTCACAAAGATTTTCAATCGCTTAATTAATGATTTTCTTAGTAGCGTTAGCTTTCTATATTTCATAAATACTCTTGGTGCTTCATTAGGTACGATATTTGCAACCTATTTTTTAATCTCTTTTTTTGGGCTGGATGTAGCTGTAGCAGTAGCTGTTGTTATCAATTTTGTTATGGCAACATTGATATTTCTAGTAAGGGATTCTGCTGCTGACGATAATGTAACACATAATATTCCTGTGTCAAGTATAAGTCGTGATGCTATCTTCGGTAACATAGCCTATTTTTTAGTTTTTATCACAGGATTTGTGGCCATTGGGTATGAGATTATATGGTTTCGAATAATAGGAGTTCTGGTTAAAGCTTCACCTTATGCGTTTTCCTCTGTGCTGTCGATTTATTTGTTAGGAATTGCTGTTGGCAGTTTTGGAATGAGCAAGTACTTACATCGGAATGAAAATATACACAAGAAGAGTCTATTCTTTTCGCTTCAATTTTTGATTGGAATCAGTGTAATAATTACATTTTTAGGATATTATTATTTAACAAAATATACTTCTTTTAGAGAATTAACCAATATTTCTTTTGGAACTGTGCTACATCCAAAACTTGTGATGCCTTCCTTTGGTACGTTTAAAAGGTTTCTGGTTGATTTATATAAATTATTCGATGTGTTTTGGTGGTCAGCGTTTTTCGTGTTGATTCCAACAATTCTTATGGGAGCTAGCTTCCCGCTCATCTCCTTGTTGTCCTTGTCTCATCGCAATAAAGAAGGGAGCACTGTTGGCACGGTTTATTTTTTCAATATTGTTGGAAATGTTTTTGGTGGTCTTATCACCGGATTTCTACTTTTACCCTTTTTGAAAACAGAAAAAACTGTCTTGATATTTTCTTTAATTGGCGTAATATTTGTGATATTTGTTTCGCGCTTTAGAGGTAAACAAGTGCCCCTTAACCGAAGAATTGTATTTGCCACTATATTGTTAATAATAATAGTTATTCTCTTTCCTATGAGAGGCCAATTTTATAAAACCATGCATTCTTGGAAGGAGGAAAAAACTGAAATCTATTTGGAAGAAGGTATTGAGGGGGTTGTAGTGACTTATAAGCAGCAAAATAAGGTGAAGAATTTTATAAATGGTCTCGGACATGGAGGCCGACCAAGTTACCCATTTTACTACGAAACACTAGAAGCACTGAGTTTTGCATCAAATCTAGAAAATGTGTTGATTATTGGATTTGGTACAGGATCAATTGTTGAAATGATCCAGAAATCTGATGATGTTCAGAACATAACACTTGTCGAGTTAAATAAAACGCTATTGAAAAATTTGCGAAAGATGAATATTTTTGTAGAAATACTTGATAACCCCAAGGTAAATACTATCATTGATGATGGAAGAAGATTTTTATTGAGAACTAATAAGAAGTTTGATCTCATTGCTATAGATCCAGTTAGAACAACCACGTTCTATAGCAACAATCTCTATTCTTGTCAGTTCTTTGAGCTTGTGAATGAACATTTAAGTGATGACGGTATCTTTTTGATATGGACAGATGAATATAAAGTTATGCCGAATACTGTTCATTCTGTATTTGACTATGTGAGACTATATAACTCCTTTATGTTGGCTTCAAACGCACCATTTGAGAAATATGCTGAAAGAGAAAAGCAACTTCTTGCACAGTTTTCTCCGAAAGAACGCGAACTTATTTTATCAAGTGGAAAATATGTTGGAGATCAATCTTACATAATTAAGGAAGCAAGCCACTATCCTATAAATAAAGATTGGAAACCTGTAACCGAGTATTACCTCGGTTTAAAATTCAAGGAAAAATTTTTCCTTGATAGATAGATATGACAATTACATTGCATACATTAAACAAAGAGTTAATATTGGAAGTTGTAAAAATTGGTTATACCGATAAAAGAAACAATTATTTAATGTTCTAAATTTAATATTGCATTTGTTGCTTAAATTTACCAAATTAGGTTTAAATAAATTGGGAATATTTTTATATGAATTGGATAACAATAATTGGATTTTTAGCAGCCACAGGGACAACTATTTCATTACTACCTCAGGCGATCAAAATAATTAAAACAAAGCATGCAAAAGACATTTCTTTAGGAATGTATTTAATACTTACTACCGGTATTTTTCTGTGGTTAGTTTATGGAATTTTAATTAAAGATTTACCACTTATTGTTGCAAATGGAATATCATTGTTGTTTTCGGTTACTATTTTGATTTTAAAACTAATTCACAAGTAAATATTTTTTAAAATTGGTGTCTAATAAAAGTTATTCGCCCTTTATTATTTTCACTAATGTGAAAACCAAAATTCTTAATTTGCGTTTTTGCCCGCCCAGTTAAATGCAAAGCTTATTTAATTTGGGTGCATTACTAATGGTGTGAAATCTTTCTTGCTAATTCATCAATCTTTACTAACAATAACAAAATCGGTAATGTTATATCTCAGATCTTGAATATTTTTATCAACTAATTTTAGACCATCAAGTTTCGCAGATGTCTCAGGAGCAATTACAAATACATCTTTTCCAAATTTGTTTTTTGCTAAATATCGAGCAGATAAAGCAGTGTCATTTTCTTCAATTAATGGTACATTGGGGAAATATTTTTTTAAATATCCTTTACACTGTTTCAAAGCTTGGGGGTGCGAATGTATCTCTTTTGGTTTTTTACCTCTAAAATTTTTATGTTTGATCAAGCATTGATTTACAACAAACGGGAAATATTCTTTTATTTTACATTCGTATTTGGCAAGACCTAATATTGTCTCATTTATAATACCACCAACGGCATTTTGAATTGGTAAAACCCCCATTTGTATTTTACCGAAGTCAAGTGCTTCAAATACTTTTTTTGCCGTAACTAAATATTTTATTTTACCTTTTTTGATATGTTTCTTATTTAGCCATTGGTTTGCGGCTTCGTGTGAAAAGCTTCCTTTTGCTCCCATTACACCGATTGAAAAAGGTGTATTATAATCTACATTTTCCTTTCTAACAAAAGAAGACACGTCATGAGTTGCTTTTAAAAACGATTTAAACATTTTGCCGGAATGCTGGTTATATAAGAGTATGTCTCTAAAAAGTTGATGTGTATCATTTTCGCAAAACTTCTCAACGGATCTGAGCATATTATATCCCAATGTTGGTGTTTCGATTTTTGTGATAGCCATTTTTTTAATAATGTTACCGACAAAATGTGTTACACCTTGTGAAAATACAATACTTCTATCATGTGCAGATGCAGAAACAATGCGCGTAAAAAAGTGCCAATCTTCTAATATTTTTTGCCACTTTTTTATAAGCAAAGGATATTTTTTAGCAGCAGAAATAATGATTAAATTAATTTGGTTTTTTCCATAACTGTCAGGTCCAAAAAGAGGATGCAACCCGATATGTGGAATATTTGGTATGTTTCTGTCCATCCATTTTAAAGGAAGCTCTTTTACAGAAGCCGTATCAATAACTGTTGAATATTTTGAAAACTTGGATTTATTTTTTTTCAAAAATGTTTCCATTTGTGAAATGGGGATACATAAAAATATTACGTCTTTTTTAAGTGCTTCTTCAAGATCTACGAAGTGGATTTTTTTTGTCTGTCTAGTTTTATTTTTATCAAAGGCAAAAACATTACCATGTTCTGATAATATTTCTGCCCACAATTTTCCGAATCGTCCATAACCGATCACACTGAATTGTAATTTTTCTTTTTTCATATTTTAATCCAATTCATATATTTTTCTGCCAATTGCATTTGCAATGATCTTAAAATTTTTCATTAAGGTTTCAAATTGATAGGGTA
Source organism: Fidelibacterota bacterium (assembly GCA_030600775.1). GTDB lineage: Bacteria > Fidelibacterota > Fidelibacteria > Fidelibacterales > Fidelibacteraceae > TCS52. The sequence goes on along the minus strand of JAUVLI010000061.1, from coordinate 1,378 downwards.
GTAATGATTGAGGTCCGTCAGATAATGCCTTATCGGGATTTTCATGTACTTCAACCATTATTCCATCGGCACCTACGGCAATTGCCGCTCTTGCCATTGGTAAAACCAATTTTCGATTTCCCATAGCATGACTCGGATCAACTATAATTGGTAGGTGAGATAATTTTTTAATAACAGGTACAGATGAAAGATCTAAAGTAAAGCGTGTAGAATTTTCAAAAGTACGAATACCTCTCTCGCATAAAATTACATTAGGATTCCCACCACTAACAATATATTCTGCAGAATTTAACCACTCTTCTACAGTTGCCGATATTCCCCGCTTTAACATAATTGGTTTTTTTGTATTTGAAAGTTCTTTCAATAGTGTAAAATTTTGCATATTTCTTGCACCTATCTGAATGATGTCAACATATTTTTCGAACAATTCCAGTTTGTCAGCAGACATTAATTCTGAAACGCAGGGAACATTATTTTCTAATGCAGCTTCTTTGAGATATTTTAATCCCTCTTCGCCTAATCCTTGGAAACTATAGGGAGATGAGCGAGGTTTATATGCTCCACCTCGGATTATTGTTGCACCTTTTTTCGTTACCTTTGTTGCAATACTATGAACCATTTTCTCGTTTTCAACAGAACAAGGACCGGCGATTATAACTATATCTTTTCCACCAATAGGAACATTTCCGGCTTTAACGATCGTGTCAGTTGGTTTGAAAGTTCTTGAACATCTTTTATAGGATTCACTGACCCTGATAGCGTTTTCTACTCCACTGAATTCTTTTAATATATCTGTGTTTATTGTGCTTACATCACCGATAACACCTAAAACAAAATGGTCTTTTCCTTGTGATCTATTTAATCCGAACTTATTTTCCGTTAGATATTTTTCTACTTTTTGAATATCATTTTGTTTAGCATTTTTTTCAAATATTATTATCATTGTGTTGGTCTTTTGCTATGATTTTTTTAGTTAATTAATTTCATTTTGATTTGATTTGCCTCGTTCGCCATGTTTTCTTCCGAGTTTAATTATTTCTTTAAATAGATGTAATAATTCATTTTCGGTTATATGATTTGCGTTTATTTTTTTTAGAGAATCAAAAATTTCTTTTTCACGATCATTAACATGTATCGGCGAATCGTTTTTACCTTTGATTTCTCCGATTTTATACGCATATTTCATCCTACTATCAAAGAGCCCGATCAATTTGTTGTCAATTATGTCAATTTTTTTTCTTAATTTTTCTATTGTATCCATTTTTTCCATCATTTAAACTAAAATAATATACATATTATAAAAATATTATTTACAAATTACAACTTAATTAATTATCATATTAATTGCTTACGAATATTTTAAAAGATATTCACATAG
>JAUVLI010000054.1 GCA_030600775.1 Fidelibacterota bacterium | reverse complement strand
CTATGTTAATTGGTGTAGTAGTCGGAACTTATTCTTCTGCATTTGTTGCAGCACCACTATTAATTTATTGGCAAGACAAAATAAATACTACAAAAAGTAAAAAAAGATTAAGATAACAATTCGTTTTAAAAATTATTTATAAATGGAATACTCAATTTCAAAATTAAGCTCTCCAATTGGTGAGCTTAATTTTATTTGTTCAAAAGAATACCTTTTGTTTTTAACTTTTGGAAAATTAAAATATTCTCAATTTGATCAATTTAAGGATAAATATCTAACCCACGAATATAAAGGTACTTATCCTGTTATTTATAAAGTAATAAATCAGCTGAATGAATATTTTAATAAAGGAAGAACCAAATTTTCTATTCCAATAAAATTGTTTTGTAGTGAGTTCCAAAAATCAGTATTATATGTTATAAAAAACATTCCTTATGGTACTACAAAAAGTTATTCTGAAATTGCTAAGATAATAGATAATCCTCTATCAAGTAGAGCGGTTGGAAATGCAACTGGAAAAAATCCAATCCCAATTATTATTCCCTGTCATAGAGTTATTAAAAAAGATAATTCAATTGGTGGTTTTACCGGTGGTTTGGAAATAAAAAAATATTTACTTAATTTGGAAAGATCAATATAAACATTTTTAACAATAATACAGATCTTATCCAATAATATCAAATGTAGAGTATTCTTTTTTTGTAGTTATTTCATCTTTAACTAAATTTGTTACATTTGCCGCTGTTGGACCTTTTTTAATCTGACCAACAAACAAATTTAACTTTTCTTCTTCACCTTCAGCAATAATCTCAACAGTATCTATTATCGTATTCTTTACATTTCCTTTAATATTAAATTGTTTAGCTAATCTCTGTGTAAACCATCTAAACCCAACCATTTGCACTCTGCCGAAAACCTCAATTTTATATGTTCGTATCATTTTATTATCATGTTCTATTGAAAATATTATAATAAATAAAAAACAGCGAAGATTTCTCGCTGTTTTTTATTTTAGTTAATAAATTTATATAACATTATCTATCTTTTGTTGTATTGTATTCTTAGGCAATGCTCCAATTATTTGTTCAACAACCGAACCACTTTTAAAAATTAACAATGATGGTATGGAACGAATTCCGTATTGTCCTGCTGATTGTGGTGAATTATCAACATTTAGTTTTGCAATTTTTATTTTTCCTTCCATTTCTTCGGCTATTTCTTTCAATATTGGAGTAACCATTTTGCAAGGCATACACCATTCTGCCCAAAAATCCACTAGAATAGGAATGTCGCTTTTAATTACTTCTTTTTCAAAATTTGCATCTGTTACTGTTATCGTTTTATCTGTCATATTTTCTCCTTTTAATCCTTAAATTTCATTTATTCAAATATAACAAATTATTTGTAAATAAAAAATTGTTATTTATAAATTTTCTTCTAATTTTTCTTTTAAAACACCTCATAATTTTGTAAAATATTAAATAAAACAAATAACAAAAATCATAGGATTTTTTATGTCAAAATATATAGTTATGGGTTCACAATGGGGTGATGAAGGAAAGGGAAAAATAGTTGATAATATTTCACAAAAAATGGACTTGGTTGTTCGTTTTCAAGGTGGCGCTAACGCCGGTCATACCGTTATAATAGAAGATAAAAAATACATTTTACATCTTATTCCAAGTGGAATAATTTCAGGTAAAGCAAAAAATGTTATAGGAAATGGTTGCGTTATTGATCCCGTAACTCTTGCCGATGAAATTAATGAACTAAAAAAATCAGATATTAAAATTTCAACAGAAAAATTCTTTATTTCATCAGATGCACACATCGTAACTCCATTACATAAAATATTAGATGTAAAATTAAACAAAAAAATTGGTACAACTTCTCGTGGAATTGGCCCTGCTTATATGGATAAAGCACAAAGAACCGGTATAAGAATGGAATCAATTTTAGATAATACTTTTGAAAATAAATTTTTAGAACATTTAGAATACTATAAAAATAATTATACTTTCATTAATGATACTATAATTAATGAAATCAAAGAATCTTTACCAAAAATTCTAAATTCTATAGAAATGATCAAACCATTTATTACTGATACAAAAGAAATAATTTTTGATTCGATCCAAAAAAATGAAAATATTTTATACGAAGGTGCACAAGGAACTCTATTGGATATTGATCACGGCTCCTACCCTTTTGTAACTTCGTCATCAACAACTATCGGAGGTGCATATACTGGAGCAGGAGTTTTTATTGAATTTGATAAACGGATCGGTATTATGAAATCATATACTACTAGAGTTGGTGAAGGTCCATTCCCTACCGAACTAAATAGTGATATTGGAGAAAAATTAAGAGAAAATGGGAATGAATTTGGAGCGACAACAGGTAGACCAAGACGATGCGGTTGGCTCGATCTGCCATTAGTAAAAAAAGCAGCTATGATCAATGGATTTAATTATCTTGTCATTACAAAATTAAGTTGTTTATCTGGATTTGATAAAATTAAAGTGGCAATTGACTATGATAAAAATGACAAACCGATCTATAAAGAATTTCCCGGCTGGAAAGAAGAAGTTTACGGACTTAATAAAATTGAAGATTTACCAAAAAACTGCATAAATTATATTGATTTTATTGAAAATTACTTAAACATTCCTATTGGAATGATTTCTACAGGTCCTAATCGAAAACATATTATTGTAAAAAATGAATTGTAATATTTTTTTAAATAATAGCTTATATGATTTTTAATAACAAATGTCGCGAATTGCTCGAATGAGATAACTATTATTTATAAAAAAATGTAAAAAATCCTTTATAGTTTCTCAAAAATTGTTTATATTATAAATAACTTAGATGATGGAGTGGATATTTATTATGATGAGAGCTATAAAATATAAACGAAGTATTAAAACACTTTCAATATTGACAAGCAATGACATTATAGCGTATACACAACCGTTAAATCTAATTAATAAATATATGAATTATTATTTATCAACTTCAAACAAAAAGGTGAAATTATGAAAAAAAGTACATTAGTATTAAATGGCTTAAATAAAATTGTCAACCAAAAGCAACTTAGAAAAATTCTAGCAAAACAGATAGATAAACACATGTATAAAAACATTGTAACAAAAGACACGGAAAATTTAAAAAATGTACAATTAAAAAAATTCGGTTTTATGTCGGCTGTGTTACACTCGGTTGTTAAAAATATGGACAAAGGTTATATATCAAAAGATGCTACGAAAAAACTTATCGAGGTTCTCGTTGTAAATACTTGGTTTCACGATAGCGATAAGAAACATATTAATATTGTTAATGCTTTTGAAAAAAAATATGGACAACTCCCGCCAAATTTTATTGTTTTATCACCAACGCAACGATGTAATTTAAAATGTGTAGGATGCTATGCATCATCAAATTCAGAAACAACACCAACATTGCCTTATGATATAGTTGATAGAATTGTTCGTGAAGTCCATGATATTTATGGCAGCACATTTATAACAATAAGTGGCGGTGAACCTTTCATGTATAAAAGTGACGGGAAAACATTATTTGATATTTTTGAAAAATATAATGATATGTTCTTTTTAGTTTACACTAACGGAACATTAATAAACAAAGAAGTCGCAAAAAAACTTGCTAAATTAGGTAATGTAACCCCTGCAATTTCTGTTGAAGGTTATGAAAAAGAGACCGACGAAAGAAGAGGCAAAGGAGTATATAAAAAAATTCTACAAGCATTTGAGAACTTAAAAGAAGTAGGTGTTCCTTTTGGCTTATCTGTTACAGCAACAAGTAAAAATGTTGATATGTTACTTACTGATGAATTTTATGATTTATATTTTGATAAACTTGGAGCTGCCTACATGTGGCAATTCCAGTTCATGCCTATTGGAAGAGGTAAAAACATTTTTGACTTAACGGTAAAGCCCAAAGACAGAGTAAAACTTTACAGACAATGGGAACATATTTTATCAGATAAAAAATATCTGATAGCTGATTTCTGGAATAGCGGCGTTTTAACTACCGGTTGCATTGCTTATGGTAGATCAGAAAATGGCTATATTTACATTGACTGGAATGGTAATATTATGCCTTGTGTGTTTATTCCATATTCTGTCGATAATGTTTATGATCTGTATAAAAATGATAAAACCATTGCTGATGCACTATTTTCTGATTTTATGAAAAACGGCAGAAAATGGCAAAATGATTATGGAGTATCGCATCCTAAAACCCCTGACAATTGGTTAATGCCTTGCTCTATTAGAGACCATTATGAAAACTTTAAAAAATCAATTCTTCCGAGTAATGCTATACCAGAAAACAAGGAAGCTGCTGAAATTATGGACGATAAAGATTATTATGAAGCATTAAAAAAATATGATGAGGAATTAAAAACATTTACTGCCAAAATTTGGGATGAGGAATATATTAAATTTAATTAGTAGTTGCGCCTTCATCTTATAAAATATAAAACAAAAATTCATAGCAAATAATATTCAATAATTTCAAAACAATCCTTTATATTTTCTCAAGTATTGTTTAAATTAAAAGCAATGTTAGAGAAAATGGGTAAGAGAATAATTATTATGATGAGAGATATAAAACATAAACGAAGCACTGACATACTTTCAATATTGCTGGATAATAACATATTGGCTATAATACCAACATTGTGTGTAAATAAAAGATAGTATACATTTATAAAGGATACTAATGTTTGTAAATGTTTTAGAAAATTTTAGATTAAATGAAATTCCAAATACGCTTTTTCAAAACGAAGAAGTGGATAATAATTCTACGGTAATTGAATCTATAAAAATTAAAAACATTGAAGTTAAAAAATATATTAATGAATTTTGGACAGCAAAGCAACGTCAAGCAAATAGCATACATGAAGTGTCATATAGAGCTTGTTTTAAACCACAATTACCAAGATTTTTTATTACAAATTTAACAAAAGAAAATGATTTTGTTTACGATCCTTTTCTTGGTAGAGGAACTACGATTATTGAAGCTGGGTTACTAAATAGACAAGTTATTGGAAACGACATTAATCCATTAAGTAAGATATTAAGTGAATCAAGATTTTTAATTCCCAAAATGATTGATTTAGTTAATTATCTTGAAAAAATTCCATTTCAGAAAGACATAAAAGCAGATATTGATCTATCAATGTTTTATTATCCAGACACTGAAAGTGAAATTGTATCATTAAGAAATTATATTCTTGAAAAAGAAAAAAATAACAAACTGACCAATTTGGATAAATGGATAAGAATGGTTGCTACAAATCGACTAACAGGACATTCAAAAGGATTTTTCTCTGTTTACACTATGCCACCAAATCAAGCAGTTTCACAAAAAAGACAAATAAAAATAAACGAAAAACGAAATCAAAAACCTGAATATCGAAATGTAAAAAAATTAATAATTAGAAAAACAATTTCATTAATTAAAGATATTTCTATATTACAGCGAAAAACATTAAAACAAATTCACAATACAGCAATTTTTTTAAATAATGATGCAAGAGAAACAAAAACAATTCCAGATAATTTTGTCCAATTAACTGTTACTTCACCGCCTTTTCTAAATATTGTTCAATATGCAAAAGATAATTGGTTGCGTGGCTGGTTTAACGGAATAAATATTCAAGAAATAGAAAAAAAAATAACGATGTCTAAAACTATTGAACAATGGACTGATGTTATGCAAAAAGTTTTTAATGAACTTTATAGAATTACCAAAAAAAAGGGCCACGTAGCTTTTGAAGTAGGTGAAGTAAAAAATGGTGAAATTAAATTAGACGAACATGTTGTTCCACTCGGCATTAATTCTGGTTTTACACCTATCGGTATAATTATTAACAACCAAGAATTTACAAAAACGGCAAATATTTGGGGTGTAAAAAATAATAATAAAGGTACAAATTCTAATAGAATTGTATTGCTTAAAAAGGAGTAATTTAATGAATAATAAAAAATTATCATACGACTTGCAAGGTGTAATTGCTCAAATGTTAAAGCCATTAAAAGATTTGCCATTTGGAATTGTAATTGAAGGATTATCAGGACACAAAGTAAAACCATATAGTAAAAAAAGCAAAAAAGACAAAAAAGTTTTATCTATCCTAAAGAAAATTGCTGAAGAAGTTTTAAGTGAAATAAATAAAAAAGGAATTTCAAGATCAAGAGCGAATGAAGTGGGTAATGATATAGAATCTTATGTAAAAAATGCTCTGAATAAACACAATTATAGAGCAAACACACCAAAAGCATTTAGTGGTAAAAAGAAATCAATGGGCTATCCTGATATTGAATTTATTGACGAATTTAATAGACAAAATTATTTAGAATGTAAAACATACAATTTAAATAATGTTGATAGTACACAAAGAAGTTTCTATTTATCCCCTTCTGATGATTTTAAAATAACAAAAAATGCTCATCACTTTGGTATTTCGTTTGAAATTTATGTAGCAAATAGTATAAAGGATAAACATATATATAAAGCTAAAAGTTGGAAGATATTAGATTTATCGCCTTTGAAACTGAATGTAAAATATGAGTTTAATACGAATAATAAAATGTTATATGATGAACAAATAATATTAGCTGAAAAGAAATAACCAGACACAATAATGATTATAAGGAATGGCTGTAAAAAATAAAAATAAGGGTAGCGCATAACAAAGTGTATAAGTCATTAAGCGATAAATGGTTAAATTGAAAAATAGACGCTTCGCAATCATCTACATTTTCATATATTAAACATTATTCAACCCCCACCAACCCCAAAATAATTTTAAAATAATCCTTTATATTTACAAAATTATTTACTAACTTAAGTTATTAAGTAGAAGTGAATAAATGTAAAATAAATAAGAGGAAATTGATTATGAAAAAGTTCGAAAAAAAATCAATAGACGGGAATACGGCAGCCGCTCATGTCGCTTATGCATTTAGTGATGTAGCTGCAATTTATCCCATCACACCATCATCTCCAATGGGTGAATATGCCGATACTTGGGCAGCAAATAAACTAAAAAATATTTTTGGTGAATCTGTTGAAGTTGTTGAGATGCAATCTGAAGCCGGCGCATCAGGATCGGTTCATGGTGCTTTAACAGCTGGTGCTTTTACAACAACTTTTACCGCATCACAAGGGTTAATGTTAATGCTTCCGAATATGCATAAAATTGCCGGTGAAATGTTACCAACGGTTTTTCATGTTGCAGCTCGTTCGTTAGCTTGTCAATCTTTATCAATTTTTGGAGATCATTCCGATGTAATGTCAGCTCGTAATACAGGATTTGCAGAAATGGCCACCTCATCAATACAAGAAATTATGGATCTTGGAATTGTATCTCACCTATCTACACTTAAATCAAAAGTACCATTTCTAAATTTTTTCGATGGATTTAGAAATTCTCATGAAATTCAAAAAGTAGAAATAATCGACTACGACACAATGAAATCACTTGTAGAAAATAAATATGTAGAAGAATTTAGAAGCCGAGCATTGAATTCTGAAAATCCACGCATAAAAGTTGGAGCTCAAAATCCGGATGTATATTTTCAAGGCCGTGAAACGGTAAATAAATATTATGATGATGCTCCTGGAATCGTACAAAATTATATGGATAAAGTTGCTAAAAAAATTGGCAGACAATATCATTTATTTGATTATTTTGGAGATCCAAATGCTGAAAATATCATCATTGCTATGGGAAGTGGCTGTGATACGATCGAAGAAACGGTCAATTACTTAAATAAAAATGGTGGAAAAGTTGGATTGATCAAAGTTAGATTATATAGGCCATTTTCAGTTAAACATCTGATCGATGTCTTACCAAAATCAGTTAAAAAAATCGCTGTACTTGACAGAACAAAAGAACCCGGATCGGTCGGTGAACCATTATATTTAGATGTTGTTGCTGCGTTAAAAGATAAGAATTTAACTATAATTGGAGGCCGTTATGGGCTCTCCTCAAAGGAGTTTACGCCTCAAATGGTAAAGGGTGTTTATGATCATCTAAATAATAAATGTACTCATAATTTCACAGTTGGAATAAATGATGATGTTACTCATACTTCAATAGAATATCCTAAAGAATTAGATTCAACACCGGAAGGAACAATTAGTTGTAAATTTTGGGGATTAGGTGCTGATGGTACTGTTGGAGCTAATAAAAATTCTATAAAGATCATTGGCGATAATACTGATATGTATGCTCAAGGATATTTTCAATATGATTCAAAAAAATCAGGTGGAACTACAAGAAGTCATTTGCGATTTGGAAAAGAAAAAATTCAATCAGAATATTTAGTACAAAATACTGACTTTATTGCTTGTCATAATCCTGCTTTCATAGGAAGATATGATATTCTTGAAGGAATAAAGAAAAATGGAGTTTTCCTTTTAAATTCTAATTTTAAATCAGAAGATGTGTTTGAGCATTTAACTGAAAACATGCAAAAAACGATCATTAATAAAAACATCAAATTCTATAATATTAATGCATTAGAAATTGCAAATGAAGTTGAATTAGGTGGTAGGATCAATACAATTATGCAAGCGGCATTTTTCTTGATCTCAAAGGTCTTGGATAAAGATATAGCAATAAAAATGATCAAAAATGCTATTGAAAAGTCATATTCAAAAAAAGGTCAAAAAATAGTAGAAATGAATTGGAAAGCCGTTGACGCTACTAATGAAGCATTAAAAGAAATTGAAGTACCAAAAGAGCTTCCAAAAACATCTAAAGAAATTAAAAGCTTAGTACCTGAAAATTCAGATGATTTTACCTTGAATGTTATTGAGCCGATTATGAGAGAAAGAGGTGACAGTATTCCGGTTTCTCAAATGCCTTTAGACGGATATGTTCAATCAGGAACAACAAAATTGGAAAAACGCGGTGTAGCTCCTTTTGTTCCGCAATGGAATTCTGATAAATGTATCCAATGTACTCAATGTTCATTTGTATGTCCGCATGCAGCGATCAGACCAAAATTGATCAATCCTGAAAATTTAAAAAATGCACCAAAATCGTTCAATGTTATTGATGCAATAGGAAAAGACAAAGATAAAAAATTCAAAATACAGGTATTTATTGATGATTGTGTTGGCTGTGAAGTTTGTGTAAACGAATGTCCTGTTGGTGCTTTAACAATGTCTCCAATAGCAAAAGAACGAAAAAATGGCGAAACAGAAAATTACAAGTTTTTTGGAAAATTACCGGAAGATGTAATTGGAAATAATAAACCTGGTTCTCTAAAAGGAAGCCAATTTAAACAACCGCTATTTGAATTTTCTGGTGCTTGTGCAGGTTGTGGCGAAACACCTTACCTCAAATTGGCAACTCAACTATTTGGCGATAGGATGATAATTGCAAATGCTACAGGTTGTTCATCAATTTACGGGGCCACCTTCCCTACTATTCCTTACACAAAGAACAAAAATGGACACGGACCTGCTTGGGCAAATTCACTTTTTGAAGATAATGCCGAATATGGATTTGGTATGCGTCTTGCTGTTGATTCAAATCGAAAGATCTTAAAAACAAATGTGAAATCACTTTTAGAAAATGATATTAAACCCGAATTGAAAAAAGCTTTGGAATACACTCTTGAAAATTGGAATTCTGTTGAAGAAGATGCAAAAGATAATGTTGAGAATATCAAACAATTACTTAAAAAAGAAAATAAAAACAGCACAATTGAAAAAGTAATTGAATTGCAAAACTATTTCATTCAAAAATCGGTTTGGGCAATTGGTGGCGATGGTTGGGCTTATGATATTGGTTATGGTGGTTTAGATCATGTTCTGGCTTCTAATCGTAATATTAACATTCTTGTTTTAGATACTGAAGTATATTCAAATACCGGTGGACAAGCATCAAAAGCATCACAGTTAGGTGCAGTAGCAAAATTTGCCGAATCCGGTAAGGAAACAATAAAAAAAGATCTCGGTAAAATGGCAATGAGTTATGGATATGTCTATGTTGCTTCAGTTGCAATGGGATCTAATAAAAATCAATTATTGAAGGCATTTAAAGAAGCTGAAGCTTATGATGGGCCATCACTTATTATTGCATATTCACCTTGTATTGCTCATGGAATTGATATGACACAAACTCAGCAAGAGGAAAAATTAGCTGTTGACACCGGTTACTGGATTACATATCGTTATAATCCACTACTTAAAAAGGAAGGGAAAAACCCACTGATATTGGATTCCAAAGAACCTAAAAAACCGGTAGAAGAATTTTTCAAAAATGAGAGACGATACGAATCATTAAAAAAGACATTTCCGGAAAATGTTAAAAAATTCCGTCCTGAATTTGATAAATTCGTAAAAGAGAGATACAATAGTTATAAAAAAATGTCAGAGGAATAAAACATTTTAAATAAAAGTCCTTCTGTAAATTTCAGAGGGACTTTTTGATTTAATTCAATACATTATGATAATACAGCCATTAGCAAGCGGAAGCAAGGGAAATTTAACGCTTATTCAAAGTGAAAATGCAAAAATTCTCGTTGATCAAGGATTATCTGCAAAGCAAGCGGCATTTAGATTACAAGATGCCGGACACAATCCAAACGACATTCAAGCAATTTTTATAACTCATGAACATGGCGACCATATTGGTGGCGTCAGAGTATTTGCAAAAAAATACAAAATTCCGGTTTATATTAATTCAAATATTTTGCCAATTGTAAGAATGAAGAAAAATTTTGATGAAATTAAAGATGTTCGCACATTCAATCCAAGTGACGATATTGAATTTATGGATTTAATTTTGCATCCATTTCGTGTGAGTCATGATGCAATTGATACTGTAAATTTTATTATTAAAAACAAAGATAAATCAGTAGGAATTTTTACCGATTTGGGTTTCGTAAATAATCTCGTGAAAATGAAAGCTCAAAGTATAGATCTAATGATCTTAGAAGCAAATCATGATTTAAATATGTTGAAAAATGGTACATATCCGTTAGAATTGCAGCAACGAATTAAATCAAAATTCGGACATTTATCTAATGAACAATCAGTGAATTTTCTTATCGAGACATTGAAAAATAATAAAATTGATAATGTAATATTGGCACATCTGAGTGAAGAAAATAATGACCCTAATTTGGCAATTGACTATTTTTTGGAAAAACTTGAAAAAACTAATAATTCTGTAAAACTTATGATTGCTGAACAGTATAAAATCACAAAAAGTTTTGAAATTTAAATTAGGAAGGAGATAATAATGAAAAGAATATTAACAATTTTATTAATTACAATCTCATTTATGGTAATGAGTTGTAGTCAAAAAACAGAAAAAAAAGGAGACAATTTGGAATTTAAAACATTGACAGCAGATGAAATTGCAGAAGTAAAAGACACAGTAAAAAATACACCTGCAACACCAGTAGAAGATAACGAAATTGCAATTATTGAAACAAAATTTGGTAAAATGACTGTAGAATTTTTCACAGATGTTGCACCAAATCATTGTGCTAATTTTAAAAGATTAGCCAATTCCGGCTTTTATTCGGGTACAACTTTTCATAGAGTAATACCGGGATTTGTAATCCAAGGTGGTGATATCTTAAGCAGAGATGACAATAAAAATAACGATGGAATGGGCGGACCAGGATATACCATCGATGCAGAATTTAATGCAATTCCACATGTGGAAGGCATTTTATCAATGGCTCGTTCACAAAATGTAAATAGTGC
>JAUVLI010000152.1 GCA_030600775.1 Fidelibacterota bacterium | reverse complement strand
ATGACTAATAAAATGAAAGAAATCACTACAAACAATCCTATACCAGAAACAATAAAATTATTAAAAAATGGAAAAATTGTTGCAATAAAAGGAATTAGTGGATTTTATCTTGCTTGTGATGCAACAAATACAAAAGTTGTAAAACGATTGCGAGAATTAAAAGATCGCCCTTATAAACCGTTTGCTGTAATGACTCAAATAAACGATTTGTCAAAATTAGTTGAAATCAACGAAGATAATTTGAAATTGATAAAGTCGGTTGAAGCTCCAATTCTCATACTCAAGAAAAAGAAAAATTCGCTTTCAAAATTAATCGCTCCGAGCAATCCAAATCTCGGTATTTTCATTCCTTATGCACCCATTCACTATCTGCTATTTGATGAAGAACTTCCGTTTCTCGTAATGACATCAGGAAACATAAACAACGATCCAATAAGTAACGAAGAAAAACCTTTGCAAAAAATATGTGACTATTTTTTAACAAATAATAGACCAATTTTAAATCGTTCGGATGATTCAGTGATACTACCAACAAAAAAGAAAAACTTAATATTAAGAAGATCACGCGGCTATGTTCCATCTCCTATTAATTTACCAATAAAAACCGTACAAACTTTGGGAATGGGAGCAGCTCTTAAAATTACATTTGCTTTGACAAAAAATAAGCAACTTTTTCTCTCGCCATATATTGGAAATTCTTTCTCTAAAAATACAATGGATTTCTATTTTGAAATGTTAGAAAAATATAAAAAATGGTTTGATATTAGTCCGGAATTAATCGCTTGTGATCTGCAACCTGACTTTTACACTACACGAATTGCTGAGGAACAAAATCTTCCGCTTATCAAAGTACAGCATCATCACGCTCACATTGCAGCAATAATGGCCGAACATCATATTAATGAACCCGTTATCGGAATTGTCTATGATGGAACAGGTTACGGCACTGACGGGTCAATTTGGGGCGGAGAAATAATGATTGCGGATTTTAATAAATTTGAACGCCATTTTCATCTTAATAATATGCCTTTACCCGGTGGAGATTCTGCAATAAAAAAACCAATCCGAATTGCTTATGCTTATTTAAAACAAATCGGCATTGACACGGATTTTTTAGAAAATATTTCCGAAATTGAAAAAAGAATTATTTCAAAACAGATAGAGAATAATTTCAATATTTTTCAAACTTCAAGTATGGGTCGCTTATTTGATTGCGTCTCTACGATGTTAGGACTATTTCCTGAAATTAGTTTCGAAGCTCAATCGGCTATGGCTTTGCAGTTTTTATGCGATGAAAATAATGTAAAAAATGCAAAAATTTATTCTTACGAAATTCAAAATAAAAATATAAATATTCAACCGATGTTAAACGAAATTGTGAAAGATATTCAAAACGGCGTTTCAAAAAATAGAATTGCAGAATCGTTTCATAATACAATTATTCACTTTACTTTAGATGCCGTTATGAAAGCATCAAAAAAATCCGGAATAAAAAAAGTAATCCTTTCAGGAGGCGTGATGCAAAACAAAATAATCGTTGAGAACTTAAATCAAATTTTAATAAAAAATAACTTTACAGTTTATTTGCCTTCAAAATTACCGTCAAACGATGGCTCTATTTCTGTCGGACAAGTAATGATAGCAAACAGAAAATATCAGGAGTAAAAAATGTGTTTAGCAATACCATCAAAAATAGTTAGTATTAATGGGAAAAAAGGAATTGTAGATATGGGCGGAATAAAAAAAGAAGTTGGTTTGGACTTTATTCCGGAAGCAAAAATTGGAAATTGGATTCTGCTTCATACGGGATTCGGTCTTGAAATCATATCCGAAAAAGATGCACTTGAAACAATTGAGGCAATTAATGAAGCTTATCATGTGATGCCGGATGAATACTAAAGAATTCCAAAATCCAAAATTAATAAAAAAAATAGTAGATAGATTAAAGCGAAATAAAAGACAAATTTCTTTGATGGAAGTTTGTGGATCGCATACAATGGCAATTGGTAAATGGGGAATTCGTGATCTTTTGCCAGACAATATTAAATTAATCTCAGGTCCGGGATGTCCTGTTTGCGTTACGCCGATGTCAATAATTGATGCTTCGATAGATTTGAAAGATGTTACAATTGCTATCTTTGGAGATTTGATGCGTGTTCCGGGTGAAAAAGGTACTTTGGAATTAGCAAGAGCAAAAGGTCTTGATGTGAGAATTGTTTACTCACCCATAGATGCTTTAAAACTTGCTCAAGAAAAGGAAACAGTTTTTGTTGGAATTGGTTTTGAAACAACTATTCCCGGAATTGCTTACACAATTAGAGAAGCTTATGAAAAAAATATTAAAAATTATTCCGTTTTGACTTCTTTGAAAATTGTACCACCTGCTTTAGAATTACTCGCTTCCGCTGATGATATAAATTTAAATGGTTTTATTCTGCCCGGACATGTGAGTGTTGTTACAGGTGCAAATGCTTATAATTTTCTGCCTGAAAAATATAATATTGGCGGAATAGTTACAGGTTTTGAACCGGCTGATATTCTTGTGAGTGTAGATCGCTTGCTCCAACAAGTTGAGAAAAATGAACCAAAAATTGAAAATGAATATAGTAGAATCGTAACTCCGGATGGAAATAAACATGCTCAAAAGATAATGAAAGAAATTCTTGAAATTGACGATGGGATTTGGCGTGGAATTGGGAAAATACCAAAATCAGAATTAAAGATCAGAAAAAAATATTCAGATTATGATGCAGCAAAAAAATATAATATTAACATTGAATATAAAGAAGACAAAAGTGGTTGTCAATGTGGCGATGTTTTAAAAGGTAATATTATTCCACCACAGTGCCATCTTTTTGAAAAAGTTTGCACACCATCAAATCCCATAGGACCTTGTATGGTTTCTTCTGAAGGAAGTTGTGCTGCTTATTATAAATATGAAAGGAAACAATAATAATTAATTTGTAAACATAAAAAACATTAATTATATTTGCACAAAGAAATGATTAGAAATAATATAATAAAAATATATCATTTACAAAATATAAGTTTAAAACCTTATTTTTTTTGTATTCAACCTTAGTAGAAGTATAACAGCAAACTAGAAAAACCTTATTACCT
>JAUVLI010000015.1 GCA_030600775.1 Fidelibacterota bacterium | reverse complement strand
CCGAAAAGAATGGACGAAGAATGGCGTTAAAAATCTGAAGCGAGCGTATCCATCCCTCAGCTTTTTCAGCTTTATCTATTATTGACAATAAATATTTTTTAATGAATAATTTAGATTACAATTATGGATAAAAACCAGGTGGGCGGTTAGCTCAGCGGTAGAGTACCTGCCTTACAAGCAGGGTGTCATTGGTTCGAGTCCAATAGTGCCCACAAAAACAAGCAGATGATTTTTTTGAATAGGAAAAATTATGTATAAAGTAAATAATAACAAACAACTGTCTAAAAACAGTTACATGAGATTAAGTAGTCATGAAGAGCAACATTTGCTATTTTCATTAGTACACCTGATCTTATGTTAGCTTTACCCGTGGCAGAGCATAGAAGACAACACTATGTCCCAAGATTCTATTTGAGGCGTTTTTCGTCTTTAGCACAGCAGATTAATCTTATTAATATGAATAGTTATAAACCTGTCATAGGAGCAAAGCTGAAAACCCAAGCTTATGAAAATTATTTTTATGGCACAGATCTCTCCTTTGAAAAGGGTCTGGCAGATCTTGAAGAAGGCATTTCCAAATTAATTACAGCAATCGTTGAGCGCGGGTTTCCTCCACCACAAAATTCTGAAGATCACATCGCAATCCTATATTATACCATCTTGCAAAATTCGCGCACCTTGTTCACCGCAGAGATGATCAATGAGATGACTAACCAAATGTTTGTTGAAATTATGAGCCACGATCCACAGGTATCTCCGGAAATGCTCCAGCAAGTAAAATATGGGTATGAGAATCCAGCTCAATTTGCGATTGGAGTCGCCTCAGATTCGCTCCCTATGGTGACCGATTTACAAATGAAAGTGCTTCGAAATTATACAAATGTAGATTTGTATCACCTCCGATAATCCAGTAGTGTTTTACAATAAATTCTTCGAGCATCGAACCCACATTGGTAATACCGGATATCTAGAAAAGGGGCTTTTAATCTTTTTCCCACTTGATCCCAGGATGACTCTCTTGTTCTATGATGAAGGTGTTTACAAAGTTGGCGATAGAAAGAAGAAATATGTTTCGGTGACGTCTTTGAATGATATTAAGATGTTAAATAAATTGCAGCTATCTAACTGTAATGAGGTTGCATACTTCCAAAATGAAAATGATACATCTTATCTAGTTCAAGAATCACATAAGGCATCCTTTTTCCGACGCCCCGTAAAGTCATCGTTACAAATTCATAAGATCGAGAACAAACCTAACAGTGAGTTAATTCAATTGAAACCTCAAGAATTGAAGGTCGGATTACAACTAACATTTTTAAGAGTACAGAAAAAAGCCAAAATGTGGTTAAAAGAATTTGAGAAAGATCGTTTCCAACCCGCGATTGTACCGAGAGATGTAACTATAACGAATAAATATCAAGAGTATCGCGAACTTTCTAAAAGGGGAATAAAGCATCCATTAGGATTTGTTGGGTTTTTAGGGGAAAGCTAACAAAGACTTAGAGCTGACTCACATGAAGAGGAGTGGTTGAGGAAAATGATGTTGAAGGATACAGTGAATTTAC
Source organism: Fidelibacterota bacterium (assembly GCA_030600775.1). Taxonomy (GTDB): domain Bacteria; phylum Fidelibacterota; class Fidelibacteria; order Fidelibacterales; family Fidelibacteraceae; genus TCS52. Next base: position 23,040 of record JAUVLI010000015.1, on the reverse strand, counting down.
AAAGCGAGTCTGTCGATGAGAGCAGCTCAAGCCTAAGGCGTTAGGCGTAAAAGCGATTTAATGAGGAAGTTAAAATGGTAATAGATGATTATCAAAAATTAAGTTGGAAAAAAGTGTTATTGGTAATAATCGGTGGATTTATTATCATTGAAGTATTTAGATATGCAACATCTTTAGCCCTTCAATCAAGATACGGTATTGATACAGACGTTTATTATATGGACAAAGTGCAATTCTCTTTTATAATCATTCTGACAATAATAAGTAGTTCTTTTATAGGCGGCTTCTTTGCTGGAAGCATTGTAAAAAAGAAAGGTTGGCTATTTGGAATTTTAGTTGCAGTAATTCCTGCTTCTTTAATGATCATTTTCATCTTTCTGAGTTTAGTCGGGAAATCACTCACACCTTCTGGGCACATCTGGTTGCAACAGAGTATTCTGGATGGTGGTATTTGGTTTACGATTCAATTGATTCCTTGCTTATTAGGGGGGATTATTGGGGAAAATATGGCCAAGCGTGAATTAGAGGAATTGTTATCTTACAAGGTGGATGAGTTTGGTGATAATCTGGAAACATTGGGTTTAATAGATTTCTACTTTGGTGCCAGTTGGAGGTTATTTTTTACTATTCCTTTCTTAGTATTATGTCTTTATTTATTTATCTACTATGTTGGCGATGCTTCTTTATTTTTTAGGTGGGCGACAATCGGGGCAATATATTTTTTAATCCATCCCAGTCTTTTTGTATTTTGGTATATATTTCCTGTTTTGGATGTCCTTTTAGGATTGTTATTTACTGCCATTATGCTTCCCTTGATTGCACCGCAATGGATTTATGAAATAGCAAGTAAACAAATCTCACGTGGCAAAAAAAGTTTTCAGTTAATTGCAATAGTTTTGACAATTGTAATGGGGACATCGCTTGCCAGTTGGTTGGGACATAAACCTATTATATGGTCCCTAAATAGCGTTACATCGAGAGGAATTAGCATTTGGCCTATTCTACTTGATAAGGAAATAGCTCCCGTGAGTTACCACAGGCTTGCTGTTGTCCACAAAGAAATGGGCGAAGAAGAAAAGTCTGCAAAAGAATTTAAAAAAGCATACGAAGCATATTGTAAGCTTGGTAATTACCTAATTAGAAAAGGATCTTATTTAGGTGCCATTGAAGCTTATAATCGTGCTATTAGTATTTATCCTGACAAAAGCGAGCCTCATTACAAATTAGGAATTGCCTATTATATGGTAGGTGAGTATGAATCAGCTATTAGCGAATATAATAAAGCTTTAATCAACCGTCCCAAGAGTTTCGCTATCAATGCAAATCTCGCTTTGGCCTATGAAAGAATAAACAAAGATAAGGCAGTTGAACAATGGAACGAATCTTTAAATATAGCGAAATATTCCTCTATGTCAGAGGAAATCACATCTTGGATTTATGATTATGTACATAACCCGGATGAAGTAGGGTTAACCTCGCAGGTGGAATCATATTTCAATAAGCTTAAATTGGAAGATTAATGTAATTAAAACAGAGAGACGATTAATCGCATAATAATGCGCTTACCTGACCGCTATTCCGTTACGCTCCATAGCGGCGACAGGTGAGTTTGGTTGTTAATAAAATGGATGATGAACTCCAAAATCCAACCGATAACAAAGGCTATATGGTCATTGAAACGGCATATAGCCTTGATCGTTCACTCCCCTCCTACTTCATCCAGCTCCAATAAACTGTAACTTGCGTAAATCTTTGATTTGGGTAGACATTTTGTGCAGAATAAATATAACTATTCAATATATTTCTCATTTGCAATTCTAGTGTAAATGTTTGAATTGTTCCACTAATTGAAGCATTTATCGTCCAATCACCTGTGTACAAATCAGGGGATTGATAAATTGGAATATAGCGTAACAATGCCGAATTAAATTTTACTTCATTTAAATTTTTATGATATTGATACATCCCTTCAACTTTTGAATCTACCAATAAATTCCCATCAAATAATTTAAATTTACTTATCATACCGGAATGAAGATTTAAAAGATCCGGATGAAAAAAATTATAATTAAAATTACTTGCATAATTATAATTCAATTGTGAAAATATTTTAAAATAATTAAAATTTATACTTGCAAATAATTTTCCGTTAGAATATAATCCCTTTTTCTCTTTCGTTAATATCAAAGAATCATTCTGATAAAAAATTGAATTTGAATTATTTAATTGTGAATAAATTGATCCTGTATATTTTATATCAAAAACTCTATTGGAAATATTTAAATCAGCTTTACCACCAATCATTTTATCAACAAAACTAATATCAGAAAAATATTTATTTAACTCAAACGGTGTTTTTTTCGTTTGATAAAACAAATTAATCTTGATCGGTCGTGATTTAAAAGCAACATTCATTTGAGTATAAATTTTATTATTTGAATAGTAATTAGCATGAACATTAGTCATTATTCTTTTAAAATCTATTGTGAAACCGTATTTAATATTCCACAAATATTCATATTCATTATTATACCAATAATCAACATTTTCACCTAAAACATTGAATTTTAGATGACCAAGCGATAATGAATTACCGAATTTTGAAATTGTATAAAAATGATGACCAATTAGCGTAGAATCTATATTTTTTTTATTTACATCAATGACCTTTAATGATCCAAATAAATTCAAATGGTCATTTCCATAGTTGTGACCGAAGGACAAATTATGAGTTGTTAAGTCATATTCGGCATAATTGGTTAACACCTGTATATTAGGATGAAAATTCACTCGTGAATAATTTAAAACTGATCTATCTGTTTCTAATTTTCCCCAAAAACCAAATCGACTAATTGGTGAGGCACCTTTATAATTAATCCATTCACTTGCGAACATTAATTTTTTATCTTTCGTTATCGGTCTATATTTTACCAATACTTCAGATGAAGCGTAATCTGCTTGCACCCATTTCAAAAAAGTATAGGTCGAATCAGAATCTTTTGGAAAACCATTTCCCACAAAATTAATCCAATTTGCTGGATAAATTGTATATACTTCTTTCTCTTGTGGGGAAAATGTCAAATATTTTGAATAAGTATCAATGCCTAATTCTTGTGAATACAAAGTATTGCAAATCAATAAAAAAATGATCAATGGAATAAATATCTTATTAAAAATTTCTTTTAACATTTTTAATTTATCTCTGTTGTTAAAGTGTAATTTTTAATAGACGGAAAATATTCCGGCAAATGTTCAATTACATATTCTAATATTTTCGGCAAAATAATAAAAAATATTAAAGTGTTTGCTACAATATGAATTAAATTAAATGGAATTCCAGCGATATAAGTTGCAATAATTTGTTTAAAATCGAATCCTGAAGAAATAGGAAATGCAAGTGTTGTCAATGAATCATAGACAATAGTCAATAACAATCCTGTAGCACCAAGCACTATACTAAATGTAATTTTATTATCGGTAAAAAATTGTATAAAACTTCTAAAAACAAAGCCAATAATAGCAATAAATGCAAAACCTATAACTTGAGCTAATAATAATGGAGGGAAAGCCAAACTACTTCCAAATGGATTCAATGTGCTGAAAACAATTTCTCCAACGATCGCCACTATTAATCCTCGTTTCAGTCCAAAAAGCAATCCGGATAAAAATGTAATAAGAGTAATAAATTCAATATTGGGAATATATAAAAATGCAAATCCAAGTCCCCAAAATAATGCAAGAAATATTCCAACTTCACTAATTTTTTTATTGCGCTTAAATACTTCAAATATTTTATTTCTTTTCTTTTGCATTTTCTTTTTCATCACCTTTATGGCTTTCCTTGTAAAGTGGAATTCTAAAATAATTACTAAGTGAAGTCCATTTATTATCACCGACATCATTTTCTACAGCTTGTTTATACATATTCATTCGAGCATCTAATTCATCAAGATAATGTACAATAATTGCCTCCGGTAATGCCGGTTTTTTGGGAGATTGGTATTCATATTTACCTTGATGAGAAAGTATTATATGTTCAATTTTCAAAGCCAATTCTTTCGGAAATTTTTTAATCTTTTTTATTTCATTATGGATCATTGAATAACCAATTGTAATGTGTCCGAGAAAATTCCCCGCATCGGTATAAATGTTATTTGGAAAGCCGCTTAATTCATTTAATTTACCAATATCGTGAAGCAAAATTCCAGTTACAACCAAATCTTTATTTACTTTATAATTTTCAATGGCAGCAAATCCCATTTTCAATACGGATTCTATATGTTCAATAAAACCACCAACAAAAGCATGATGTAACTTCATACTTGCAGGAAATTTTAAAATATCTTCTTTGTTATGAGAATAAATTTTTTCAACTAATTCTTTCAAAAACGGATTTTCTATATTTGCAATTGCCTTTTGAATATTTTTCCATAATTGGTCAACATTTTTTTTTGTAGTTGGAAGAAGCAATTCCCATGAGAATCCCTTATCGTCAAATTCCGATTCATCTATTTTTACTATTTTTTCAATATTCAGCTGATTTCTTCCATTAAATTCTTCTACAATTGCCTTAACACCAACTGCCATACCAATATCAATTTTATCATTGATCTCTTTAGCATTATCCCAAATTTTCCCAGCGATCATTCCGGTTGCATCACTTAAAAAAATATCTAAATATAAATTATTGCCACGAGTTAATCTCAAATTTTTACTTTTAAGTAGTAAATAACTCCATACTTCATCCTGATTTTTATAATCTTTAATTGATTTTAATATATTTTTATTAGCCATAAAATATTTCTCCTAATTGGATAAAACAAATTACAAAAATATTTTTTACAAAAGCAATAATTATTAGCGTCTTAACACTTATTCACTCCAATGATTTAGCATATCGGTTCAACTTTATGATTATTCTACCTAGCATTATTTTTCAATTATTATCATTGTTATAATTATTTGTTGTGCCCTTCGTGTCTTATTGGTGCTCCTTGTGGTTATTTTTCCCGATTCCACAACCTATCATATTTCTAACTTGCCATTCTTATCAAATGTTTTCATTTCCCCATCAATAATTATTCCAGTAACTCCTTTATACCAAATAGATTCAAAATAAGGATTAAAAACCGTAATATTTTCTTTTGATTCCTTTAAAATATCTGTTGAATTGTGTTTATCTTTTGACCAATCAGATGGTGCTCTGTTCATAGATTTACTGGAATCAGCAAGTATATAAAATGGAACTTCTCTCTCATAAGCAATTCTCAATGCAGAATGTGTACCGATCTTATTTATAAATCCACCTTCCCAATACCAGTCCGTTCCACTAAGAACCATATCACTTGAATCAATTGCGCGCTCCATTGCAGCATCGGTATATAAAGAAACCGGAACATTTATAGTTGATAAAAATTTCGCAAGTGCCGTACCTTCACAAACCGGACGAGCTTCTGTTATTGCAACAGAAATAGGCACGTTTTGTTTTACTGCATTCATAATTGATTTTCTTACAATCGAACTATGACTAAATGTAAATATCTTATTGTTTTTTTTAATTAATTTTAATGATTCTTTAAGAGTTAATTCAATATTTTTATTTATATTTTCTTCAAAAGCATCTAATAACTTTACTAAATTACCATTATTATTCATAAGATAATTATTAATGTTTGGAAAAAGTGCCACCAATGGATGTGCCTTTACAACTTTTTCGTAAAATAAATTCATTTTTTGTTTTTGCTCATCAATCGACAAATTTTTATTTGAGATAAAGAACCGTTTCAGAACATGAATATATTTAAATAATAAAGTTGTTGCACCCGCTTCTTGTTCCATCAAAAGTGCTTCAAATTCAGGATAATGTTTCATAACTTTTTACCCCCTTTGGTAATTTACTATTACTTGAATTTTTATTTTCTATTAATTTTTTCTGGAATATAAACAATTCATCTATTTCGTTAATTGACCTATTCATATTTTTTAATGCCTTTTTTGCTCTGGCAAATTCACCTTTTCTACGGCTCAATTCTGCAATATAATAATATATCAATGATTGATTTTTTTTAGATTTTTTACTTTCTAACAGAGTTCTACCAAAATATTGAATGGATTGCTCTCTATATTCATCTGCCTTATCCGGGAAATTATCATCATCATATAACCACGAAATTCTTAAATTACAATCAGCAAGTAAAAACGAAGATCCATCTTTAATATTTAAGATCTTCATATAATTTTTAAATAAGTCATAAGTAGTTGGATTATTGTCTGTAAAATTTGATAAATAATCCATTGATTCCACATAATATTTAACTTTATTTAAATTATCAGGCACATTAGAAAAGTCGTGATCAATATAATAACAATTGCGACACATTAATAACCAATCGTCTAATAAATCATCTTGAACCGTATGAATTCTGAAATCCGAATCAATAGATTCAATTTGAAAAATATTATCTTCTGGATTATTTGTAATCCTATTGCCACATACCGGACATAAAATATTATTTTCTTCATTTTCCATATTATCACCAAAATAATCTTTAATAGTTTAATGATTTTTTTGAATTAATAAAAACTTAAATTTTTATTTTTAACCATTTCTTCTGAGGGAAATCCGTCGTAAACATTTTATTTATTATTTCTATCGCTTTTTTATGATTTTCCCAAGCAACTTGTTGCATCGCTTCTTCAAAAGTTAACCAATTATAAGCACTATGTTCTTTACTCAATTTTACAGAAACACTTTTTACATCAGCGACAAAAACCGGAACAAGATTAAAACGATCCGGCTCTGCTTCATAAAAATTACTCGTAAAATCCGTTACAAAAAAACTATCCGGAATCAAGCCGGTTTCCTCTTTCAATTCTCTTAATGCAGCTTCCCAAGCACTTTCATTTTCATCAATCTTGCCATGAACACAATGATAAATTCCTTCATACTGTAATCCTTTATTGCGCTTCATTATCAAAAATCTTAATTCTGAGAAACTACGATTTATTACCCAACAATCTATAACCCGAGTTACAATTTTTGTCATAATATTTCCAAATATTTTAATTGATTAGAAAGGTAAATCGTCATCTTCTGCTTGACCATTATCTGATCCTGTATTTTGATTGGAAGTGCTTTGATTCGAAACATTTTGTTGAGAGCCATCACCTTTTCCTAACATCATAATTGTCTCGATCATTACCTCAGTTGAGTATCTAGTATTATTATCTTTATCTGTCCATTTCCGAGTTTGTAACCGACCATCGATATAAACCAAACGACCTTTTGTAATGTAATTAGTAATATAATCTGCTGTTTTCCCAAATGCAACGCAACGATGCCACTCTGTCCTATCAGTATATTCGGTTTCATCTTTTCTCTTGAATGACTCATTAGTTGCAACACTTATATTCACAACATGTATATTAGTAGAAGTTGATTTTAGCTCTGGATCTTGTCCTAAATGACCTACTAATATCACCTTGTTCATCGAATTTTTGTGCATACTATCCTCCTATTAATTTATTAATAATTTGTTTCTATTAACTTAAGAAAATTATTTATCCCATCTTTTTTTGAAATAACAAATCCGTAAAAATGTTTCTCTTGATGATTTGCAATTATTGATTGATAAACTATATTTGGAGTATCTAATAGAAGTTTCCCATTATAATTCACTATTCCCGCAGCTATAACTATTTTTTCCAATGAATCAATATTTATTACTTCATTTAGATTATTATCAACTACATAAGGAAAAGACATATCGGGAAACCGTTGTCCATATTTTTCATTATTTTTGCCAATTAAAGGATTAAAACCTGAATTATTAATATGATCCTTAACCAAAAATAGTTCGTTTTCTTTAACATTATCATTTTCTTCTGTTACAATAATATTTTCACAATCTTTCGATAAATTAGAATATTCTTCCGAATTCAAATATTTTTTTATTTGATAATATTTCCAATTATCTGGCAAGTTTGGGTTCTCTTGTGAATTCTTATCTGTGATATTTATCCAACAATATTTATTTTCTACTTCCAAAAATACCTCTACCAATTCTTATCATTGTCGCCCCTTCTTGAAGAGCAATTTTATAATCATTCGTCATTCCCATCGACAATTCATTAAAGTGAATATTATCCGTCTCATTTTTTTTATTTGCTTCTAATAATTCTTTTAAATTTTTAAATGATTTTCTGATTTCATCTTCATTTTTAGTTAGCGGACTAATTGTCATTAATCCAACAATCCGAATGCTTTTGTACTTGTGTAATTTACAAATAAAATTTCCCAATTCTTCCGGCTCAACTCCACCTTTGCTTTTTTCACCGGAAGTGTTAACTTCTATTAAGCATTTAATTTGTGAACCTGACTTATCAATTTTTTTTACAATTTTTTCTCTATCCAAACTGTGAATGAAGTGAAAATTATTAAGTACTTTATTAACTTTATTAGATTGTAATTTTCCAATATAATGTCTTTCAATTCCTGGAAAACTTTCTTTTTCAAATTTCGCAATCGCATCTTGCACTTTATTTTCACCAATCACTTTTATTCCAGCTTCTATTGCCATTTGAATTTTCTCAACGCTAAATGTCTTACTAACACCGACAAGTTTTACTTTTTTCGGATACTGACTAAACTTACGAATATTTTCATTTATTACATTTATTCTATCAATGTAATTTTGTAATGACATTTTTATTCCTCTTCTTCATTTTCCGATTCTGCAACATAAGCAACAGAACTTAAATGATCCTCTTCCTTTAAGTTAATTAATTTTACACCTTGTGTATTTCTTGAATAAGTACTTATCTTATTTATTGGCATTCTGATCATTAATCCTTTATTGGAAATTAACATTAGATCATCTTTTTCAACTACTTCTTTTAATGCGATCATCTTACCAACTTTCTTGTTCGTCTTTAGCGTTATTACACCTTTTCCACCACGATGTTGAGCACGATAATCAGTTATCTTTGTGCGTTTTCCCAAGCCATTTTCACTAACAGCAAGAACAGTTACATCTTCGCGACTTACCGTTATCATATCAACAACAGTGTCTTCTGGCCCAGCTAATGTAATACCTTTAACACCAGTAGAATTTCTACCAACTTCGCGTACATCTTTTTCGTGAAAACGAATTGCTTTCCCCGCTCTGGATCCTAAAAGAATATCTTGATGTCCATCGGTAATTTTCACGCCAACAAGATCATCGCCTTCTCGAAGATTAATTGCAATGATCCCATTAACTCGTGGATGACTATATGCAGATAATAATGTCTTTTTTATCGTCCCATTTTTAGTTGCCATAATAATATTCTTATCTTCTGAAAATTCTCTTACATTTAAAAAAGCTCTGACTTTTTCACCTTTTTCTGCTTGCAATAAATTCACAATTGCTCTGCCACGCGTTGCTCTACCTGACAACGGAATTTGATGAACTTTTAACCAATATACTTTTCCAAAATTTGTAAAGAAAAGTAAATATTCATGAGTAGAAGCAATAAACAGATCCTCAACAAAATCCTCATCTTTCATTCCAGCACCGCGCTTGCCAATTCCGCCTCTTCTTTGAGCTCTATAGCCACTAACAGCCGTTCTTTTTATATATCCATTATGCGTAATTGTTATAGCCATATCTTCATCGGCAATCATATCTTCAACAGTAAAATCTTCACTATCTACAATAATTTCTGTTCGTCTTTCATCGCCATATTTCTTCTTTATTTCCTTAAATTCATCCGTCATTATTTCCATTCGTTTAGATTTATTCTCTAAAATAAAATTTAACATTTCAATTAATTTTAATAATTCCAAATATTGTTGAACGATTTTTTCTCTCTCTAAGCCAGTTAATTTTTGTAACTTCATATCAAGTATGGCTTGAGCTTGGATCACAGAAAATGAAAATCTTTTTATTAAATTATTCTTTGCATCGGAAGTGCTGGCAGATTTTTTTATTAATGCAATAATTTCATCAATATTATCTAATGCAATTTTTAATCCCTCTAAAATATGAGCCTCGGCTTCCGCCTTTTTCAAATTATATTTTGTGCGATTAACAATAATTTCATGTCGATATTCTATAAAATGCATCAATGTTTCTTTCAACGATAACACTTTTGGGATTCCATTTACTAACGCCAGCATAATTATGCCGAAAGTTCCTTGTAATTGTGTATGCTTATAAAGATTATTTATCACAACTTCCGGGATTGCGTCTTTTTTCAATTCAAACACAATTCTAATACCATCTTTATCTGACTCATCTCTTAAATCGCTAATATCTTCAATGACCCTATCTCTGATTAACTTTGCTGTTTTTTCCAAAAGTTTACTTTTGTTAACTTGAAATGGAATCTCGGTAATCACAACTTGTTCTCTATTATTTCGAACTTGTTCTACACTCGCTCTTGCTCTTATTGTAATTTTCCCCTTTCCTGTTTCGTAAGCTGATTTCAATCCCATTGAACCAAAAGCCAATCCACCTGTAGGAAAATCAGGACCTTTCACGAATTCCCGTATTCCATTAATATCAAGCTCTGGATTTTCAACTAATGCAATAAGTACATCAACGATTTCATTTAAATTGTGTGGTGGAATATTAGTCGCCATTCCAACTGCAATTCCAGAAGCTCCGTTAATTAATAAAGTCGGAACTTTAGTTGGAAGTACTGTCGGTTCTGTCAATGAATCATCAAAATTCGGAACAAATTTTACTGTCTCTTTATCAATATCATCTAACATGTCACCGGCAATTTTTTGCATCCTTGCTTCCGTATATCTCATTGCAGCAGCATTGTCACCATCGATTGAGCCAAAGTTTCCTTGTCCATCGACAATCAAATAACGCATCGCAAAATCTTGAGCCATTCGCACCATTGCAAAATAAACAGAAGTATCACCATGTGGGTGATATTTTCCAAGTACTTCACCAACAATACGAGCTGATTTTTTATATGTTTTGTTATGTTGTAAACCTAACTCGTGCATACCATAAAGTATTCTACGATGCACAGGTTTTAATCCATCTCTTACATCCGGAAGTGCACGAGAAACAATAACCGACATAGAATAATCTAAATACGCATCTCGTAATTCTTCCTCAATATCAATTTGAATTGTTCTTTCATTAGCCAAAATCACACCTTTATAATTTTATATATCTAAATTTTTAACATATTTTGCATTCTTCTGAATAAAATTTCTTCGTGGTTCTACTACTTCACCCATCAATATTGAAAACATTCTATCAGCGCTGGCAGCATCATCAAGTGTTACTTGTTTTACAGTACGAAATTCTGGATCCATTGTAGTATTCCATAACTGATCCGGATTCATTTCTCCTAAACCTTTATAACGAGAAATTATTATTTTACTATTACTTTCTTTTTTCCATCTTTTAATTATGTTGTTCATTTCATCATCACTATAAGCCCACTGTTGTTTTTTCCCTCGCTTAATTAAATACAAAGGCGGTTGAGCAATATATATATTTCCATTAGTTACTAATTCACCCATGTGACGAAAGAAAAAAGTCAATAATAATGTTCTAATATGTGCTCCATCTACATCAGCATCGGTCATTATTATTATTTTATGATATCTTAATTTGCTAATATCAAATTCATCCTGACCAATTCCAGCTCCAAAAGCAGTAATCATCGCACGAATTTCAGTATTTTTTAATATTTTTTCCATACGGGATTTTTCAACATTAAGAATTTTTCCTCTTAATGGCAAAATCGCTTGAAAACGCCGATCTCTTCCCTGCTTTGCCGAACCTCCCGCAGAATCACCCTCAACAATATAAATTTCACTTAACGCAGGATCTTTTATAGAACAATCTGCTAATTTTCCCGGCAAGCCTCCTCCATCAAGAATACTTTTTCTACGAGTAAGATCTCTTGCTGCTTTTGCTGCTTCTTTTGCTTTTGCGGCGATAATACTTTTTTCGATGATCTTTCTTGCAACACTCGGATGCTGCTCAAAATATTCATTAATCCCTTCAAAAATAATACTATCAACGATTCCTTTAACTTCGCTATTCCCCAATTTTGTCTTGGTCTGTCCTTCAAATTGTGGCTCTTGCACTCGAATTGAAATAACTGCAGTTATTCCTTCACGAGTATCATCTCCACTTAACGAAAAATTTTTCTTTTTCATCTTGTCAAAAAGTTTATTTTTTGAAGCATAATTATTGAAAGAACGAGTAATTGCTGTTTTTACACCAGTTAAATGAGTACCACCTTCTACAGTATTTATACAATTTACAAAAGAAAATAAACTTTCCGAATAACTATCATTATATTGAAAAGCAAATTCAACTTCGACTTCATCTTTTTCAGCAGAAACAAATACTGGTTTTGGATGCAATGGATGACGCATCTCATTAATATATTTTACAAACTCAACAATTCCGCCTTTATATTGAAATGTTTCCGATTCATCATTTACTTCATCAGTTATTGAAATCTTTATATTTTTATTTAAAAATGCAAGCTCTCGCATTCTTTCACTTACAACTTCAAAATCAAATGTTATTTTAGGAAATATTGTTCCATCGGGAATAAACATAACCTTTGAACCTGTTGACTTTGATTTCCCCACTACTATTAATTTACTAACCGGATTACCTTTCTCATATTCTTGTCGGAAAATTTTACCTTCCCTTTTAATATCTACAATACATTTGCTTGATAATGCATTCACAACTGAAACGCCAACACCATGCAATCCACCCGAGACCTTATAACTTCCCTTGTCAAATTTTCCACCGGCATGCAGTTGGGTCATTATTACTTCTACACCCGGTTTTTTCTCAGTCGGATGAATATCTACCGGCATTCCTCTGCCATCATCAGATACACTAACCATATTATTTTTATGAATCGTAATTTCTATGTGTGAACAATAGCCAGCTAATGCCTCATCAATAGAATTATCAACAACCTCATAAATCAAATGATGTAATCCTCTTTTCCCCGTATCTCCAATGTACATCGCGGGTCTTTTCCTTACCGCTTCAAGTCCTTTTAATACAGTAATTTTATTTGATTGATATGTTTCTTTTTGTTTTGCCATTTCCTCTCTCTTTATGAATAAATCGTTTTACATAAATTTAATATCTTTAACAATTCTGTTTTCTAATCTATTTTCATATTTTTTCAATATTTCTTCTTTTAACATTACCAATTCATTTCTCCAAACGCTATTTTTTACCTTAACGATCATTTTCCCATTTATTATTTTTATTGGTGAAGTTACTTTTGAAGTCCTTTTTCCAACTATTTCAGACCATATTTTAATTGCTTTATATTCATCAATTGCTCTTTCATCTGCTACATTTTTAACGATATCCCAATATATATTTTTCATCTTTTTCATTATGTATAATTTAAGAATTTTTTATTTAATAATCACTAAAAAAAGTAATATTTTATTACTATAAATTATATAAATTTAACAAGAATTCTAATGATTTATTTTGTTTACTTTATAAAAAAAATACCCAATATTCTACTGAGTGTTTAATTCATAATTCAATTCATGTATCTCTCCATTCGACAAGATCAGAGTATCACCTGCAGAATTTTTTTCATAAAACAAACACACTTTTTCCAACGGTATAATCAAGTATCAAAATAAAAAACATCAGATATTTTTCCAGTGTATTCAATATATAATAAAATATTTATAATTTCAATAATTCTTTTCATATTTAACAAATAATTCTTATATTATTTTATGGAAAATAAGAGAAAGCATAGAAGTGGATAGATTTCTACAAAAAACAGAATTATTAAATTATAATCATAAATTTATTGTGGATCTAAATTCACAAAAAAAATGGTCAAAATTAAGCAAATATGAAAAGGTCAATCAAATTTATAATTTTGTCCAAAATGAGATATTATTCGGTTATCCTGAATCTGATAATATGAAAGCATCTGATGTCTTGATAAAAAAATATGGAAATGGAATCACAAAATCTATATTACTTATGGCACTTTTAAGATCAAATGGAATTCCTTGTAGATTTAAAGGATTAAAAATAAAGAAAAATATTCATAAAGGAACAATTACAGGCATCGCTTATTCACTATTTCCACAAAAAATGATTCATGGTTGGACAGAAATATTTTATCAAGATAAGTGGGTTGTTTTAGAAGGCGTTACTGTTGATAAAAACTACTTAAATAGAATTCTATCAATGTCTTCCAATAAATATAACGAACTTAACGAATATGGAATTGCATTAATTGATCAAAATAAAATTTATAACACCTGGAATGGACAAAATACATTTGTTCAAAGAGGCGGGATCATTGAATATTTAGATATATATAATTCTCCGGATGAGTTCTTTGAATATTATAAACCAACTTTAACTGGAATAAAAAGAATACTTTACAAAATATTATTTATGAATAAAATAAATACAAAAATTATAAAAATTCGTGACAGTTCTTTGAAACTGAAATAAAATTATTTTATACTAAGCAAATAATTTTCTTTTTTTTCTAATCTCACTCTTATCATTACCCAAAAATAATAAAACAATAATGCAATAAACACTCCATAAACCATTCCCATAAAAACATCAAATGGATAATGTTTTCCAACATAGATGCGGGAATATCCCACTAAAAATGCAGTAACAAAATATATATATCTATATTTAAAATAAAAGATCGCCAATAGAGTTGCGCCGGCAAAAAAATTGGATGCGTGATTTGATGGCATTGACCATTTACCGCCTTTCCCTGTTAATATTCTAATATGTTCCAACGCTTTGTTCATTTCCGAACTAACATTTTCATAATATTCCATCGCTCTTGAAGGTCTGACTCTTTTTACATTTGGCTTTATCCAGTTATAAACAGAATAATCGGAAAAACTAACCGATAATATCATTAAAACAAAAATAATTCGTCCTCTTTTTTTATCAAAAAACAAGGCAAAAGCAGAGAAAACCAATAGAGGAACAAGCCAAAATGTTTTTCCTGTTATTAATACAAAAAATACATCTAATATAGGATGTATTAATTTTTGATTAACTATAATAAATAATTGATAGTCAATGTTTTGTAAAAATGAAATCATAATAGTTCAAAAAACTTAATTCATTTTGTATTTAAAGTATTGTCATTTAATGGTTTTTCTTCTTTATTCACTTTTTTGAGTTTCTTCAGCACCATTTGATATTCATTTTCATTGTTAATGATTTTAAATAATTTATATATGCCTGCTTTTTTCATACAACTAATGACTTTGGGTTGAGGAAACACCAGTGTACATTCCCCTCCCTTACCTTGTGAATATCTCTTTGCCAACAATAGTGTGCCAAGTCCTTCACTATTATTAATTTTTACCCGCTTGAAATCTAGTATAATATTTTTTACATTTTGCTTTGACAATGCAGTTGCAAGTCCCCTTTTATATTGGACAATTCCCAAATTGCTTAATACAATATCTTTTGCTTCAAATAGCATTGTATCATTAAAATATTTACTTGTAAAATACATAACATTCCTAATAAATTAATATTATTATTTATTCTCTATCATCTCTAAGTTTGCTCGTGGTAATAATACCTCTTTTTGAGTTTCCCCTATTTTTATTTTTGCAACACGAGCCCAAGAACCAGATTCCAATTTTTGTAATTTATGCGGAAGTCCGGTTATATTTCCTATTATTCCAAAATATGGAGCTCGAATTATTCTGACTTCTGTACCAATATCCATTCCAATTATTTCTTTCTTTTCGGAATCTTCTTTCTGATCTGTTTTTATTGGAATAATTACTTCCGGACGAATTACACCTGCACGGATCTGTGTCGCACCATTTATTGAAGCAACATCACCTTCATATTTTTTTAACAATTCAAATGTTTGTCTTGCCATGTGGATTTTACCAAAGCCCTCTGTTAAAATTAGCGTAGTTTTAATATCTTCTTGCCCTGTTATTGCAACACCAATATCGTATCCAATTATTTTCTTAATATCATTGTAATTAAATCCACCAACAACTATTCCCTTCACTCCAATTTTAATTGCTTTCTTAAATGCTGAATATGTTAAAAAGGAACCTCCTACAATAATTTTATCTTTACAATTTTCATCAATCATTTCTTCTTCAATAGGTATATCTTGAGTAGAAGTAACAATTTTTAATTCCCCTCTTCGCTCTCCACCTATACCAAAGATCCCCTGAATAAAAGCGGCTTGCGTCTTTACAACAACCCCTTCATCTGCGATAATTTCATCTACAACACCATCTATATAAGCATTTACTGCTACAGGGATTGGATTCTCTCTCAATATTGCTTGACCAGTGATATGTGAAAATGAATCTAATGTTCCATCAATTGGTGCATTTACAACGCTTTTAAATAATCCGAATATTCCATTCGTCTCTGCAATAATTTCACCTTTTTTTATTGGATTACCCTTTTCCTTTTTCATAAAATCTTTAATATCTACTGGTTCTATATTTAATTTATTTGCAATATTTATCGGAATAATATTTCCCGGTAAATGTGTCTTTGCAACTTCATCGGCTGCTAATACTTTTTCACCTACATTTTTTAATATTTCACCCTTAATAGGTAATTGTCTTACTTTCTTTACAGTTGTATGTGGTACCACTTTTAGTCCCGGAACATAAGCATGTGCCATTCTATCCTCCTACTATCTTAATAATAGATCATTATTTAAATTATTTAATATCTTATTAATTTTCATCGAATTCTTTTATTGCCTTACTCCATTCTTGCAATTTCTCCACTCGTTCTTTTGGATCTGTCGGAATCAAAAAGGGTCGTCTTCCTCTTGCATCAATTATTATCCCAACATTTCCTCCATAAACTTTTGTATTTACTACTTCACCAAAACCAGATCCAGCATCAATTTTTCTGGAAGCCGGAGTGATCACAGCCGGAATCGCGGTATAAGGTGCTTCTACAAGTAATAATTCTCCATATTTCAATGTCTTTTTAAACTTTGTACCATCTGGTAAATCTAATTCTACTTTAACATAATCTTTCCCAGGTTTTGACTTTCCAACTGGAGCAATGCATGTGCCTAAACGGATTAAACAATCTTTGTTAAAAACCTCTGTAGCAGCGTGTTCATTTACACTTGCCAAAACACCTAAATGTGGCATCATAAAAATTGAATCTACTGCAATTTGAGTAACACCTTCAGGCAAAAATGCATCTATCATCATTTTAGCTGCTTGATGTCTCTTCGGTGCATGCGATAATACTCCACCACTCCCAACCATCAAATCTAAATCCATCATATTCACCAATGTAACACCAGAAGATGTCTGTTCAAATGCATCTGAAATAGTTCTCTCTTTTTGTACACCTTTTAGTCCAACTGCAAATGATTTATGTTGCTTAAATGATAATCTTAATGCTTCTCTGGCGATTGCTTGCTCTAATTTTAGTTCTTCTAATGATTGTGGAATCGTTGTTGGACGGATCATTTTATTCCCGATACGATTTCTTAGATCAACTTCATCAATTTCAAATGGAACCCATCTTTGAATATTTGGCAAAGTAGCTTCCGCCAACACATTTGAAATAGAATAACTCATTCCAAGATTTGCACTTACAGTTCTGTTAAATACAGATTCTTTTGTCTCAAGATCTTTAAAAACTGAAAATATGTCTGTAGTGGCTCCTCCGATATCTACTCCAACTACGGTAATTTTTTCATTTCTTGCGATCACTTGCATAATGTATCCAACTGCTCCCGGAGTAGGCATAATTGGAGCATCTGTCATAGCCATTAATTTTTTATATCCCGGCGCTTGTGCCATTACATGTTCCATAAATAAATCATGAATTTTATCACGAGCAGGGCCAAGATTTTCTCGCTCTAATGTTGGACGTAAATTTGGAACAACAGTTAAAGCACTGATTTTATCTAAATTTTTCTCAATTTCTCCGGATGCCTTTTTATTACCGGCAAAAATAACAGGTAATTTATAATTCATCCCTAATCGCGGTTGAGGATTTGCTGCCTTTATTAATTCTGATAATTCTACAACTGTTTTAATATTTCCCTGATCAGTTCCGCCTGATAGAAGAATCATATCCGGTCGTAAATGTCTAATTCTTGATATTTTTTCATGTAGTAATCTACCATCATTAGTTGCAATAATATCCATAACGATTGCACCGGCTCCAAGTGCCGCTCTCTCTGCTGATTCAGCACTCATCGCCTTTACTAATCCAGCAACCATCATTTGTAACCCACCACCTGCAGAACTCGTAGAAATATAAATATCTACTCCTTTGTCGCCACTTTGTGGAGTAATAATCTTATCTCCATCCAATAATTGTCTTTCACGAAGTTCTTCAACTTCTTTTACACTATTTAATATACCACGCGTTACATCTTCAAAAGGTGCTTCAACAGTTGTAGGTGCTTCACCTCTTGTTATTAAACGATATACGCCTTCCCTCTTCTCAATTAGAATTGCTTTTGTAGTAGTGCTACCACAATCGGTAGCTAATATTGAACGAATTTCTTTTTTTTCCACTAATTTACCTCAATTATTTTGTCATAAAACTTATGTATAAAATAAGCAATTAATTTACAAATCGCAAATATAAATATAGCCAAAATATCGGCGCCGCTAATGCTAAAGAATCAAATCTATCTAAGACTCCACCATGTTCCATTAATAAATTAGAAGAATCTTTCACACCGACAGTTCTCTTTAATTTTGATTCTATTAAATCCCCTAATTGACCAAAAACACCCGTAATTAATGTCATAGCCAAATAATCCCAAAAATTAAAGAAATTTATCACATCAAATTTAAATGCAACTAAATAAACAATTAAACTTCCAAAAATTCCTGCAATTGTACCTTCCCATGATTTATTTGGACTGACAGAGGGATAAATTTTATTTTTCCCGTAAGCCATTCCGAAAAAATATGCACAACAATCACAAATCCAAATACCGAGAAATAATAAAATGCCCAGTAACCAACCTGTATTATAAGGAACAGTAATCAGTTTTGGAAATTCCCTAATTAAAACTAAAGCACCAATGCTTAACGCAGGATAAATAAAAGCACCTATTCCTAAATATAAATTTCTAATAAAATTTTTCTTATAAAAAAGCATTAAAATTATGGAATTTAACGAAAACAGAAAAAACATTAATAAAATAATATATTCCATTTTATTATAATAAAATGAAATAACTCCAAGCAAGGAAATAAAAATAATGCTAATTTTTAAAAATATGGATGGAAATTTTGTTAATTTTAATAATTCCCATAATGACAATCCAATAACAATAATAATAAACGCCAAATAATAAATTTTACCAACATAAACCAATAAAATTAATATCGGTACCGAAATTACAGAAACTAGAATTCTATTAATTAATTTTTTATTCATCTTTCCCTCTATCAGTTTTTTATCTTTTTAAATATTTTTATCGCGTCTTTTGTATCATCATCATTTATATGAAGATGAAAAACAACTCTTATAATTGAATCACTAATTGGTAATGATTTTAACCCAAGCTTTTCTAATTTATTAACAACTTCTTCTGCATTTTGACCACTAACTTTTATCATCACAATATTGGATTGTACATTTTTAAAATTAATTTCAAATCCGTTAATTTTATTTACTTTTTCAGCAAAATATTTTGCATGACGATGATCGTCTTTAATTTTTGCTAAATTATTATCAAGTGCATAATCTACAGCAGCAGCTAACAAACCAATTTGTCGCATTCCGCCTCCAAGTTGTTTCCGTTTTCGTAATGCTTTTTCAATATGTCTTTTCGTCCCTAACAACATTGAACCAACTGGCGCTCCTAATCCCTTACTAAAACATACACTTATTGTATCAAAATACTTTCCATATTCTTCGAAACTAACTCCCGTACTGATATGTGCATTCCAAATTCTCGCTCCGTCAAGATGCAAAGGAATCTTATATTTATCTGCAATATTTTTGATCTTTTTAATTTTTTCTAAAGAAAGAATTACACCACCGGCTTTATTATTTGTGTTTTCAACTTCAATTAAAGTAGTAGGTGCATGATGAATATCATCCCACTTTTGAATATTTTTCTCAAGAATTTTAGGATCTAAAATTTCATCTCCACAATCTAATGGATTAATCTGTACACCGGAAATCAATGACGGAGCACCGCTTTCATAAATATAAATATGAGCATCTTTATCACAAATTACTTCTGTTCCCGGTTGCGTATGAATTGCGATGGCAATTTGATTGCTCATTGTACCACTCGGCATAAAAAGACCGGCTTCCTTTCCGAACATTTTAGCAACACGGTGCTGTAAATTATTTACAGTGATATCATCTCCCAAAACATCATCGCCAACGACTGCATTCGCAATTACTTTCCTCATTGCTTTTGTCGGTTGAGTAACGGTATCACTTCTTAAATCAATTATTTTCATTTGTTCCTGTTCTAATTTTTACATTTTTATTTAAAATTTCCCTCGCTTGAATCAAACCCTGCTTTTTCCCTGCATCTACCCACTGCGAATCGGAATGATCATAACTTTGTAACCAATAATCATTCGCTAAATTCAAGTATAATTCGATAATAGAAAATTTGTTTTTTTTCGGCATTAATTCAAAAATTTTCGGCTCAATAATATGAATTCCACTAAAAGCCGTCTGCTTAAAAAAAGTATCTGATTTTCTTACTAATTTTTCTTCACCATTTTTATCATTTCTCCAACCGATTAATTTATTATCTTCGTCAAATAACAAATATCTTGACGACTTTCGCTTTCGAGTAGCTAATGTAACTAACGCCTCTGAACTTTTATGAAATTCCATCATCTTACTTAAATTTATATCCGATACGATATCAACATTGAATAATAAAAATGGTTCATTGTCAAAGAACCAACTCACATTTTTTAAGCCACCACCGATATCTAGCAATCTTTTGCTCTCATCTGAAATAGTTACCTTTACAGAAAAATTATTATTATCAATGAAATTTTTTATTTTTTCTGCAAAATAATGAATATTAATTAAAACGTCATCAAAACCAAACTTTGCGACCGTATTTATTGCATTTTCCAAAAGAGTAATATTATTTACTCCAACCAATGCTTTTGGAATGTTATTTGTAATAGGTTTCAATCGAGTACCATAACCCGCTGCTAAAATCATTGCTTTCATATAATTATTAACTCTCGAGTTCTCTGTGATTTAAAATTATTGAAATGCCAAACTTATCTTCCAAATGCTTGAATAATTTTTCGGCACAATATACAGAACGATGTTGTCCACCAGTACAACCAAAATTAACCAATAGATCGGTAAAATTCCTGTTTAAATAATTTTCAACTGTTCTATCTACCATAACAAAAACATTTGTTAAAAAATCATTTATCACTGTTTCATTTTCCAAAAATTCTTGCACTTGTTTATCTTTACCGGTTAATTGTTTAAATTCATCAATTCTTCCGGGATTAAGAATACCCCTACAGTCAAAAACAAATCCACCGCCATTGCCTTTCGCATCTCCTGGAATTCCCTTTTTGTATGCAAAACTATTAATACAAACTTTTAAATTATTCTTTTCTTTGCCAATTTTTTCCAACCATTTTGATCCTACAACATTATTCAACACATCTAATAACACCGGTATTTTAATTGGCAATTCAACATTATCTAAAATATATTTCATATTCTTTATTGCATAAGGAATACTCTTTAAAAAATGCTCTTTTCGTTCATAAAACCCTCTGAATCCATAAGCGCCCATTGCTTGCATTATCCTAATTAAAACATATCCATAATATTGCTGAATAAATTTCTGTTTATCAATTTTAATATAATTTTGTAATTCATCTATATAATGCTTCAATAATTGCTTGCGAATATGTTCGGGAATATTCGCTTTCGCATCATAGAGTAAAGATGCTACATCATATTGTAACGCTCCCTTTCTACCACCTTGGTAATCAATAAAATAAATATCTTTATCTTTTAACATAATATTTCGCGATTGAAAGTCCCGATATAAAAAGAAATTATTGTCAACATCTAATAAGTAATCACAAAACTTTTGGAAATCATCTTCTAACAATTGTTCGTCAAAAGATACTTTAGCTAATTTTAAAAAATAATATTTAAAATAATTCAAATCCCACATCATTGATTGGCGATCAAATAAATCGCGAGGATAACATTTAGAATAATCGATTTTTCTATCAACATTGATCTGAATTTTCGGAAGAATCGTTAATACATTTTTATAAACATCAATTAATCCTTGCGGAAATATACCTTTTTGATACACATTAGATAAAAATCCGAAAAGGGTTACATTGCCCAAATCTTCTTCAAGATAAACATTTTTTTTCAAATCTGTTTGATAAATTTTCGGAGCATTTAAACCATTTTCTAAAAAATGTTTTGTAAATTCAATAAAAGCAATATTTTCTTTCTTATCGGAATTATAAACACCAACAGCTGAATTGTTATCACTACGAATACGATAATATTCTCTATTAGAACCAGAACGAACTAATTTTGAAATATTTTTCACTTCTTCATTAAATTGTTTTTCATAAATTTTTATTAATATTTGTCTTGTTTCTTTATTCATTTAATTACCTATTTAGTGTTGTTGATTGATATATATTATTTAATTTCAATATTTTTTTCTACCTTTTCAACCATGTTTCAGGATTTAAATTTTGTTTTGCATTCCAGATTTCAAAATGTAATAAATCGCCTTTTATAGATCCGCTATCACTGACTTCTGCTATTGTTTGGCCGGATTTTACATAGTCATTTTCTTTTATTCTAATTCCATCAATATGAGAATATACTGTAAAAAAACCATTTTCATGAAAAATAATAATGGTATTCCCATATCCGCGCAACCAAGTAACTGATGTTACCATTCCATCCATTACAGATTTTACATCCGTACCTTTTCGTGCTTGAATATCAATACCGGGATTTTCTGTAACAGTGTTTAATTCCG
>JAUVLI010000057.1 GCA_030600775.1 Fidelibacterota bacterium | reverse complement strand
AAATAAATAACAAATTAAAGTATTTTTTGTATATTTAATAAAGAGAAATAAGGACAAATATGGTATTAGAAAAGATTCTTAAAGAGAAATTTAGATTACCAGGATTCCGTCCGCAACAGAAAAAAATAATCCAATCAATTCTTGATGAAAATGATACAATAGCAATTTTAGCTACCGGTGGTGGAAAATCTTTATGCTATCAATTACCAGCTGTAATGTTCAAAGGAATAACGATAATTATTTCACCTCTCATTGCCTTAATGCAAGATCAGGTTAAAAATTTAAAAAAATTATCAATAAGCGCAACATATTTTTCTTCAACACTTTCAAAAAAAGAGATGCATAATAGATTCGAAAATTTATTTGATAACAGATACAAAATAATATTTGTAGCACCTGAAAGGTTGAATAATGATAAGTTTAAAAATATTATTTCAAAATTAAAAGTTGAATTTATCGCTATTGATGAAGCACATTGTATTTCACAATGGGGACACGATTTTAGACCGAGTTACAGAGTAATTGGGAAATTTATAAAGGAAATGAAAATTCCGCGTGTTGCTGCATTTACCGGTACGGCTACTTATCACGTCACACAAGACATTATCAAATTTTTAAGATTTAAAAACGAAGAAATTTTCAAGTCAACTTTTGATCGTCCTAATTTAAAATATGTTGCATTAAAATGTAAAAAACAGACAGATAAAATTGCATTATTAAAAAGGATATTAAAACAAGTTTCCGGTTCAGGAGCCATTTATTGTGCTACGAGAAATAGTGTAGAAATGGTAGGTGAATTGTTGAGAGAGTGGCATTATTCTGTTGGGATTTATCATGCAGGATTAACATCAAAGCAGAGAAATGCTATGCAAAAAAAGTGGATTGAAGGGGACATATCTATTATTGTTGCAACGAATGCTTTTGGAATGGGAATTGATAAGCCGAATGTAAGATTTGTGATTCATTACCATATGCCGGGCAATATGGAAAATTATTATCAAGAAGCTGGTAGAGCTGGTCGCGATGGTAAAAGCTCATTTTGTATTGCAATCTATTCGCCTGATGATAGAGATATTCAAGAATATTTTATTTCTTCTAAATATCCCGATATTAAAATTATTAAAAGTCAATATTATGAAATTGTAAATAAACAAATAAAAGCAAATGAAGATAATGTTGAAAATTCCGCAATTAAATTGTTATTAGATTTTAATTATATTGAAAATGTGGATGGAAATTTTAGTATAAATCCAAAAAAAGATATTGCTGAAATTGACATTAAATTAAAATCGATTTTTGAATATAGAAAATATTTAGTATCACGATTACAAAAAACCATTGATTATTTTAATGATAATGTTTGCAGAAGGCGAATAATATTAGATTATTTTGAAGAGGAATATTTGTTTTCTACTTGTGGTGGATGTGATTCATGTTTGAAATGGGAAATCGAAGATATTAAAACCGATAATTTGCCAAGCACGGATGAAACAAATTTTTCTAATGATATTATCAATATTATCAATGTTGAATTGGGGAAAAAGGAAAAATTACATGGAAGAAATATTCGTAATAAAATTACTTCTAATTATAAAAATTTGAATAATATTTCCAATAAGGATTTAGATTTGATTGTTGGCATTGCCATAAATGAATTAATAAAATTAAATATTTTGAAACGATCAAAAATATTTCAAAGTATATCCCTGACTGAATTTGGTAAAAAATGTAATAATAATAAAAAGATCCCTTCTTTAGATATACCTATTTTCCAAAGATATAAACATATAAAACATTTACATACTTTTTATATTTGGTTTTTAAGTTTTTTGGAAAAGAATAATATTGATCAATTGAACAAATCTCAAATACATGAAATAATAATCCAACAAAATCTATCTTTTGATGAATTAGAATTGATCACAGAATGGAATAAGGATGATATTTTCAATTTTGGTATTAATATAAAAAATGTTTTAGAGAATACTGCAAATAATCATTTAGAGAGTTATTATTTGCAGTTAATGACTTTATTAGAGGAACACAAAAATAGAAATGAAATAAGTGATTTTTTAAAAATTGATAGAAATATTTTTGATAGTTGGCAAAATGAGATAAAAAAATTTAATAAAAGTATTTTAAAAATGGAAATAAAAAGTTAAATTAACAATATGAGGAAGGACACTATAAAATTATTACTTAAATATGCATTAAATAGTATTATTATTGTATTGATCGGTTGTTTAATGATTTTTTTTGTGTTTATGTATTTCAATAGAAATTTGCCGAGTTTGGAAGAGTTGGAACAGTTTCATCCCGATCTAGCATCTCCGGTATATTCTTCGGATGGAAAAGTATTGAAAGAATTCGCAACTGAAAAGCGAGTATTGGTGCCGTTGGAACAACTTCCGGATACATTAATAAATGCTTTATTATCTACTGAAGATAAAAATTTTTACAACCATTGGGGGATGAATGTTAAGAGAACTTTGGTAGCGGCTACAACTAATATATTGTTTTCAAGAGAATCTCCTCAAGGAGCATCGACAATCACGCAACAATTAGCAAGGACATTACATTTATCAATGGAAAAAAAATATGTTCGTAAGATAAAAGAGCTAATTATTGCAATAGAAATTGAGAGAGCATATACAAAAGATGAAATTCTTGAGATGTATTTAAATTCAGTATTCTTCGGGCATGGTTCTTATGGAATTCAATCGGCGGCAAATTATTATTTTGGTAAAAAGGCATACGATTTGAATCTTGATGAAATGGCGATGCTAATAGGCATTTTGCCGGGACCGAATGCTTTTTCTCCATTTAATCATCATAACAAGGCAATTAGACGCAGAAATATCGTTTTAAATAATATGGTGGAGCAAAAATATATTTCAAAATTAGATTATGTTAACACTCTTGAGGAAAGGACCGAAACTATAGAGCAAAAAGATATTGGAATTGCCCCTTATTTTACTGAAGAAATTAGGCAGGAAGTTGCGGCAAACGAAAGTTTTGATATTCATAAAGATGGCCTTAAAATTTATTCTACATTAAATAGTGTGATGCAAAAAAATGCTGAGAAGGTATATTATGAACAATTAGATTATTTACAGAATAAGTTAGATGAAAGATTAAAAAATAATAGATCTTTATTAAAGAAATTATATGAAAGATATTATCCTGATAATATAATTCCTAATATTACAAATGATTCTTTGTGGACATTGTTACCTTCAAAAGCAAAACAAGTACAGGGGGCGTTTATTGCTTTAGATCCAAATGATGGAGCAATTCTTGCAATGATCGGAGGGAAAGATTTTGTTAAAAGTGAATTTAATCGTGCCGTACAAGCTAAGCGTCAGCCAGGTTCTGCATTTAAACCGATTATTTATACTGCTGCTATTGACAACGGATATTCTCCATCAACACAATTATTAAATCAACCTGTTGCAATTCGTCAGCCAGATGGTTCTTTGTGGACACCAAGTAATTATGACAATTCTACTGGTGGTTTAACGACTTTGCGAACAGGTTTGCAACATTCTATAAATTTAATAAGTATTGCAATTGTACAAGAATTAATTACTCCTAATGTAGTTCGAAATTATGCTAAACAAATGGGAATTACAACCTCTTTGCCTCCTTATGAATCAATAGCTTTAGGAACTGGAAGTGTATATGTAAAAGATATTGTTTCCGCTTATACAGTATTTCCCAATCAAGGAGTTTGGAATAAACCATATGCGATTAAAAAAATACTGGATAGAGAAGGTAATGAAGTATATAAAAGTCCACAATTTTCTAAAGAGGTATTAAGTAAAGAAACGGCTTATATTATGGTAAATATGTTACAGACAGTTGTTAATAAGGGCACTGGTGGAAAAGTGAGATGGAAATATCATTTCTATTATCCGGCTGGAGGCAAGACGGGAACAACCGATGATTTTACAGATGCTTGGTTTGTCGGATTTACAAAAGATATTGTAGCAGGTGTGTGGGTAGGAGTCGATGATCCAGCAGTATCATTGGGAAGTGGAATGTCTGGCGATATGACGGCATTACCAATTTGGGCAAAATTCATGAAAAGTACTTATGATAGTTTGAAATTAGAAAAAAAAGATTTTATACAACCAGATGGTGTTCGTGAATACAAAATATGTTCTGAGACAAAAAAACTTCCGACTGAATTTTGTCCCGTTGAAACTGAAATATTCAATGTAAAAGATGCACCTAAAACTAAATGTAAAATTCATGGCAAGAATGTAAAAAACAAACATTCTGGCATTGATTTTTAAAGTTGTTAAATGAAACAAAAAATAATATTAATATTAATATTGACAAATTCATTATTCGGTTTAGAATGGTTTTCACTACCATTAACTGATTGTGGGCTTGGTTATGTAAATAATACTCAATCAATATCTGCTCAATCATCTTTGATCAATCCCGCTTTAAATTATAAAGATAATCAGTTCAATGTTAGTTATACGCCTATTTATACGGGTTTTGATATTACGGAATTTAGTTTAAATGTTGCATTTAATATTGGTTCGATAAATCCCAATATTCATATTTTGTCACAACAATTTTCTAAAATGAATAATTCTTTCATTTCGATTGATCATATGATAATGAATACAAAAAAAATGAAAATAGGAGTAGCACTTGAATATAATAATGCAAATATTAAAGATTATTCAAATTATGGATGCTTATCAACTTCTGTCGGTATTGTATTGATCCCGCATCAGATATTTAAAATTGGTTTTTCATATTTACATTTTTATAATTATCAATTTAATAAAAATGAATTGGATTTAATTGATCCAAGTGTACTTTTTGGAATTTCTGTATTTCCAATAGATGATATTGATCTATATACTGCGATACAGAAAAGCCAATATTTGCCATGGGCGGGAAGTGTTGGAATTAAATTGCAACATTGGGATCTTTTCTATTATTCCATTTCTTATGAAGGTTTTTCAAAAATTATTAAAGGTGGAATAAACTTTACACTCAAAAATTTTAACATACAGGAATCTTTACAATGGCATTTAGATCTTGGTTTATCTCATTCTTTGTCTTTGTTTTATTCTTTTTAAATTGTAATAGAATTTTTTGTGAAGATTTTTCTGATTCTACATTATATTTGGAAGGAATGAGTTCTGAAAAGTTACAAGAAATTTCAATGGACGGATTTGGTGCATTTCGTTCAAAAGCATCAATTACGGATTTTACACAAATTAAAAATCAATTTTATGTTGATCTATATTCTCATTTAAAAATATTTCATCAAGATATTTTGTATTCGGATAAAATTATTGAAAACTTGAATTCGGTTAAAATTTACTATGGTTCATTTTCGGCAGGAATTGGTAGAGGAGCAGTTAATATTGCAAAGGGTTTTTTAATTGGCAATCAGTTCATGCGTTTTACTTCTAATCCTTCGCAGAATTTTCGTATTTCAAATTTTAAGATGAAAACGAAAAATTATGATTATTATAAAAAATTAAAACATATCTCTTATGCAGGTGAAAAATTAAGATTGAGTTTTGCAAATTATAACGATATCTATATCTCGTCAGGTGAATTTTCGAATAATGATGATATTTATGGAATGGCGGTTTATTATGAAAAAAAAGATCCGTATTTTGAATATTGGATCCAAATGGAAAGAGATATTTCAAAATTTAATTTTAATCTCTCGCATTCATTTGATCATCTTAATCACATAAATATTGGATTACTTCAGGAATTCGGCAAATTTAAATTCAACACTTCAGTAACGAAAATCAACAGTAATTATAAATCGTTTGATAAAGATACAAAGTGGGGATCGTATTTAGATTCTGAAGGTATAGGTTTTGTTAATGGTTTGGACTATACATATTCTTATAATTTACGACTTAGAAGTGTTTATATTTATGCGAATGAAACAGATGCTTTTAGTAGGAAATGGATAAATGAAATGAGATTAAGATTTGATCAGATACATTTTTTGATCAGTTATCAGATCAAGGATCAGGATATTTTAGAGGAAACAGAATACTTTCCGCATTTGTTGTCATATACCGACCAGACGGAAGATGTTTTGAAAATTAGAGCTGATTATGAATATTCAAAATGTTTAAATTTACAGTGGAGTAATTATTATTCCCCTGCAGATAAATTTTCATTTCTTACATATTTTCGTTTAAAATATAAAAAGAGTAAATATTATATTCTTGCTCAATATTCTTATGGAGAGAAGAAGACATCAAATATTTATTTTACAAGACCACTTTATTATCCTAATTATTTGATTCAACGATTAATCGGCAATTCTTCATATTTGGATTTTAATTTCGGTTATTATTTAGGTTCGGCTATTTTTAATTTCCTTTATAAAACAGATTTTACCGATTATGAAATTTCTTATCAAATACAGATTGATTTAAAAAAATAAATGAGTATATTATGAAAGTATTTGAGGGGAAGAATTATTAGTAAATCGAACAAAATAAAAATATTTATTTTAATAAGCATTATACTTTTAATAACAAATGTATTATTTGCCGATTCGGTTAAAATTAAAAGAACTTCTTTTGATGAGACGGAATATATTTTTTCATCACAATTATACGATTATGAATGGATTTCATTAAATCATTTTCTTAAAACTTTTGGTGATGAATTTGATATTGATTATGATAATTGGATCATCAAGTCAGTTGTAAAAGATAAAAAAATTACATTTTATGGTGGAAGTGCTTTTTATAAAGTCGATGGAAAATTATATCATCTTCCGGCACCAATTGAAAGGGTGGGGAATGGGCTTTATATTCCTTTTGCTGAATTTGTAAGAATATTGAAAATACATTTTTATAATAAAATTGAATACAATAAAGAAATTGATACTTATATTCTTTCTCCGGCAGAATATTCATTGGGAATAATTAAAGTAAACGAATTACGAAATGGAACAATGATTCAGATAATGGCTGATAAAGCATTTAGAAAGGAATATTGTAAAATATGGAATACTGGTAATTGGTTATATTTTACTGTTTTGGGTGCAAGTATTGATATTGATAAAACGAAGAAAAAATATTCTCGCGGAGATGTTAGAGAAATTGATGCAATTCAAACAAAAGAAAGTGTGCAATTATCATTTAAGTTTCGTAATAATATTTCTAATTATGATTTTGATGTCAACGAGAAATCCAATACGATTTCAATTAATGTAAGAAAAGCAAAGGCATTAGTTCCAAATGTAGTAGAAAATAATAAAGATATTCGTTCTAAATGGTTAATAGATACGATTGTATTAGATGCCGGACATGGTGGAAAAGATCCGGGAACAAGTTATGGCCGTTTAAAAGAAAAGGATATTGTATTAGATATTGTGCTAAAATTGGGGGAATTGTTGGAAAAGTATCTTGATGTAAAAATAGTATATACTCGGAAGACAGATAAGTTTATTCCACTTTGGAAAAGAACACAAATGGCAAATGCAAGTAATGGAAAATTATTTGTTAGTGTGCATGTAAATGCAATTGAAAACAGTGCTGCTACTTTTGGTACCGAAACATATTTATTAGCTCCCAGAGGAACAAAGAAAGCAATTGATATAGCAGCAGTGGAAAATAGTGTAATTCGATTAGAGGAAAATCAAG
The DNA here is from genome assembly GCA_030600775.1 of Fidelibacterota bacterium. Lineage (GTDB taxonomy): Bacteria > Fidelibacterota > Fidelibacteria > Fidelibacterales > Fidelibacteraceae > TCS52. The sequence goes on along the minus strand of JAUVLI010000057.1, from coordinate 3,673 downwards.
GTAGATATAAAGATATGTTGTCACCGCAGCAATATATTTTAGCAACAATGGCGCAGAGAGAATTTATGAAAGAGAGCCAAGAATTGGCTAAATTAGTAGAGACACAATATTCTGGTCGATTAAAGCAATCGAAATCCAGAGGTTTACGACAGGCCAGTTTCATAGTTTTGATCGGTGCTTCAATGCCTTGTATTTTAACTGAAGTGGGATTCATTACAAATAAAAATGAACGAATAAATTTAGCAAGAAGTTCATATCGTAGCAAAATAGCTCTCTCTTTATACTATGCTATTAAAAAATTTAAAATTGAGCAAGATAAAAAAATTACAGGTTCAGGATGAGAAAATTCACCGGTAATAATATTAATAAAAAACAATTACCTATTGGAATATTTGATAGTGGATTAGGCGGATTGACTGTTTATAAGCAGATACGAAAATTATTGCCTAAGGAAAATTTAATATATTTTGGTGACACGGCAAGAGTTCCGTACGGTTCCAAAAGTGAAAACACAATAATTGATTTTGCAACTCAGATAACTAAATTTTTAAATGATATTCCTGTAAAAGCCATCGTTGTAGCATGTAATACCGCTTCAAGTTATGCGTTGAAAAAATTGAAAAATATTGTTGGAATTCCCATCATTGGAGTGATTGAACCCGGAGTGAAAGCGGCAAATAAAAAAACTAAAAATAATAAAATTGGTGTGATTGGAACAACCGGAACAATAAAAAGCAATTCTTATAAGGACACTTTTAAAAAAATTAATCCAAGTGTTGAGGTCTATTCAAATGATTGTCCATTGTTTGTTCCACTCGTAGAAGAGGGATGGATCGATCATTCTGTTACTTATCAAATTGCACAGGAATATTTAAAAGAACTTATAAATACTGATATTGATTCATTAATATTAGGTTGTACTCATTATCCATTATTGGAGCATGTGATAAAAAAAATATTACCGAATTCTGTACAAATAATTAATTCTTCAACTGAAGTTGCAATGGAAATAGAAAAAGTCCTTACTAATAATAATTTATTAAATACAGGGAATGAAAGTAAAAGTATGAATAAATTCTATGTTACAGATTTTCCTCAGAAATTTATTGATATAAGTAAAAATATTTTAGGGTATTCATTAGAAAATGTAGAACTCGTATCGACTGAATTACTTGATAAATATTCAGAATAGTTAGCTTGGATTATTTAAAAGAATTATATTCTCGCCGTGGTGGTGAAATGAAATTTGGTCTTGAGCGAACGATAAAATTTATTAATTATTTACAAAATCCTCAAAATAATTTCAAGTCAATTCATGTCGCAGGCACAAATGGAAAAGGATCTGTTGTAAATATTATTGCAAAGATTTTGCAAGAATACGGATTGAAAGTTGGTAAATTTACATCTCCACATCTTGTAAATTTTAATGAAAGAATACAAATTAATTCTGAAAAAATTAAGCCGGAAAGAATTAAAAAATATCTCAAACACTGGAAAAAATATTTAGATTCTGAAGAAATAACTTTCTTTGAAATCACAACAGGTCTCGCATTTCAAGAATTCTTCGAAAATAATGTTGATGTTGCGGTTATAGAAACAGGTTTAGGTGGCAGATTGGACTCAACGAATGTAATTAATTCTGAAATTGCGGTAATTACAACGATCGCTCATGATCATACAGGAATTTTAGGAGACACATTAGAAAAAATTGCGGGAGAAAAAGCCGGTATTATTAAACAAGGAAAGCCTGTAATTACAATTGAACAAGATTTAGGTGTAATAAAAACTTTAGAAGAAAAGGCGAAAGAAAATTTAACTTCATTAAGAATTGTTGATCCAAAAAAAATCATCACAAATGTTGATATTAGTAGTAAAATAATGAGTTTCAATATTGTTGGCTATGATGAAAAATTTGAAACAGATCTGATTGGCTTGCATCAAATAGAAAATTTCGCATTAGCTGTTGCAACTGTGAAAATATTCTTAGATAATAAAATATCGGGGCAAGTCATAAAAAATGCAATAAAAAAAGTTTCTTGGAAAGGTAGATTTGAAACAATTTCTAAAAAACCAACAATAATTTATGATGTTGCTCATAACTATTCCGGTGTTGAAGCATTGATGAATTTATTAAATGAACTTTATAAAAATAAAAAGATAAAATTTGTAATTGGAATATTAAAAAATAAACAACTTTGTAAAATTTTGGAATTGATTGACAGAAAAGCAAAAAGTATTTCCATTGCTCTGATTGATACAAGCAGAAGTTACACATATAAAGAATTAAAAAAAATGTTGAATAATAAATCAAAAACATCAGTTTTCAAAAATATAAATTCAGCTATAAATAATGAGATAAATTCTTCGAATAGAGATGATGTAATTTGTATTTTCGGAAGTCATTATATGGGTGAAGATGTTTATCGGTTTAAAGATCTCTAAAAATTCACACTCCGATACATTCACTTTGTTTCTTACGAGGTAAACAAAGTTCGCAAAAAAATCTCACGCCAAGGTGCATTTTGACATTTCTCAATTCAAAGCAATCATAATTCGAGTAATTCGTTACTGATATTCGTGAATTCGTGGCTTTATTTCTCACCTTATTTTTTTATCTTTTTTGCGTCTTTGCGAGAGAATATTCCATCACCCAATCTTCATCACTTCTCTGACTTCTTTCATTGTTTCTTGAGCTACTTGTTTAGCTCTTTTTTCACCATCGTTTAAAATGTCTTTTATTAAATCCGGTTTTTTATTGAATTCTGATCTTTTATTTCTATATTCGGCAAAATGATTGGATATTTTTTTTGCACATATTTTTTTACAATCAACACAGCCGAGAATTCCAGATTTACAATCCCTTTCAATTTGTTTAACGCTGTCTTTATTAAAGACATTATGATATGTGAAAATTGTGCATACTTCCGGATGCCCCGGATCATTTTTGCGTATCTTTTCTGTATCGGTAATTGCCTTACGAACCGATTGCCAAATTTCTTCCGGTGAATCTGAAGGGGAAATTGTATTCCCAAGTGATTTTGACATTTTCGTTTTTCCATCTAAACCGGGCAAGCGTGAGAATTTAGTTAATTTCGCTTTTGGTTCTATAAATATTTTTCCATAAGTCTTATTAAATTTTCTGGCGATTTCACGAGTGATTTCCACATGTGAAGTTTGATCTTCACCAACTGGCACAAGTTCACCTTTGTATAATAATATATCAGCTGCCTGAAGTACCGGATATCCAAAATGCCCGTAAGAAATGTTATCCAATTTTAAATCTCGCACTTGTTCTTTCAATGACGGATTTCGTTCCAAACGAGCCGTTGTTATTAACATTGAAAATAATAGATGTAACTCTGCATGCTCCTTTATTTGTGATTGACGGAAAATTGGACTTTGTGCAGGATCAATTCCAGCAGCCACCCAATCTTTGACCATTTCGATTGTATTTTTGTAGATATCTGATGTGTCCGTATTTGTTGTTAAAACATGATAATCTGCAATCAGGTGAAAATTGTTATACTCTTTTTGCAAATTAACCCAACTTTCTAATGCTCCAACATGGTGTCCAATGTGTAATTTTCCGGTTGGCCGCATTCCCGATAATATTCGTTTTGTCATTATTTCATTTCCTTTTTTAATATTTATTGTTGTCCATTATGAATACATT
>JAUVLI010000088.1 GCA_030600775.1 Fidelibacterota bacterium | reverse complement strand
TTTTACTCAATAATTTCTGTTACTACACCGGCGCCTACTGTTCTTCCACCCTCGCGTATTGCAAATCGCAATTCCTTCTCCATTGCTATCGGCTCTATTAACTTTACCGTTATATCTACATTGTCGCCTGGCATTACCATCTCACGGCCTTTAGGTAAAAATATCTCACCTGTTACATCCGTTGTACGAAAATAAAACTGTGGCCTATATCCCTTCATAAATGGTGTGTGACGACCACCTTCGTCTTTCTTCAATACATATATCGATGCCTTGAATTGCTTGTGGGGTGTTATCGATCCGGGTGCCGCTACTACCATCCCTCGCTTTAAATAATCCTTGTCTATCCCTCGTAATAATATCCCTGCATTGTCGCCTGCTCGACCTTCATCCAATAACTTGCGAAACATCTCTATTCCCGTTACTACTGTCTTCTTTGTCTCTTCTTCTATCCCTACTAATTCTACACTGTCACCTATGTGTACTATCCCTCGCTCTATCCTGCCTGTCCCTACTGTGCCGCGCCCTGTTATCGAAAATACATCCTCTATCGGCATCAAAAATGCCTTGTCTATATCTCGCTTCGGCTCCGGTATGAAATTATCTACCACATCCATTAATTCAAATATACACTTCGTCTTCGCTTTATCATCAGGATTGTTCAATGCCTCTAATGCACTGCCTCTTATTATAGGCGTGTCATCTCCTGGAAATTCATATTCATCCAATAACTCCCTTAACTCCATCTCTACTAAATCCAATAACTCTTCATCATCTACCATATCTACTTTGTTCATAAATACTACCATCGATGGTACATTTACTTGCTTTGCTAATAATACATGCTCTCTCGTCTGAGGCATTGGACCATCTGCTGCACTTACTACCAGTATAGCTCCATCCATCTGTGCCGCCCCGGTTATCATGTTCTTTATATAATCTGCATGACCTGGACAATCTACATGCGCGTAATGCCTCTTCTCTGTGCTATATTCTACATGCGCTGTCGCTATCGTTATCCCTCTCTCGCGCTCTTCTGGAGCATTATCTATGCTATCAAATGACCTGACATCGCCTTTACCAAACTTCTTGTTCAATACATACGTTATCGCTGCTGTCAATGTCGTCTTACCATGATCTACATGACCTATCGTGCCAATATTGACATGCGGTAAACTTCTGTCATATTTCTCTTTTGCCATATCTCTATCTCCTATATTTTATATCTTTCTCTTTTTCTAACAAAGCCCATGACCGGATTTGGACCGGTGACCTCTTCCTTACCAAGGAAGCGCGACTACCAACTGTGCTACATGGGCAATAAAAAAAAACTCATAATCAAGAAACAATTTGACTATAAGTTAGTTTTTTTGTTTCCTGGTAATAATGAACTTCTATTGTTCTCCCAGATTATTTCAATCAACAGAGCGAGTGATGAGAATCGGACTCACGTAGTTAGCTTGGAAGGCTAATGTTCTACCATTGAACTACACTCGCTAACCTAAATGGGCCAGGATGGATTTGAACCACCGTAAGCTACTGCTGTCAGATTTACAGTCTGATGCCATTGACCACTCGGCCACTGACCCAATTAATAAGCCGCTAGCCGGAGTCGAACCAGCGACAAACGGTTTACAAAACCGTCGCTCTACCAACTGAGCTATAGCGGCACTGAATTCAAAAAGCTAATAAGTATAACAAATGATTTTCAAAAAAGCAAACAAATTTTTAATTTTTTTTATTAATTCCTAATATTTCTATTAAAAATTAGCAGAATATTAATTATATAAACTATTTAATTTTAATAATATGATTTTTGTCACATTTTTCTTGCAATATGGTATAAAATCTAATATACTATAATAAGTAGGGTTTTAACATTATAAGGAGGTGAAAACCATGAAAAAAGTAATAATTTTGTTGATCGTTATTTTTAGCTTAAGTTTATTTTTGGGCTGTCAGAAAAAAGCTGAAAAAGTTATAAAAGAACCTGTCGAACAAGTTGAAGAAACTGTTGAAGATACAACTACTCAAGAAGAAACAAAAGCCGCTGAAAAAACAGAAGCTGTTGAAGAGACAGAAGTTAAAGAAGAAGCTAAAAAAAATAAATAAACTAAATAAGTTTTATTTTAAAAAGACGGTGAAATGCCGTCTTTTTTTATATTATAAATTATTATTGGATAAATTCTCATAATTTTCTATCTTTATGCGTTATTGACAATTAAATAACAAAAGGAGCCAAAAATGAAATTAAAATTACATCAATACGATTTACCATTAAAATATAAATTCGGTATTTCGCGTGAAACAAGAACGGTACAAAAAACCGTTATTGTTGAATTAATAGATAATGATATTCACGGTTATGGAGAATGCGTTGCCAATCACAAATATTATAAATTTACTGTGGAAAATATTTTTAATGACTTGAAAAATATAAGATCCAAATTAAAAAACATTGATTTACGAATTCAAAAGCCAAGAGATATTTGGAAACAATTATCTCCAGAATTATCACACGATCCTTTTGCTCAAAATGCTTTAGATATGGCAATGTACGATCTCTGGGGAAAAATTCACAAGAAACCAACTTATGAATTGTTGAACTTAAATCCAAAAAATAATCCACTCACCGATTACACGATCGGTATTGATACTATTGAAGTTATGGTGAAAAAACTTAAGGAATATTCCGATTGGCCAATATTCAAAATAAAATTGGGAACGGAACATGATATTGAGATAATGAAAGAACTGAGAAAACATACAAACGGTATTTTGAGAATTGATGCAAACTGCGCTTGGAGTGCTGAACAGACAATAGAATATTCAAAAGAATTGAAAAAATTAGGTGTAGAATTTATTGAGCAACCGTTACCGGCAGATGATTGGGATGGAATGAAAGAGGTCTACGAAAAAAGTGTCTTGCCGATCATTGCAGATGAAAGTGTAATAAAAGAAAACGATGTTGAAAAATGTTATAAATATTTTCACGGCGTAAATATCAAAGTAGTAAAATGCGGTGGTCTCACCCCTGCTCTAAGAATGATCCGGAAAGCTCGAACTTTAAATATGAAAGTGATGGTCGGTTGCATGACAGAATCCACCGTAGGAATTTCCGGCATTGCTCAATTATTGCCATTACTTGATTATGTAGATATGGACGGACCACTTCTGCTTGCAAAAGATATTGCCACCGGTGTAACAATTAAAAAAGGCAAAGTATTTTATTCTGACATTCCCGGAAATGGAGTGGAATTGATTATTTCTTCAACTACTCCGTAGTTGTCGGTATATCGCGATTTTGTTTCTCTACCGATTTCATCGGCAGTTATTAAAATTCATCTGCTTCGCAGATTTCTTAACTGATTATGATTTTGTAAATAGGTAATGTAAATTGTAAAAAATCACGAAGTGATTTAATGTAAATAACTATAGGTGAAACCTATAGAAAATGAAATTATGAAAAAACAGAAAACTCTGAAAGAGTTTAATAAAAGAAATCAAAAACCCGCAAACAAAATAGATTTAAAAGATCATAAAATTATGGAGTAAAATATCCGTGATATTTTGTTAAATTCCGCAAGGAATTTAGATGTTTCTCTGAAATAACTTCGTTATTTCATCACATTAACACGCCTGCCCTGTAGCGAAGCATATCAGGGGTTAATGTACTCCATAATTAAAACATATTTATTGAAATTTAAACATATTATACCTATTTTATCATATAAGTAAATATAAAAGAGATTCAAAATGAAAGAAAAATTACAGAAATTACATGAGCTCACAGATCAGTTCAAGACAAACTTTATTCAATATAAAAATACAAATTATGACGAAGCAAATACAAGAGTTGATTTTATTGACAAATTTTTTGAATTGCTTGATTGGGATGTGAGAAACAAACTGGGATTTTCTGAAGATTATCGAGATGTCGTTCGTGAAGATAAAGTCATAATTCAAGGAAAACCAAAAGCTCCGGATTACAGTTTTAGGATCGGAAAAGAACGCAAATTTTTTGTTGAAGCAAAGAAACCATCCGTAAATATAAAAAAGGATATCGCTCCTGCTTATCAAGTTAGACGATACGGTTATACTGCAAAAGTTCCACTCTCAATTCTGACGGATTTTGAAGAATTCGCCGTCTATGATACGAGGATCAAACCTAACCAAAATGATAAAGCAAGCGTTGCGAGAATATTTTATTGCACCTTTGATGAATATGAAAAGAACTTTGAATTTATCTACAATACATTCGCAAAGAATTCAATTTTAAAGGGCAGTTTTGATAGATATGTAAAAGCAAATAAAAATAAAAGAGGAACTTCCGAAGTTGATAATGAATTTTTGAAACTAATTGAAAATTGGCGAAATAATCTTGCAAAAAATATCGCATTACGAAACCTAAATCTGTCAATTTATAATCTAAATACCGCTGTGCAAAAAATCATTGATAGAATTATTTTCTTGCGAATTACCGAAGATAGAAATATGGAAACTTATGGTACTTTGGAAAAATTGACAAGCGATGAAAATATTTATCAACAACTTGTAAAAATATTCATAAAAGCAGACAAAAAATATAATAGTGGACTTTTCAAACAGTCAAAATGGCTGAACGAATTACAAATTGATGACAAGATTTTGAAAAATATTATCCAAGAAATTTATTATCCAAAATGTCCCTATGAATTATCAATTATGCCGATCGAAACGCTGGGGAATATTTACGAACAATTCTTGGGAAAGATCATTCGGCTAACTCCATCACACCAAGCAAAAGTTGAAGAAAAACCCGAGGTGAAAAAAGCCGGTGGCGTCTATTACACTCCGCAATATATTGTTGAATACATTGTGAAAAATACCGTTGGTGAAAAAATTTCAAATAAATCACCCGACAATATCAATGAGATAAAAATTCTCGATCCTGCCTGCGGTTCCGGAAGTTTTCTTGTCGGCACTTATCAATATTTATTGGATCATCGTTTGAAATTCTATACGGAAAAGAAAAATATCAAAACCGCATTAAAAAAAGGAATAATTTATCAAGTTGATGCGGAAACATTTCGTCTCTCAATTACAGAAAAGAAATCAATTTTACTCAATAATATTTTCGGCGTGGATATTGATAAACAGGCAGTCGAAGTTACGAAACTTTCGCTATTGCTGAAACTGATGGAAAATGAAAACACAGAATCGGCTGATTCGCTTTTTAAACATAGTGATCTTCAACTTCTGCCAAATCTCTCTGACAATATCAAATGCGGAAATTCGCTTATCGGCTCTGACTTTTATGACAATACACAAATTGATATGTTTGACGATGCGGAAATTAGAAAGATAAATGTGTTTGATTGGGAAGATGAATTTGCGGAGATTTTTGCGAGTGGTGGCTTCGATTGTGTTATTGGGAATCCGCCGTATGTGGATGTTAGAAAAATGGAAAATAATCAAAAGAAATATTTTTTTAAAGAATATAGTATCGCAGAAAATAGAATTAATACTTTTGCAATATTCACAGACTTAGGATTATCTCTATTAAAAAAAGAAGGATTACTTGGTTTTATTATTCCTAACACAATTTTAACTCATTCATCATATAAAAAATTAAGAATTAAAATATTGAATAATTTTAAAATTAAAGACATATTCATTACTGGGAAAAAAGTTTTCAGAAATGTAACAGTAGATACAATAGTAATAAATATTAAAAATTCTAATATAAAAGGAAAAAACATTATTAATGTTCAAATAGAAAATGGGGAAACAATCGGAACAAATCAAAACTTTTTCAATAATGATTATAACAAAAGATTTTTAATCATAGAGAATGAAAAGGCAATTAATATAATTAAAAAACTAAATAATAATTCCATAAAATTAGAAAATATTTACCATGGTTATAATGGGATAAATCCAGGAAACAAAAGAAAAGAATATGTCATTAATGAAAAACTAAATAATAAATATAAAAAAGTTATAGATGGCAAACATATAAAAAAATATTTTATTAGCTGGAATAATGATTTTATTTTGTATGATAGAAAGAAATTAGAAAGATCACGAAATGAAAATATTTTTCTTGAAAAGCCTAAAATAATATTACAAAAAATAGGAACAAATTTGGTCGGAAGTATAGATAATGAACAATTATATACTTTAATAAACACAACAATTCTATTAAAAACAAATGAAAATAGTTATTCAGAATATTTTATTTTATCATTAATTAACTCTAGATTATTAAATTTTTATTATAAATGGCAATTTTTAGGAGTTCAAATTAAAACAGAATTTTTAGCACAATTACCAATTCCAAAACTCAATTTCAATAACAAAAAAGAAAAACAAACACACGACAAACTCGTCTCACTCGTTGACCAAATGCTTGAAGTTCAGAAAAAATATCATTCAGCTACTTCAGAAGATGATAAGAAATTTCATAAACAAAAAATAGATATTCTCGATAGAAAGATCGATAAATTGGTTTATGGGTTGTATGGATTGACGGAAGAAGAAATTAGGGTAATTATGAATTATGAATTATGAATTATGAAATAAAGAAAGGAGAGAGAACAATGAAGAAATATAAAGTGTTTTTAATGTTGGTTATAATAGTTATTGCAATGTCTAATGTATGCATTTCCAATACGCTAAACGATAGTGTTATTAATAAAAAACAATTGTCGTTAAGAGAATTCCAAATTGAGCAAATGAAAGAATATCAAAATAATTTGTTATCAACAGTAAGATGGACAATTGGAATTGTTGTTATGGTATTACTTTTTTTGATTAGTTATAGTTGGTACACAAATTTTAAAGTATCAGAAAAGGAAATTGAAATAATAAAAAGGCAAATGCAAAATTATATTGATGAAAAAATGAATGTTTTAAAATCGAACACAAAAAAATATATTACAGACAATATTGATATAAAAGTTAATCAATTAGATAGTAGTTTAAAAACAATCAAAAATAATCTATATGATTTGGAAATGGAATTTACTGAATATAAAGCTGACCAGAGCAATTCTATCTTTTTGTATGTTAAGCCACTAGAACATGCAATAAAAAATGATTCTAATTGGCAAATTAGTAGAATATTAGATAGAATAAAAACAAAGTTAAATAAAAATCCTAAATTGAATGCGGAAGATACATCTGATTTGAATGGAGTATTTGAAAAATTACCATCAAAATATAAAACGGAAGTTGGTTTAATTGAAAGTATGATGAATAAATCTTGAAATAAAAACCCGCAAACAAAATAGATCAATGAATTACAATTGTTCACAAAACGGATATTATTTTGTAACAATTTGCACAAAAAATAGAATTGATCATTTTTTCAACTACTCCGTAGTTGCCGATATATCGCGATTCTGTTTCTCTACCGATTCCATCGGCAATTATTAAAATTCATCTGCTTCGCAGATTACTTAACTGATTATGATTTTGTAAATAGGTAATGTGAATTGTAAAAAATCACGAAGTGATTTAATGTAAATAACTATAGGTGAAACCTATAGAAAATGAAATTATGAGAAAAACAGAAAACTCTGAAAGAGTTTAACAAAAGAAATTAAAAACCCGCAAATAAAATAGATCAAAAGATTATAATTGTTCACAAAACGTATATTATTTTGAAAAAGTTTGCACAAAAGATAAAATTGATTATTTCTTCAACTACTCCGTAGTTGCCGTATATCACAATTTTGTTTCTCTACCGATTTCATCGGCAGTTATTAAAATTCATCTGCTTCGCAGATTTCTTAACTGATTATGATTTTGTAAATAGATAATGTGAATTGTAAAAAATCGCGAAGTGATTTAATGTAAATAACTATAGGTGAAACCTATAGAAAATGAAATTATGAAAAAACAGAAAACTCTGAAAGAGTTTAATAAAAGAAATTAAAAACTCACAAAC
>JAUVLI010000049.1 GCA_030600775.1 Fidelibacterota bacterium | reverse complement strand
TCAATACATACGTTATCGCTGCTGTCAATGTCGTCTTACCATGATCTACATGACCTATCGTGCCAATATTGACATGCGGTAAACTTCTGTCATATTTCTCTTTTGCCATATCTCTATCTCCTATATTTTTCCATATATTTTTTCTAATAATTTATCTTCTATTGACTTTGGAACTTGCTCGTAATTGTCAGATTGCATAGAAAATATTGATCTGCCTTGCGTTATTGATCTCAAATCAGTAGAATAACCGAACATTTCAGAAAGTGGAACTTTTGCATTTACAACCTGCACATCATTCCTGGGATTTATTCCTTTTATCTTGCCTCTACGAGAAGATATATCACCCATTACATCACCTAAATATTGTTCGGGAACGGTAACTTCTAGTGACATAATTGGTTCTAACAGCACTTGTTTAGCTTTTTTAAAAGCTTCCCTTACTGCTAAAGAGCCAGCTACTTTGAAAGCCATTTCAGATGAATCTACCTCATGATAAGAACCATCTGTTAACTCTACTGACACATCTTGCACTTCATATCCAGCTAAAACACCTGATTTGCAAACCTCTTGAGCACCTTTATCTACTGATGCAATATATTCCTTTGGAATTGCTCCGCCCTTTATTTTACTCTCGAATGTATATCCTGCTCCTCTTTTATTTGGAAACACCGACATCACTACATGGGCATATTGTCCCTTACCACCGGTCTGTTTAACAAACTTCTTATTGACTTCAACTCTTTTAGTTATTGCTTCTTTATATGCAACCTGCGGATTTCCAATATGTGCATTTACATTAAATTCTCTTTTTAATCTATCTACGATAATTTCTAAATGTAATTCCCCCATACCCCAAATAACCGTTTGCCCTGTGTCTTCATTACTTTTTATTACAAAAGTCGGATCCTCATCAGACAGTTTTGTTAATCCATTAAATAAAGCTTCTTGATCAGCTTTCGATGAAGGTTCAATAGCAACACTAATTACCGGATTAGGAAAAATCATTTTTTCCAAAACTATATTACTATTTTTATCTGTTAGTGTATTGCCTGTTTGAGTGTTTTTTAAACCAATCACAGCGACAATATCCCCAGCATATGCTTTATTAAGATCTTCCCGTTTATTAGCATGCATTCTGAGAATACGAGCAACACGTTCTCTTTTATTGGTAATTGTATTATAAATATATTCTCCGGATTTTAGTACACCAGAATAAATTCTTAAATAAGTCAATTTCCCTACATATGGATCGGTCATTAGTTTAAACGCCAAAGCAACCATTGGGCCATTAATATTGGGTTTAACTTCAACACTTTTTTGAGTTTTTGAATCAATTCCTTTAATATCTTGTATATCAAGCGGTGATGGCAAATAATTTATTATCGCATTAAGTACCTCTTGAATCCCTTTATTTTTAAAAGCCGAACCAGCTATAACAGGAACAATATCACCCTTTAAAGTACCTTCTCTTAGTGCATCAATTATTTCTTCCGATTTTAATTGTTCACCATTTAAATACTTTTCTAACAATTTATCATTATAGGAAGCGACTTCTTCTAATAAATGATAACGATGTTTTTCAACAACATCAATCATGTCTTTCGGGATATCTCCATACTCAAATTCAGCGCCAAAAGATTCACTTTTATATAAAATTGATCTCATTTTAATTAAATCGACAATACCTGTAAATAATTCGCCAGTTCCAATCGGTAAAAAAATTGGTAATGGATTAGATTTTAATTGTTCTTTGATCATATTTACAACATAATAATAATCTGCACCTGTGCGATCCATTTTATTTACAAAAGCAATTCTTGGTACATTATATTTATCTGCTTGTCTCCATACCGTTTCTGATTGTGGTTCAACTCCACCGACTCCACAAAAAATCGCTACAGCACCATCTAAAACTCTCAACGAACGTTCAACCTCAGCAGTAAAATCAACATGTCCCGGAGTATCAATAATATTAATACGATTATCCCCCCAATCACATGTCGTTGTGGCAGATGTAATAGTAATTCCACGCTCTTTTTCTTGTTGCATCCAATCCATAACAGCATTACCATCATGAACTTCACCAATACGATGAGAACGACCAGTATAATATAATATTCTTTCAGTCGTAGTCGTCTTGCCGGCATCAATATGAGCCATTATTCCAATGTTACGAAGTTTTGATAGTTTTTCTAAATTCATTCTTTGTTTTTTTACCTTTATCCGAACTGCGCAAATGCTTTATTCGCTTCAGCCATTCTATGTACATCATTTTTCTTTTTTATTGAATTACCTTCATTCTTGGAAGCATCTATCATTTCACTTGCTATTTTTTCAGCCATGCTGTTACCTTTTCTTGCATTTGCATATTGAATGATCCAACGCATTGCTAAAGCATATCTTCTATTATGGCGAACTTCTATTGGTACCTGATAAGTTGCCCCACCAATTCTTTTTGATTTTATTTCCAAAACAGGTGCAACATTATCTAACGCTTTTTGGAATAATTCTAAACTATCTCCATTTGTTTTTTCTTTAACAATATCTAAAGCATTATAAATAATGTTTTCAGCAATACCTTTCTTCCCATCATTCATCAAATTATTAATAAATTTTGATATGATTTTTGAATCATATTTTGGGTCTGACAATATTTCTCTTTTTTGTGGTCTATTTCTTCTTGACATTTAATTATTATCCTTATTTAGGTTTTTTTGCCCCATAACGAGATCTACTGCTTTTTCTATCAACAACACCTGCGGTGTCTAATGTGCCCCTTACAATATGATATCTAACTCCCGGTAAATCTTTTACACGACCGCCTTCAATTAAAACAATAGAATGCTCCTGTAAATTATGCCCTTCACCTGGAATATAAGCACTTACTTCTATTCCACTTGTTAAACGAATACGAGCTACTTTTCGTAGAGCAGAGTTCGGTTTTTTAGGTGTAGTAGTATATACACGAGTACAAACCCCTCGTTTTTGAGGACTTCCTTCAAGTGCACGCACTTTATGTTTTTTGACAATTTTTTTTCTACTTTTTCTAACCAATTGATTTATAGTTGGCATAATTTCCTCATTTTTATAATAGCTAATAAATATAAGATTATATATCTTAAAGTGCAACCATTTTATTATTTTTATTTACTCTCAATATTCGCCTCAATTACAACTTCTTCATCATTATCGTAAACTTCTTTTTCCTTGAGAAAAATATTACTATTTTTCTTTTGTCCTGTCCCAGCAGGGATCAACCGTCCCATTATAATATTTTCTTTTAATCCTTTTAGATAATCAGTTTTCCCCATTACAGCTGCATCAGAAAGAACTCTTGTTGTTTCTTGAAATGATGCCGCTGAAATAAAACTTTCAGTGTTTAGTGATGCTCTTGTAATTCCTAATAACAAATTATCAAATGTGGCTGGTTTTGCATCTTCATATTTTGCCTTTTCTTTTTTGCTTTTATCGTCATTGATTTTTCTAACTTTATTAAATGAGTACAATTTACCCTCTATTAAATCAGTGTCACCACTTTCAATAATTATCACCTTATTTCTTATGTCTTCATTAATTTGATGGATTTCTTGTCTATTAACTCTATCACCATTTAATAATTCTGTATCACCGGGATCATTGATTTTTACTTTTTGCAACATTTGCCTAACAATTACTTCTATATGTTTGTCATTAATATTTACACCTTGTAATCTATATACATGTTGAATTTCATTTAATAAATATTTCTGAACTTCGAAAATCCCATTGATCTCCAAAATTTTTCTTGGTGGTATCGCTCCATCACAAAGTGGTTCCCCTGCACGGATATAATCATTATCATGAACCAAAATATGTTTACCCGGTGGAATTCTATAAGTATATATTTCATTGATTTCATTTTTTACTCTTAGTGTCTGAACCCCTCTTGTAAGTTTATCAAACTTAACATATCCATCTACTTCACTAACTATTGCTTCATTTTTGGGATTTCTTGCTTCAAACAATTCTGAAACTCGCGGCAATCCACCTGTAATATCATTACTCCGTGCTCCTCTTTTAGATTGTTTTGCCAAGGTTTGACCTTGTGTAACCTTAACTTCATCAGCGACAATAATAGAAGCTCTTTCTGGCATATTAATAGGTTTACCAATTGCATTTCCATCTTTATCAACAATTGAAATACGAGCTGTTTTATCCCTATCTTTTGATGCGATTATTTGCCATTCTTTGTGTCCCATAGAATCTGACACTTCATCAAAAGTTATATTTTCAATAAAATCAATATATTTAACATATCCTTCGTATCGAGATACTATATGGTCATTATAGGCGTCCCAATCATATAAAATTGTTTTTGAATTTACTTTTTCGCCGTCTTTAACATTTAGTTTTGCTCCTTGAGGAACAGTATATGAAGCCAATTCTCTATTATTATCATCAATAATTGTTATTTTACCATTTCTAGTCAGGGCAATATTTAATTTCCCTTTAGATATATTTAAATTACTTAAATATTTTATTGTTCCATTATATCTTGCGGGCTGATGCGATTCTTCTATTAACCTACTTGCAGTTCCACCAATATGAAATGTTCTTAATGTTAGTTGAGTACCAGGCTCACCAATTGATTGAGCAGCCATAATACCAACTGCTTCTCCAATATTTACTAAATTATTGGTAGCTAAATTCTTCCCATAACATTTAGTACATACTCCTTCTTTTGCTTCACAAGTCAGGACCGATCTAATTCTAACAGATTCTACATTACTTTCATTAATCTTGCGAGCAATGTTTTCTTCTATTAACTCGTCGGCTTCAACAAGTAATTCATCAGTAATTGGATCAATCACATCATCCAGCACAAATCTACCACTTATCCGTTCATAAAGTGATTCAATTTCGTTATCGCCTTCTGTCAATCTTTTTACTTCAATTCCATTAATTGTTCCACAATCAACTTCCCTAACAACAACATTCTGAGCAACATCAACTAATCTACGAGTTAGGTAACCGGCATCAGCTGTTTTAAGAGCAGTATCAGACAATCCTTTTCTTGCTCCATGTGTAGAAATAAAATATTCAAGAACCGACAATCCTTCCTTAAAATTAGAAATAATCGGCGTTTCAATAATTTCTCCTATTCCATCACTTAATGCTTTTTGTGGTTTATTCATCAAACCACGCATTCCTGCCAACTGTTTTATTTGATCTTTGGAACCTCTTGCACCGGAATCGGACATAATGAATACAGAGTTGAATCCTTCGTCATCTTTCATTAATTTGCTATCCATTGAAGCTTGTACTTCATCAGTCGCCTTAGACCAAGCATCAATTACCTTATTGTATCTTTCATTTTCAGTTAGCACACCCTTATTTCGTTTTGCATTAATAGCATCTACAATATTTTGTGCTTTTTTAATAATTACAAATTTATCTTCTGGAATATGTACATCATCAATAGCAATAGATACACCTGATTTTGTTGCGTGTAAAAATCCTAAATCTTTTAACTCATCCAAAAATTTAATTGTCTTTTCTTTTCCTGCAACCACAATAGAACTACTAATGATGTTCTCTATCTTTCTTTTAGTTATCAATTCATTATAAAATGGTAATTCATTTGGAACAATATTATTAAAAATAATTCGCCCCATAGTTGTGTCTATGATCTTTTGATCAATATATAATTTAACTTTTGCCTGAATTGCTATTCTATCATTATCGTAAGCAAAAATAGCTTCATCGATCGATGAGAATATAGTTCCTTCACCTTTTTGCTTTAACCTCATACCAGTTATATAATAAATACCTAAAACCATGTCTTGTGTCGGAATAGTAATTGGATTTCCACTTGCAGGGTGAAGAATATTATTGTTTGCCATCATTAACATTTTTGCTTCAATTATTGCTTCGTAAGAAAGAGGAACATGAACCGCCATCTGATCACCATCAAAATCTGCATTAAACGCCGAACATACTAATGGATGTAATCTAATAGCTTTCCCATCTACTAATATCGGTTGAAAAGCTTGAATTCCTAATCTATGTAGTGTTGGTGCTCTATTAAGCAACACAGGGTGATCTTTAACTACATATTCTAAAAGATCCATAACCTCAGGAGATCTTTGCTCAACCATAATTTTCGCAATTTTTGGTGTTGCCGCATATTCACGCAATAATAATTCATGAATTATGTGTGGTTTAAATAATTCTGTTGCCATTAATTTTGGAATTCCACATTGATGCAATTGTAATTTAGGGCCAACAACAATTACAGATCTTCCCGAATAATCTACACGTTTACCCAAAAGATTTTGACGAAAACGCCCTTCTTTACCATTAAGCATATCACTAAGTGATTTTAATGGTCGTCTTGTTCCAGATCTAACTGCTGTTCTTCTTCGTTTATTATCAAATAATGAATCTACAGCTTCTTGTAACATTCTTTTTTCATTTCGCAGAATAACATCAGGTGCTTTAATACTGATCAACTGTTTTAATCTATTATTTCTAATGATAACTCTACGATACAGATCGTTCAAATCGGAAGCTGCAAATCTACCACCTTCCAGTGGAACTAATGGTCTTAACTCTGGTGGAATTACAGGCAACACTTTCAACACCATATTTTCAGGTCTATTCAGATGTAACATATCAGAATCGCTTTCGTTGTGTTTAAATGCCCTAACGATTTTTAATCTTTTTACAATGGCTGTCTGTTCCGTTTTAGATTTTGTTTTCTTTAATCTGTCTTGTAATTCTTTAAGTAATTTTGAAATTTCAATTTTACTTAATATTTCATCTATTGCCCCTGCACCGGTTTTTGCTATAAATTTATCTTCATCAGAAATGTCTTCTTTTGAGTTTTCACCATATTTAATTGATAGATCGAAATAGGTTTCTTCATCTATTATTTCATTAACTTTTAGCAATCTCTCTTTATTGCCAGTATTAATTTTTGCTTTTCCCGGTTGAATTACAATATAGGATTCATAATATATTATTTGTTCTAATTTTTTAGCCGAAATCCCCAACAAGTGTCCCAATTTTGAAGGAATTGATTTTAAATACCATATATGGACAACTGGTACAGCCAATGTAATATGACCCATCCTTTCTCGACGAACCCTTTTTTGTGTAACTTCAACTCCGCATCTATCGCATACAATTCCCTTATACCTGATCCTTTTATATTTACCACAATGACATTCCCAATCTTTTACCGGTCCAAATATTTTTTCACAAAACAACCCATCTTTTTCAGGTTTATAAGACCGATAATTAATTGTTTCGGGCTTAAGAACTTCACCTCGAGATTTGTTTAATATAGATTCTGGAGAAGATAGCTTAATTGTAATTTTTTCAAAACTTTTTCTTGCTTTTAAATCTTTTTTATATGTTAAATTCAAAACTGATCCTTAATATTAGATAATTTTTATATCATTTCAATTTCAATGCCCAATCCTTGTAACTCCCTTAACAGGACATTAAAAGATTCAGGTATGCCAAATTCTGGTAAATTTTCACCTTTAACTATGGCATTATAAACTTTTGTTCGGCCATCTACATCATCAGATTTAACTGTTAATACTTCTTGTAAAGCATGAGCGGCCCCATACGCTTCTAAAGCCCAAACTTCCATTTCACCAAAACGCTGTCCACCCATTTGCGCTTTTCCACCAAGTGGTTGTTGAGTGATCAATGAATATGGTCCAGTAGAGCGAGCATGAAGTTTGTCTTCTATCATATGAGCCAATTTCATCATATAAATATAGCCAACCGTAACAGTTTTATTAATTTTTTCACCTGTTTTTCCATCATACAAAACACTCTGTCCATTTCTTGGCAAACCGACTTTTGACAAAATATTTTGTATTTCTTCATAACTAGCACCATCAAAAACAGGGGTTTCAAAATAAGTATTTAATTCTTTTGCAGCCCATCCCAACATTGTCTCATAAAGCTGTCCCAAATTCATTCGCGACGGAACTCCTAATGGATTTAATATAATATCAACTGGTGTTCCATCTGGCATATATGGCATATCTTCTTCTGGAACAATAATAGATACAACTCCCTTGTTTCCATGGCGACCAGCCATTTTATCACCAACTTGAATTTTTCTCTTATTGGCAATATATGCTTTTGCTAATTTTAATACACCGGGTTGTAAATCATCACCCGCTTTAATTTTAAACTTCTCATTTTCAATATTACCTCTTATTTCCTTGACCTTATTTTGATAATTTCCAATGAGTTTTGTAATTTTTTTATATTCTTTCTTATCTTTTATCCAGGGTTCCTTTAAATCAATTATTCTCAAGTCGATACTTTTGAAAAAATCATCATCCCACTTCTCGTTTTTTGCCAGTAACGAATTGCCACCTTTACCTTTTATACCCAGGCATTTTTCTTCTTTAAGAATATTCATTATTTTCTCAACAAATTGATTACGAACATTTCCTATTCGCTTTTCAAGTATTATTTCTAATTCTTTTAGTAATTTCTTTTCTTCTCTTCTGGAACCTTTTCCCTTTCTATTAAAAAGTTTTGTATCTATTATAGTTCCTGAAATTCCATGAGTTACTCTTTTAGAAGCATCTTTAACATTACTTGCCTTCTCTCCAAAAATTGCTCTCAATAATTTCTCTTCCTGAGTGGGATCTGTTTCGCCTTTCGGCATAACCTTTCCAATTACTATGTCGTCAGCTTCAACTTTTGCTCCAATTCTGATTATCCCGTCTTCTCCAATATCTTTTGTGGCTTCTTCTGAAATATTTGGAATTTCACGAGTTAATTCCTCACTACCCATTTTTGTTTGTCTTACCTCAAGCTCAACTTCTTTCACATAAACCGATGTAAATACATCATCTTTTACTAATCTTTCACTAAGAATTATTGCATCTTCATAGTTATATCCATACCAAGGCATAAAAGCCACTAAAACATTTCTTCCTAATGCTAATTCGCCTTTATCTGTTGACATACCATCTGCAATTGGATCACCTACTTTTACATTTTGTCCCTCTTTGACCAAAGGTGTTTGATTTATTGCTGTGTTTTGGTTTGTTCTTTTATATTTTTTTAACTTATATTCAACTCTTCCTTTATTCTCATAAAAATTTAATTCATCAAATTGCTTTGCCTTAATAATAATTTTATTAGCATCCACATATTCTACTTTTCCATCAATAGAAGCTGTTAATACAGATCGACTATCTGTTGCAATTTTTCTTTCTAAGCCTGTACCTACATACGGAGTTTTTGGTGATAATAATGGTACAGATTGTCTTTGCATATTACTCCCCATTAAAGCACGGTTAGCATCATCGTGTTCCAAAAATGGAATAATACTAGCGGCAGCACTTACCATTTGTACTGGATCCACATCCATATAGTCTATCTCATTTGGTGAAACTACTGGATAATCTGCTTCATGACGACACTTAATTGCCTTACTTTTGAACTCATTTTCGCTGTTCAATTCTGCATTTGCCTGAGCAATTATATTACGATCTTCATCATCAGCAGATAAATATTGGACTTCATCAGAAACAAATACCTTTTTATCATCTTTTATTACTTTTCTATAAGGGCTTTCGATAAATCCTAATCTATTTATCACTGCATAACTCGCTAATGATGATATTAATCCAATATTTGGACCTTCAGGCGTTTCAATTGGACATAATCTACCGTAATGAGTATAATGAACATCACGCACTTCAAATCCGGCTCTTTCTCTCGTCAATCCACCCGGGCCTAATGCCGATAATCGTCGTTTATGAGTTAATTCAGCCAAAGGATTTGTTTGATCCATAAATTGTGACATTTGAGATGTACCAAAAAATGTATTAATTACCGAAGTGATTATTCTACTATTCACTAAATCCTGTGGAGTTAATTCTTCGGCTTTATTTACATTCATTCTATCTCTTATTGTCCTTGCCATTCGCATAAATGAAATTGAAAACTGACCCGCAAGTTGCTCGCCAACTGTTTTAATTCTTCTGTTACCAAGATGATCTATATCATCCGAAAGCTTATCTCCCCTTCTCATATTGATCAAATATTGTACAATATAGATCAAATCATTTTGAGTGATAACAGTACTCTTCAGTGAAGAATCAAAATCAAATTTCTTATTCATTCTATAGCGACCAACTTCACCTAAATCATATTTTTTCGGACTAAAAAATAATCGTTCTACAAATTTATCGGCAATTTCTATTGAGGGTGGCTCACCATTTTTTAAATTTCTATATAAATATATTAATGCGTCTTCTTTTGTTGGTCCACCTTCTTCCAACCGCTCTTTTGTGATTTTATCTCTTTCTTTACGAATAGAATTAGTTAAAAGTTTATAATCAATTTCTTTATTTGGATCAACTATTTCAATTTCAGTAATATTGAATTTCCCCAACTTATTTAAGTGTGTTTTTTTAATTTGAACGTTTTCATCTTTAGTAACACCAGCTTCTATTATTACTTCTCCGGTAGAACTATCGATAACATTACTAACAATATATTGATCCACAAGTTCATCGTTAACTTTAACTTTTTTAAGCACTTTAAATTTACTGAGAATGTCATAGTCTGAACTAAATCCCATTGCTCTTAACAAAATAGATACAGGAAATTTTTTCCTTCTATCTATCGTAACATAAATAGCATCAAAAATATCAGTTGTTAGATCAATCCAAGAACCGCGCATTGGAATAATTCTTGCATTATACAAAATAGTCCCATTAGGATGACGTGCTTCATTAAAGAAAACACCGGGTGAACGCTGCAATTGGCTAACAATAACCCTCTCAGCACCATTAATAATAAAACTGCCTCGCTTTGTCATGTAGGGAATATTACCAAGGAACACTTCTTGTTCAATACTTTCAGAATATGTTCCCGGTTCAGCTCCTTCTTCGGCAATTCTTAATATCAATTTTGCTTTTAGTGGAATAGAATATGATATACCACGTTCTACACATTCGTTTTCGGAATATCGCGGTTGTCCAATAAAATAATTAACAAAATCCAAAACAAATATTTCATGATTATCCACAATTGGAAATATTGAACGAAATGCTTTTTCCAAACCGATATTTTCTCTCTTATCTACCGGTTTATCCGCTTGTATAAAACGATTGAAAGAATCAAATTGCATTGAAAGTAAATCTGGAATATCGATTACTTTTTTTATTTTCGAAAATGATTGACGATCAACAAATATGTTGTTATTTCTCAAAAGAAAACTCCCTCATATTATATAGATATGATAAAAATAAATAGCCATCCAATTATTTGGTAGCTTTTTCCAATTACTGTAAATTTTAATTTCACATTAATCGCATAATAATTTATAATTATTACCTATTTTAATTCTATTGTTGCTCCAGCTTCTTCCAGCTCTTTTTTGATGTTTTCTGCATCAGATTTTGCAATTTCTTCTTTAATCTTTGCAGGTGTATTTTCAACTAAATCTTTTGCCTCTTTTAATCCCAATGAAGTGATCTTTCTAACTGCCTTGATTACATTGATTTTCTTTTCACCAAAACTGGTCATTATTACATCAAATTCTGTTTTTTCTTCTGCCGCTTCGCTATTTGCAACAGGCGCAGCTGCTGCTGATACAGGTGCAGCCGCAGTTACACCAAACTTTTCCTCAATTTCAGAAATCAATTCTGAAATTTCTAGCATATTTGAATTTTCTAAATACTTTAAAACATCTTCTCGTTTTATTTCTGCCATGACTTTCGTCCTCCTTAATCTATTAATTATTCTTTTTTTCTTTTAATGAGTTTAAAACACCTACCACTTTCTGCATTGATGATTGTAAATCACCTAATAGATGACTAATTGGATATGACAATCCACTTAACAATTTACCAAACAGAACTTCTTTTGAAGGTAATGCGGCTATTTCATTAACTTTTTCTTCGCCAAACAACTTTCCTTCAAATATTAAAGCCTTCACCTGTGGTTTATCTATTTTTTCATTATTTTTCTTAAAATCCATTAATATCTTTGCCGGTGATACGGAATCTTCTATGCCATATACCAAAGCAGTTGGTCCTTTTAATATTTCAGTACTGTCAAAATCATAACCCGCTTTTTTTAAAGATAATTTGATCAATGTATTTTTTGCTACTTGCATTTTAACATTGCTATCAAACATTTTGGATCTGAGATCATTGATTTGTTCTACATTCAATCCTAAACAATCAGAAAAATATATAGCTTTTGAATCCTTAATAAGTGAAGCCATATTTTCAACTTTAGCAATTTTATCTTTTGTTGGCATTTCTTACTCTCCTAATTCAATACTGATTGTTTATCAATTTTAATTCCTGGGCCTTGAGTGGATGAAAGTGTGATCTTTCGTATATACTGCCCTTTTAAACCTATTGGTTTTAACTTCATTACTGTTTTAACCATAGTTTTCACATTATCTACCAACTTCTCTTTATCAAAAGATGCTTTTCCTATAGCTGAATGGATAATACCATACTTATCAACTCTAAAACTTATTTTTCCCGCCTTACTGTCTTTCACTGCATTTCCGATATTATCGGTTACGGTTCCACTTTTTGGATTAGGCATTAAGCCCTTAGGACCTAATACTCGACCTAATTTGCCGACAAACTTCATAACATCCGGTGAAACTATCAGAACATCAAATTCAAACCATCCGTCTTGAATTTTTTTAATGTATTCCTCTAATCCCACATAGTCGGCATTTGCTTCTTCAGCTTCCTTGACTTTTTCACCTTGAGTCAAAACCAAAACCCTGATTTTCTTTCCGGTTCCATGTGGTAAAATAACTGTTCCTCTTACCATCTGCTCTGAATATTTAGGATTCACACCTAAGTTTACCGAAATCTCAATTGATTCATCAAACTTTGCTGTTGAAGTTTCTTTAAGTAAATCAACGCCTTCTATCACATCATAATTTTTAAATTTATCTATAGCTTTTAAATTACTATAGTATCTACGACTATGTTTCATTCTTTCAATCGCCTCCACTATTCTTCAACTAATATTCCCATACTTCTTGCAGTCCCTGCAATCATTTGGGCTCCTTGCTCAACTGTATGAGCATTAAGATCTTTCATTTTTATTTTCGCAATTTCTATTAAATCTTTCTTTTTTATTTTTGCAACTTTGTCCTTTTGAGGCTCGCCTGAACCTTTTTCTATATTGGCTACCTTTTTCAGTAATACCGCTGCCGGTGGTGTCTTAACAATAAAAGAAAACGATCTGTCTTTATATACAGTAATAATAACCGGCACGATCAAACCCATTTTATCTTTCGTTTTTGAATTATAGGCCTTACAAAACTCCATAATATTTACACCATGTTGTCCA
>JAUVLI010000017.1 GCA_030600775.1 Fidelibacterota bacterium | reverse complement strand
CTGTTTTTAATGTTTTTTCTTCAATGTTAATATCTACAACTTTATCTATTAAAACATCACCACCGGCATCAATAAATGGCTTAGGAGTCATTGCATTTTTTGAAATATCATTTAAGTCGTGAAAAACATATGGAATTCCACATGGCACTAATCCTTTTGCTTCTTCTTTAATCATTAAAAAAGTTTTATTAACATTTTGTTTTTTGCCTGTTACACCGGCAACAATTCCTGATGGGCCACCACCAATAATAATTACATCATAATTTTTCATTTTTTCTCCTTTTTTTAAACCTTATAATTTAATGAAATTATCATTAAAATGAAAGATTTATTTTTATAAATAATTGCTAATCATTTTCTGTCAATCGAACTTTATTTATTACATTTTTTTATTTAATTACATAACAGTTATTTTAAAAGAATACATTTGTTTACATCGGTAAAATCATTTACTTGGATTTTGTATAAATATATTCCCGAACTAAATTGTGATGTATTCCACTTCACAAAATATGAACTGGCTTCTTTATTCTCATTAACTAATTTTTCTACAAATCTTCCGTTTATATCATAAATAGATATTGTTACGAAAGAAGAATTTGGCAGATCATAAGAAATTGTAGTGGCTGAATTAAATGGATTTGGATAGGCTGGTTCTAAAGCATAATTTTCTGGTATATCTGTAGAATTGTCAGCTATATTAATAGTTATTGTTTTAAGTATTCTAATTGTACCCAAATAATCTACATTAGAGAGCCGATAATCATAAGTCATGCCTGATACAATATTCTCGTCTTTAAATTGATAATTTATATAAGAAGAGCTATTTTCAGCACCTTCTAATTCTTCGTTATATGTATAACTTGCAATATCAATCCATTTATTTTCGTTATTTCTTCTTTCAATAATGAAGCCAAAATTATCTGTTTCCGAACCAGTTTGCCATACGAAAATAACAATGCTTTTTTTCTGACGGGCAGTAAAGGAAGTGAGTTCTATATTAATCGGTCCTGGTATAGAAGTTTTAAAAGCCCATGGTTTTTCAGAATAACTATTTCCTCCTCCAACTAATAAGTGTTGGTCTTGAGTTAAAATAGCGTCGAGTACACCTATTCGATTCCATTTTTTATATGCAATTACATTTCCAAAAGTGTCTGTTTTAACAGTATAAGTTTCTGGATAAGGGGCTGGTTGAGCTCTAACAACTCCTACATACTCATTATTGATTTCCCAAACTTTAATCATCAAACCAAAGTCTAAAAAATCTAAAATACTGTCCTTAAACAATACAATATTGCCATTTTTATCAATTTTCATAAGTGCTGCATAATCAGGTCCAGCATTACCATTGTGTCTTGAAAGACTAGAGGCTAAATATCCATTTGACAAATTTATTAAATTAGATAATCCTGCAGCAAAAGAATATTCTGGATATTTTTTTTGCCACAAAATATTACCGTTTTTGTCAAACTTTATTAATCCAGGCTTTAAAGCATTAACCGAACCACGTAGAATCCCAAGAGCAATGTAATTTTCTCCATCTTTAATAATACTTTGTGCACAAATATTTCCTTCTCCAACAAAATATGATTTTTCCCAAATGATTTCAAGATTTTTATCAAATTTTACAAGAGAAAAATAACTGGAGCTGGATTCATTTGCCAAAAATCCTAATGCTGTGTAAGTGCTGTCATTGTTTTGAACAATTTTTGTTAAACCACTTAAATAATATCCACCTGTTTGCCAAACCTTCTTTTTTAATTCATTTCCTAAACTGTCGGTTATAAGTAGAAATTGTTCATATGTTGTACAACCAATAATTAATAGTCTTTTTTCAGTCATTGGTAATATTTTTGCTGGCCATGTATAATTAGTAATTCTGTGCTCTTTATGCCAGATAATTTCACCTGTTTCTTTTTCTACTTTAAACAGATTCATTTTGCCTCCAATTCCAAGATTTCCATAAATATATCCGTTATCAACTTCACAAATTTTGTATACTGAATACCCAGATTCTGCAATTTTATCATATTGCTTGTCCCATGTTTGTCCTTGTATAGAGCTAGAAAATAAAATCCAAACAACTAATAAGTACATTAACTTTTTTATGACTTCCTCCTTTTTTGATTTTTATAACCTAAAAAGGTAGAATTTATTTTTTTTGTAATTTAATTCTAATAAATTCATTCTTCACCAATTTTATGTAACTAAACGAAGATACAATAATTTTTTTAAATTATGAATATAAAACCTTATTTGTTACATTTTTTTATGTGATTAGGGTTTCCTTATAAAGTCGTTAAACAAAAAATGAAAATCAACGGAGTTGATTAATTTTAATAACTGCCGATGGAATCGGTAGAAAACGAATGTATGGAAACTATTCCAACTTCGAAGAAGTTGAATTATAATAAATATTTTTTCATTTTATTAAAAATTTTCACTAACGATTAAACAATTATAATAGTTAAACTCCTGCGGAGTTTTGTTGTTGTGTGGTCATTTATTCTACAGGCTGGCGCCTGCAGTTATTTATATTTAATCCCTTCAGGATTTTTTATATTGGCAATAAATTTCCCTCTCAGTTATTTTTTTTTCTTTTTGTTTGTTTTGTTCGATTTGTTCGTTGCTAATTTTTTTTACACATTTTAAATTTTTTAGAGGATCGGTTTGCAATCTCAAAAATCTTAATCCGTAAAAATATATTTTTTCTTTTTGTATTTTTTTGAGTTTAAAGATATGTTTTCTAATAATACTATTTTTTAATTTATCATTATATTTCTTTATTTTTTTATTCTTTCTAATGATCTCAACATTTTTTCGTTTCTTTTCAATATTCGATTGAATTCCATTATTTACATAGCTCATAAGAGATTGTATTTTTACTTTTGGCGGTGTTGAATGAAGTAAATTTACATTACCATTTTTATCAAGAATTATCAATCCAAAATGTCCAACCCATTTTCCATTTTCTTTTTCTGTACCACGAACAATTTGAACAAGATCACCGGTTTGAAGTAAACTCTTTATAGAGTCTATTTTTTCTGCAGGAATGTAACTCCATACTATTGAGTCAACAGGAATATTTGTGTTCAAATTCCATTTACTAAAAAAGCGATTTTTGTTATAAGTTGTTTTGTTAGTTTTCACAGTTGACCCACCTAAAGAGTCTGTTATATCTGTAACAAGCCAAGAATTATTTTGATTCCAATCTAAAGTTGCATAATGATTTCTAGTTACTAATGAAATATCTCCATCTTTATAACGAATTTTTTGTAAAATTTAAAAAAATGAATTCCAATCATAAGCGAGTGCCATCGCATAAGTATGTTCCACAAAAACAACACAATCACTTTTTTCTAAACAATATAGTGGTTGAGTGTCATAAATGCTAAAAGGAAATTCACCGAGGAGATACAATTCATAGGGTTGACCAATATTTTTCAGTCCAAGATGTTTTACACGGGAGTTAATATCTGGTTCATATTTAGAAAGATACTTTAAATAAATATCTACTTCTTTTTCTGAAAAAGTATAAAGTTTTCTTTGTTTTAATTCCTGTAATTCATTATATGATATCCCGATGGAATCGGCAATATTTTGCTCTTTCATATTTAATTTACTATTAGTAAGTTCGCGTGTAGAACAACTTGTAAC
This sequence comes from Fidelibacterota bacterium, assembly GCA_030600775.1. GTDB lineage: Bacteria > Fidelibacterota > Fidelibacteria > Fidelibacterales > Fidelibacteraceae > TCS52. The sequence continues at coordinate 20,340 of JAUVLI010000017.1, read as the reverse complement.
AATAATATAAAATAAAAGTAAAGCAAAAATTATTATTTTGGAATTTGGTTTTTTTGGTGATTTCATTTTTTTATTCATTTTGAAAAATACATATATTCTTTTTGTTCGTCTTGTTCATTGCTATTAACCTTAAATTATTTTCACTATCTTACATAAAGTAACTTTTTAAACTTTTGTGAGAATTTCAGCTCCTTTATCAGTTACCAAAATTGTATGCTCAAATTGGGCGCTTAAACTTCCATCAGCTGTTGTAACCGTCCATCCATCAACAGAAGATGTATTAACTTCGTAGGAACCTAAATTGATCATTGGTTCAATAGTAAATATCATACCTGATTTTAATCGTATTCTATTTTCTCTTGAATAGTAATGAAAAACATGAGGATCTTCGTGAAAAACTTTCCCTATTCCGTGTCCGCCGTAATCTCTAACAATTGAATATCCAAATTTACTGATATATTTTTCAATTGTTTTACCAACTTTATATAAATATTCCCCGGATTTTACGGCATCGATTCCTCTATACATCGCTTGTTCCGTTCGTCTAACTAAACTTTTTATTTTTTTGTCAACGCTTCCGATAATAAAAGTGCGGGAAGTATCTCCGTGATATCCATTTAAAATCACAGTAACATCAATGTTGACAATATCCCCGTCTTTTAGAATATCTTTTTCCGAAGGAATACCATGACATACAACATTATTTATTGAAGTGCAGATACTCTTTGGGAATCCGTTATAATTTAGCGGAGCGGAAATTGCACCATGCTTTTTTGTAAATTCTTCGCATAGATCGTTTAAATAAAGTGTCGAAACGCCTTCTTTCACAAATGGTTCAATATAATTTAACAATTGTGCCGCTAATTTTCCAGCTTTTCTCATTTTTTCAATTTCTTTTGCATTTTTAATTTTTATCATTTTGATTCCTTTATTTCGAAAATATTTCCGGTATTATCTTTGATAAATATTAAATCAGAATATTTTCGTTTCTTGATAATAACTTTATAACCATTTTTTATTGCTTGTTTAACAACATTTTGTCTATCATCAAAAGAAAGACAAAAATGATCAAAAGAAGGTTTCTTCATCTCTTTGTGAATAAACAATTCTATTGTAATATAATCATTTTGCATTAAATATACTTCAACCGATTGTGAAATATTGAATATTTTTTCAGCAAGATTTGAATTCAGTTCGAAAGATCGTACTTTATTCATTTTAAAAATATTCTCATAAAAATTGGTTACTTCATTTACATTATCAATAGTTATTCCTAAATGTTCTAATTTCATAAATCTCCTTCTTTATTAAAATTACATTAAAACTGACGAATTTTACAATTGTTACAAGCAATGTCCAAAACTTTTTTATTATTTTTTATAGATGCTACTCTCAATTTCTCTCCATTTTTTTCAGTTTACTAAAATTCTCAAGAGATTTGAATATAAATTCATTATGGTATAATATTGATGCAGGATGAGATAAAGGAAATATTTTATAATTTTCTGAAATAAATATTTTTCCAATTAATGCAGGAAATTCCTTTTTAGAAAACTCTCTTAATCCATTTTTCTCAAATATATATTTGGTTGCATAGTAACCAAGGGGAACTATTATTTTTGGTTCAATTTCTGAAATTTCCATATCTAAATATTGGGAACAAACTTTAATTTCTCTTTGTTTTGGTCTTCTGTTTTGTGGAAGGTTACATTTTATCAAGTTTGTCATATAAATTTCATCTCTGGAAATTTGAGTGTGCAACAACAATTTATCAAGCATTTTACCGGAAGGTCCAACAAACATTTTATTTTCCTTATCTTCCAATTTTCCCGGAGCTTGAGCAATCAACATTATATTTGCATTTTTGTTACCTTCTCCTGCTAAAGCATTTAAGCGAGTTCTATATAATTCGCAGAGTTTACAATTTTGAAGTTCTTTTTTTGAATACATTTTACAACTCAAATATTTCTTCAATTCCATCTTCAATAAAACAATAAAACCTATAATCTGCAATTATATCATCATTTATTGAAGTATTATTATAAATTAATGTAATTTTCATTTTATTTTTTCTTCAGAGATTCCAGCAAGTTACCCATTATTTCTGTTGCTTTACCTTCCAAGAAAACATCGGTTATTGTGTTTGTATAATTTGAAGGTTGGGTATTTACTTCGATGATCTTCACACCATTTCGTTTTGCTTCAATCGGAATCATAGAAGCAGGCATAATTTCACCGGTTGTTCCAATCAAAATAAAAACATCAGATAATTTTGCTTCAGAAAATGACTTTGATCCTGCTGGTTCTGGTATTGGTTCACCGAAGAAAATGAAATCCGGTTTAAGAACAGTTCTACATTTTTCACATTTCGGTGGCAAATGAGATAAGTTTGTATTTGCTGCCAAATAAATTTCATTACAATTCATACAAATTAAATTACGAGAATTTCCGTGGAATTCCCAAACTTTTTTACTTCCTGCTTTTTGATGAAGATTATCTATATTTTGTGTAATAATAGAATTTAAATAACCTAATTTTTCCATTTTAGACAAAGCAAAGTGAGCAGTGTTTGGTTTTGCTTTTCCAAAGAAATCGTAAAAAATTTCCTTAATCAGTTTCCATGATTTAAACGGGTTTTGATGAAAATAATTGATGTCCAAAAATATAGGATCGAATTTATTCCACAATCCATTTTCTCCGCGAAAAGGCGGAATTCCGCTTTCTACAGAAATTTCTGCACCTGTAAAAGCTGTGATGTGTTTTGCGTTTTTAATAATTTCGACAGCTTTTTCTATCATTTAGAATTCCTTAAAAATTCTTGCTAATGATTCTCCAGGAGCTTGAATGTCTAAATCCAGAAAATAACCGAACGGAGTTTGTGAAATTTCGTAATCGGATTTTTTTAATCTTTTTTCTGCACGATCAAATAAATCTTTTGTTATTCCTTCCTCTGCTTTGCTCATTGATAAATGCGCAAATGAATGTAAGATAATGTTGTTTGTTTCGTTTTTTTTAGCTGCCCATTTCAGATTTTTGATCATTTTCGTTTCAATTTTGGAAATATTATCCTCGTCTTTTTTTTCGACTTGAATGAAGCCAACAAGTGTATTTTCAATATGTTTATTTTCTTCATATTTTTCAACAGATTCCAAATTTTTGATGTTGGTTTTATAAGAAAATTTATCTGTATAGATCATCAGTAGTTTCATTATTTTACCTCTTTTTTGCTTTTAACAAACGAATATGTTTTTTTAAAAATAATTTTTCTTTAAAATCGTCAAATCCAAATTCAAATAAAATTCGTTTCCAATCTCTTTCTACATATTCAAAAGCGTATTTGCATTCGATTATTTTAAATGGAATTCTAAAATAGAGCGGTGTCTTATCGGCAAAAAACTCATTAAAATCAAGAATAATAAATTCACCGTTTTCTTTCAAAGCATTGAAAGCATTTTGGATAATATTCTTCTGAATTTCAAAAGGAAAGCCGTGTAACACGAATGAAATAAAAACTTTATCATATTTTTTTTCCAGTTTGAAAAGCTGATCAATTCGTTGATTTATCACACTTATATTTTTGTAATTTTTTGTCTTGCTTTTAAATTGAGATATCATCAATTCTGAAATTTCCAATCCGAAAATTTCACCTTTTTCGGAAAGATATTTATTCATCAACAGAGCATTTCTTCCGGTTCCGGCACCGAAATCGATAATCTTGTCATTTGGATTAATATTTATTGACTTAATTGCTTTTTTTATGAATATACTGTAACCACCAAGTGTAACAAAATTCAATAGATTATCATAAAACTTTGCTGCGAAACCTTGAATTTCTACTTTAGAGTCAGGATAGATTTTTTTCATTTATTTTACTTCTTATTATTTACATCTTAATTTCTTTATAAAAATAAAACTGGAAGCAACAATTAATGACACCATAATAAATGTAAAATTATATCCCAAAATGGATATCAAAATACCGGCAATAAGTGGAAAAATCATTGGTAAAATACTTCCGGCACCAGAAATACCTGCGTAAGTTGCTCGATTTTCATTATTTGATATTTCTACTAAAATTCCACTTTTAGCAATTCCAAAAGAAGTTATGAAAACGCCGGTAAGAATAAAAATTAATTGATACATAAGATAGTTACTGCTAAAGATTAAACTCAAAATAGGGAGAGCTGTACCAAAAGCAAAACTGAAATATAAGAGTTTTTTATATTCAAATTTCTTCGATTGCTTATAAAGAATTATGCTTGTTATTAACATTCCTATTACTTTAAAAAGAAGAATATTTCCAATCAAGATATAACTTAGCTCAAAATTTTTCTTAGCAAACAAAATCATAAATGGGATGAAACTAAAAGCAAGACCCAATAAATTAATGATAAATAAATAATTTTTTAGGTTGGAATTTTGTGAAATTTCATGTGGGATCATTCTAAAAAAATTCCAAAAACTTAGCTTCTTTTTTACTTTAACGCTAATTTCTTTGATTCTCCAAAACCCTAAGGAGGCAATGAATAACAATATTCCTGCACCTAAAAGTAATATACCGTAATTATACGGATAGGAAAAACGCTTGAGTAAAGCACGCACAATGATAGCGGAAACAAAAATTCCAATGCTACTGATTGTCTGTTTTAATGAGAAAAAATGTTTTCGTTTTTTATTTATGATAGATTTTCCCATAATATCAACATAAGAAATATTTGCAAAAGAGCCACTGAATGAGAAGATCGTTATTAAAATAAAAATGGAGAAAATAATCATATTGTTGCTGATAGAATTAGATTGGGAAAGTATAAGAGCTAATAACAAAAGTGTAACAACTCTAAAGTTTATTCCTAACAAAAGAGAGCTTTTCTTATGCGTTTTGTTTGATAATAATCCTGAAAAAACAATTTGCATTATACTGGATCCGCCCATCATTATTGCAGTTAGGATTCCCAGTAAAATCGCATTTCCCCCGGCTTTTATTAACATTGATGGTATAATTGTGTGAATATCCATAAAGTTGGATGCAAGCGATAGGAAAATCCCATGCCAGATAAATGCCATAAAATTATTTTTTGATTTTTCTTCTGTTAAAATAGTATTCATTTTTATAATGCTAAAGATCCCATTGGGTCCCAAGGTTTTAATATAATTGGCTTTGAATCCCACGCTTTTTTCAATTCGTCGGAAAGATATTTTTTGTTAATTACAATTTGATAAGTGTATTCTTCAAACCATTTATCGCTCATCACAAAATAACCTTTTTTACCATTTTTTTCGCCCCAGCTGTTTTCAACTTTCCATCTATTTGGAACATTGTCAATTAAATTCACACCTGTAAAGACCATTGCGTGAGTCATTAAACTTTCTCCATAATCGAGTCGTCCGGCTTTATCAAGATCGAATTTTGATTGAAGTGCTTCTTCATAAGTGTAAATATTTTCATCCAAAATTCCTTTTTCTCTATGCATTTTTTTCCCAACATCACTACCAAACCAAACAGGTGTTTTATCTTGAAGTTGTGCTAACGCTAATTTTTTAAATGTTTCCATATCTACATTGAGATATTTTACATCATTTCCACCTTCGACATTCCCAAGGAATTGAACCGTAAATGTTTTATTAAATGGTTTGTCTTTTGTGGGGGCGTTAATAATGCTTACATAATCTTTCAAATTAATATCAACATATTTGGAATAAAATTCTTTTGGTGTAATTTTCAAATCACGATGAAATTTTTTATCTTTATCGGTATATTCAAAAGTAAATTCTTTTGGAGGAATTCCCAAAAACATGGTTAACAATCTATAAAATTCAATAACCATTTGTTTTTTATCATCTTTTAATTGTTCAATCGTTCTTCCATTTTGATAATTTTTTCGTAATTCAGAAGCGTATTCTCTCAGTTTCAAAGTAAGAATATTGTTCATTCTTGCTGAGTTACTGCTGGCGAATGTTTCCGGCATAGTTTCTTTCGGTACAACTCCATATTTTTCTACAATGCTTGTGAACATGTCCCACTGTCCGCCATCATTAAGTGGCCCACTTAAAAGCCACATAATAATTCTTGAATCTGTTTTTTCTTTCATTGTATCAAGAATATTTTCTAAAAAGTAATTTGCTTTTTCAATTTTATCATAGAACATTTGGTATGTTTGTGAGAGTTCAAAATTCTTCAGATTAAGATCTTTCATTATTTTGAATCTCATTGTATTCAATCCGGCAAAAAGCCAACATCTGCCACTTTTATTTTGTGATGTGATCTTGCCTGTTTTAAGTTATAAGGAAAATGAATGTTGCATATTTGTTTTTGATTTGTGATCTAAAGCTGTCTCATCCAGTCCAACATTCAGAATGCTGTTTCGTATAACATTGTCATTTTTTCTTTTTGAAGCTTTTGCTTCCATTTTATTGTAAAATAGTTTATCAATTTTCATTCTTCTGTTTGTCATTTTTTCTCCTAATATTTTATATAATTATTTTTATATTTCTGTAATTTTTTTCAAATGCTTTTATTTTTGGCAAATAATCTCCCTAATCTAATATTGTTTTACAAAGTTAATAATGCATCCATTTTCCAAATGATTATCATGACTTAACTCTGAGCAGATTTTCTCATTATATTTAAAACCAACATCTTCAATTTCACTAATTAGTTCATCCAATTTTACATTTTGCAATTCATTTAAAGGGAAATTCCCAATAATATGTTTTGGATGAACAGAAAGGATTGCATTACTTTTTAAAACCCTGAATATTTCTTTATAAAGAATTGTGCGTTGTTGAAGTTTTAAATAATGTAAGACATCATAAAACATAACAAAATCGAAAAAATCATCAGCAATATTATAATAAAGTTCGCCGTTTGTGTGAATGATCTTAATGTTGTCAGATTTTATAAGTTTGGATTTTTTCTGCAATTCATTAAGTGCAGATTTATTTTCATCGATAGCAAAAACAATCCCCCCTTTTTCTACAAGTGTTGAGATTGGAATTGTGTAATTGCCATTGTTACAGCCAAAATCAAGAACTTTGTAACTTTTTTTAATTCCAATTTTTTTAAGAAAATCAATTCCTGTTTTTTTTTCCCAATCAGATAATTTTTTCATATTTTTCCCGAATAAATTATTGTTATATATATCATTTTTTTATTTTATAAAATATCCCTCTTGATTGACGGATAATTTCAATTTTATCATCCGATTCCAATACATCAAGATATTTATTTATTTCGTTTTTATGCAATCCAAGAATTTCAGAAAGATCATCAAGAGTACAAGGTCTTCTAAATATTGTTTCTAAAATTGCTGTTTCGGTATCTTTCCGGTAAGATTTTATTTCTTTTCTTTTTGGTGCGGATGCAATTATTTCAACATTATCAAGATTCAAAAAATCGGCAATTTGTTGCAATTCATTTCTTGTAGCTGAACGAAGGGTATTTAATATTCCGGGTCTGTCAAGTGAATTTAGTTGTATTTTATCAGGTTTGATTTTTACAAATGCATCTTTAAGTAATTTTAAATCTTTCTTGTTGTCATTGTATCCCGGAAGAATTAACACTTCAAGCCATATTTTTCCGCTATATTCTTTTCTGAAATCAATTAACCCCTGTATATATTTATTAATATTTAGTGTATGAAATGGTCTATTAATTTTCTTAAAAGATAATTCAGATGCGGCATCCAAAGAAGGCAATACAAGGTCTGCATTTAACAGCTCTGTTCTTACTTCCTTTTGATCAAATAAAGTCCCATTTGTTAAAATAGCAATAGGAATGTAAGGATAATTTGATTTTAAAAATTTAATAATATCACCGATTTTTAAATTTAAGGTCGGCTCGCCTGAACCGGAAAAAGTTACATAATCGGGAGCAGGATTGTTTTTAAAATAATGCTCAAGCTCATTGGTTACTTTGTTATATGAAACATATTCTTTTCTTTCAATTGTTAAATTTGTAGTTTCCCCGCATTCGCAGTAAACGCAATTTAGTGAACATACTTTTGTGGGAATTAGGTCTATACCTAAAGACATTCCCAAGCGACGAGATGGAACTGGTCCAAAAAGATATTTATACATTTAAATTAATCCCTTTTAATACGATATCGTTTTCTTTGACACCAATATGTCGAGCAATAATAGGACATTTTGCTTTTAGAAGAAAAAAAATTGATCTATTTACATCCGAAAGTCCTTCATAATTTCCCTGTCCTTTGCTGATAACCATGCTTGCATTGTTGAATTTTTTAATAAAGTCATCGTTGCATAATCTCAAAATAGTTCCTGGAGCAGTAGTGCCGGAAGAAATAATTTTTGCCAATTTATCAATGCCAATATATTTTGCTTCCTCAATTGTTACATCATTTATTATAGGAATTTCTCTGACGACATAAGTAACAGAGTGGGGGAGCTCTTCAATGAGAATTTTATCAAAGACAGTTTCGCCAGCATTGTCACCAATATATAATATTTCATCGTGCAAATCCAAGTGGCGTTTAAATTGTTCATAATCAAAAATAGCAAAATCTTGTTTCAAAATCTTTTTCACATCTTTAACAATATTAAATTCTTTATCCATTCCAAGATCAATCACATTTCCGGCAATTGCGAGCCGAACTGCTGTAAGAAGTCTATCATCAGAATTTTTTACAATTTCTTTCAACTTTGGATATAATTTTAATCCTTCTTCAATATTTTGTCCTTTTATTTTTTTGTAAGGATCATTATTTCCTGTTATTTCTGCTATTTTTTTATAAATGATTTCACCGGTTTCCGGTGGTGTGCTTTCCATAGGAATATCTTTTAACATCATTCCTACTTCATCTAAAAGCTTTTTGATCTTTGTTTCATCATTTGTGGAAATTCTTGCCGCTCTGAGAGTTTGTTGCATAAAACAAGGGAAACAATCAAGATAAGTTTTCATCTATTTCTCCATTTGGTAATAAGTTATCGGGGTGATAAATTCCATTTTCTTCTTTTTGATATCTGATACATTTTTCCCAGTTGCCATGACAATATTCTTCTGACCATTTTTTATCTAACTTACCATCTTCGGTATAATATCTGATTGGACAACAGCAATACCATTTACATTCTTGTGTCATAAGCTCGTATTTTTATTTAAAATATTTTTCCATTCTGTCGAACGCTTTGTTAATCATTTCTTTGGAAACACAGAAAGATAATCTTATATGACCTTCACCTGTAGGACCAAACGCTATTCCAGGAGTAGTTGAAACCTTAATATCATTTAATAATTTTTTACTAAATTCTATTGAATCTTTTCCGGCATTTCCCAAAATTTTTGGAAACATTAAATACGAACCGCTGGGTTTACTATATTGAAAGACAGAATCTAATTTATCCAATCGTTCACACATTAAATTTCTCATTTCTAAATAATGTTGTCTGAATTCTTTTATACATTCTTGGCTACCTTTTAAAGCACCAATTGCAGCATATTGAGAGACAACTGGAGCGCAAATAGCAAAAGGGATATGTGCTTTTTTTATTTGAGGAATATTTCCCTCGTCTGCATGTATATAGCCGATACGCCAACCTGTCATTGCATAACTTTTAGTGAATGTATATGCTGTAATAACATTTTTTTTCATTTCCGGTATTGAGGCAATGCTAAAATGTTTTTTGCCGTCAAATGTAAAATATTCATAAGCTTCATCGGTGATAATTGTAAGATTGTTTTCTAAAGCAAGATCGGCTAATTTCCTTAAATTATTTTCTGAAAAAACTGTGCCAGTTGGATTATTTGGTGTGCAATACATTATTGCTTTTGTCTTGGAAGTTATTGCCTTTTTTATTGCTTCAATATCTAATGCAAAATCTTCTTCTTCAATTAAAGGAACTAATACGGGCTTACCTGAAGCTAATTCTACTTGACGAATATGAGTTGAATAAGTTGGCGTTGGTAAAATTACTTCATCATCGGGGTCAATTGTTGCCATAACAGCTGCTGCTAATCCTTCAATCGCTCCAACAGTTACAAGTAATTGTGAAATATTTGCTTCAATATTGTTATCTCTTTTTAATTTTTTCACTATCTCTTTTCTTAGTTCAGGTAAGCCATCACTTTGAGAATAACCACCTACTAATCCATTTTCAATTGCAGAAATAGCAGCTTTGTTAATATGTTTGGGTGTCCCTGAAGTTGGCTTTGCCCAAGACAAAAAAGCTACATCATCATATTGTTTTGATAATCGAGTCATTTCATGAATTGCTGACTTTTTGATATTGTTTACACGATTTGATATGTTCATTTTATTATCTCCATTATAATTATTAAAATTCAATAACTTTTCCAACTCCGCCTTCAATATATTTTTTCGGATATAGAGATTTGATTTTTTCTTTGTATTTTGTGCAGTGAATAGGGCAGATCTTTTCAATATCTTTTAAAATTTTAAATTCTTTAAAGTCATGCAATCCACCGACAATTGCATAGATATTTCCAAACTTTGAGACAGAGTCCATTATTTTTTCTACACCCGGATGTCCACAGCCAATTATGAGAATTAATCCTTTTCCGGTTTTAATTGCCAAAGATTGTTCTTTTTTATCTAATTCTCCCGATAGAAAAATATTATTGTAAATTTTTGTTGGTTCATCGTAGTATTTCACTTCATTTGGATAACGAATTCCACGGAATGAAATAGGAATATGAATAGTGGCAGTTTTATTCAAAAGTAAAAATGTAGCAAGTCCTCCAATATGATCAAAATCAGGATGAGAAATAATTATATCATCAATAGATAGCGGATCAAAATTCAAACTCGCAAGATTTTTCAAAAGGATCTTTCCACTTCCGCCGGTATCAAATAAAATTTTTCGTTTATCTGTTTCAATAACGCACGAAAATCCCCAATCAGCTGTCAAATTTTCTTTGAACGAAGTATTATCGTAAACTATTGTGATTTTCATATATCCCCCTTGGTGAAAAATTATTTTGTATAATTAAAAAGACAAATGTTTTCTTTCTTTACCTTTTTCCCATTCGCGAAAAATATTTTCCATATTATTGCAAATATTATTTATACTTTTTTCGATTTTTTCATCTTTTACAACTATACAAACGAATTTTTTCTTAATACGATTAATGTTTGGACCGAAAATTTTTGAAACAACAACATTTACATTTTCTTCACTGAGTAGATTTGTAATTCCTTTTGCTTTTTTGGGATCGGCATGAATTTTTTCTTCTTCAGTAGTGTTATCAATTTTTTTTATGAAATCAGCATTATTATTATCTATTTCATAAATATAGTAATGTTCAGCATCACCAAAATGTCGACTCATAAAAGATTTACCATCATCAGTGGCAAAAGCTACTTTAAGTTTTTTCATTTTATTCTCCAAAGAATAACTTCCAAATTGTTTGTATTAGAATTTTTTAAGTTTACCATTTTTATAGGCATCGTAAGCCTCTTTTAATGTCATGTCACTTGCACCGACATAAATATCCAAGTTTCCGCTTTCCAAAACTGTTTTAGCATTTCCGCCAGGGCCATTTCCTGTAATTAAAATATCGGCGTTAGCATCAAAAATCTTTTGAGCTGTTTTTGGACCAACTCCATGTGCTTCAGAAACAACTGCTGCATTATTTAATGTCTCAATTTTATCACTATCTTCGTCATATATAAATATATATTCCGTTCTTCCAAATCTTGGGTCTATCTTTGAATCCCAACTTTTACCTTTTGCTGTTAATACAATTTTCATTTTTTTTCCTTTCTTTTATTTCTTTTCTGCTTTCTAATCTATCTTTCCGTCTTTAAAGATTCGTTGCCAACTCCTTTATTTTTTCCCAACTATCTTCTAATATCTTTTTTATCTCTCCATTATCATATTCAACAATCGTTTTTCCATAAGTCATTGCTTTTGTAAAATTTTCATCATAAGGAATCTCGGCAATAAATTCAATTTTTTCTTCTTCAAGAAAATTGTGAATTTCTTTAGATTTATTTTTATTTACATCTGCTTTGTTTATAATACATCCAGCTTTTATACCGAATTTTTTTATTACTTGATAAACTCGTCTCAAATCGTGAATTCCTGAAACTGATGGTTCTGTTACCAATACTACAAAATTTGCTCCGGAAAGTGAAGAAACTACAGGACAACCAATTCCGGGTGAGCCATCAACTAAGATAAATTTTTTCTCTTCATTTTCTGCTATTTCTTTCGCTTTATTTTTGACTTCTGCAACTAATTTACCTGAATTATCTGCACCGATTTTAAGTGATGCATGAACCATTTTAGATTCGGTTTTTATATCCGAAATAAATAATTTCCCAACATTTTGTTCATTCATTTCAATTGCATCTGTTGGACAAACTAACGGACAATATCCACATCCTTCACAATTTAATGGTTCAACAATAAATTTTCCATTAATAATAGGGATAGCATCAAATCTACAAACGGCAGCACATTTTCCACATTTAATACATTTTTCTTGATCTATTTTTGCAAGTAATCCACTGTAGAAATCTTTAGGATTTCCAAAGTCAGGTTTCAATAAAAGATGCATATCAGCTGCATCTACATCACAATCTGCAACAATTACATCTTTACCGCCAAGATATGCAAATGAAGCAGTGATAGATGTTTTTCCTGTTCCGCCTTTTCCTGAGACAATAACTATTTCTTTCATTTCATTTTCTTCGTTTGATATTCTAAAATATAATCTCTCACTTTCTCAAGTTGTTTTTTCACTACTGGAATTACTTTATTATGTAATTTTCCATCAGAATACAAATCTGCAATTTTTCTGTCGTTAGGTATTTTTGCGATTATTGGAATATTATTATCTTTGCAATATGAAAGAACTTTGTCATCTCCTATTCCATATCTGTTAATCACAATTCCAAAATTTTTATTCAGTTCTTTCATCGTATCCACGGCTAATTTCAAATCGTGTAATCCGAAAGGTGTAGGTTCCGTAATCAATAAAACTAAATCTGCATCTTTTGTCGCTTCGATCACAGGGCACGAAGTTCCAGGTGGTGAATCGTAAATTTTAATAATATTATCTTTTGGGAATTTTTTATCAACATATTCCAATGTTTGCTTGATCAATGGAACCGCTTGTTCTTCACCGATAATTAGTTTACTTTCAATAAAATCAAGATTGCCCAATTTAAAATGTTTCAGTTCTCCCATTCTTTTTGGTTTCATTGGTAATGAATTTGTTGGACATAATTCTGAACATGCATAACATCCATGGCAAAGCTCTGGGAAAACCATTATTCTTTTACCGAGTTTCATTACAGCATTAAAGTTACATACTTTTTGGCAATTTCCACAAAGCTGACATTGGTTATTGATCCACTCCGGGATCATTTTGAATTTATCTTCTTGATGAACTAAATTACCATTTATAAACAAACCTGAATTTGGTTCTTCTACATCCAAATCAACTAAAATTATTGACTCCGTTTCAGATAAAAAAGATGATAAATTGGTTGATAGAGTAGTTTTTCCGGTTCCACCTTTACCACTTGCAATTGCAATTTTCATTATAACTTCTTTCTAATGATCGCAGAGATTATCTTTTGATTCCAATTCATCAGATATGTAAGCTTCTACAAGTCCTTTAAGATTATCTGATTGTAATCCAATAATTACTTCAATATTATTTTGTTGTAAAAGCTGTTGAGCTTTTACTCCCATTCCACCTGCTATAATCGTATCACAACCCAAATTTCTTAAAAAAGCTGGATGTGAACCCGGCTCATGAGATGGGGGAGATACAAAATTTTCCTTTACTATTTGGTTATTATCTACTTCGTAAATTGCAAATTTTTCACAATGTCCAAAATGTGCACTTAAAATTCCATTTGTAGTTGGGATTGCTATTTTTCTGTTCATTTTGTTCCTTTTTTATTTTTTGAAAGACATAAAAAATTACCCGACAATTATTCGGATAAAAATAATTTAGTAATTAAAAGATTATTCAATTGAGTTCTGTTAATTAATTATTTTGATTTCCGAAGTCAATTCCATCGCTTGTCTATATGTTTCGGAAACGCCACAATATCGATATTCTGAAAGATTAACTGCTTTTTTAATTTTAGCCATTGGTAAATTTTTACCTTTGAATTCATAAATTACATGTATTCTGTAATAATGCTTCGGGTGTTCTTCAGTTAATTCACCTTCTACTTTGACATGAAAATCTTCAACTTCCACTCGCATTTTATTCAAAATAGAAATAACATCCATTCCCGTGCATCCACCTAATGAAACAAGCATAAATGGTTTTGGAGGCGGACCTTTATCCTCACCTCCAACATTTTTATTTGCATCTAATATTATTTCATGGCCACTAACTGATGTCTTGAAAGACATCTTCTTGTTCCAAGCAATATCAATTGATGTTTTACTCACTTATAAATCTTTCTGCTATTCGTGTGAAATTGCATCAACTGGGCAAGATTCTTCTGCTGATAAAGCATCATCTTCAGCATCAGCCGGAGCAGGATTTGCGATTATATGTGCTTTTGCATCATCTTGCATTTCAAATACAGCATCACATTCACTTTCACAAACTCCACATCCAATACATAAATCTTCATCAATTTTAAATTTCATAACTTTTCTTCTCCTTTTTTTATTTTTATTTGTTTAATAACTCTTCTCTTACTAATCTATTCCCACATTTGGGGCATTTTATTTCTGTACATTTTAATCCAAGCTTATGAGAAACTTTCTCTCCGCATTTGGGACATACGCACATGCCTCCTGGTCCAAAAGCTCCACCTTTGTTTCGTCCCATACCTTTACCTTCTCCGCGTCCTCTTCCTTGTCCTGTTCCTCTATTTTTCCCCATTCCATTTCCATTACTAAAGTTAATCATTTTCTTCTCCTTTTCCAACATTTTTATATTCAGTATCAATAATTTCTTTTTCATCAATTTGGTTTTGTTTACTCTCTGTTTTGCCTTTTACTTGTTTGGTAGGAGAAAATTGTTTAAATAATTTTCTAATTTTACTATTTTCGCTTGTGAGATCCTTAATAGCAGTCCCAGCGATAGCAGTAAAAATTGTTCCAATTAAAGAGTTTCTGCCTTTATGACTTTTATCTCTTGCATTTCTATATTTAAAACCGTCTTGATGTTTACCATTATTCATTTTTTATCTCCCTTTTAAGAAAAATTGATAGGCGACAATAATGCCGCCTATCTTTGATGAATTATTCATCTTTTTTCTTCAATTCTGACAGGCGTTTTTCTGTGGCTGAAACTTGTTCTTTGAGTGCTTTAATTTCTGTTTCGAGATACTTTTCTTCGTCTTCTTTAGAATATTGTGGAACGCCATAATTTGGATTTTGCACAAATTCTGAATTTCTATATCCACGACCATAATTGTCAAAACCTCTTCCTGCTCCTCCTTGGAATCCTCTTCCAAATCCACGGCCATTACCACAGCCGTATCCTCGTCCAAAACCAAATCCGCCACCACCTCGTGGTGTGCCTTTTGTAAATCCAGGGCTATCGTAACCATTACAGTATCCTAACCCTCTGCCTGTCATTGGTCCCATTTCGTCTGGACCTTGTCTGTTACCTCGTGCCATAATTTACCTCCTTTATTTTTAATTTATAATTTATTTTATTGAATATATTTTCCATTTTTTCGTTTTTTCTGTCCTACAATTTCAACCAATGCCTACAAATGTCCATCAATGTCTATCTTTTTCTGCCTCTATCTCTACCTCTATTTTGACAACATTCACCATGCCCAAATCCCTTAGCGAGATCATTCAAATTTTTTGAACCACAAGATGGACACTTAGTAATTTTATTTTCAAAATTTCCTGTAAACATGTAACCACATGAGTAACATTTTATTATATTTTCACGAAAATGAATATTTCCTCCGTTAATTTGTAATGTTTTACCTTCAACAAAAAATTCCGCTATTTTTTTGTGAGCATTTTTAATTAATCTCGTAAATGTCGAACGAGATATCTCCATTTTTTTAGCAGCTTCTAGATGTTCGTTGCCAAAATAATCAGCTAAACGAATTGCTTCATATTCATCTATTGTCAATGATATTTTATTTAATAGATTATTTCTAATTCCAACCGGTTTAAAATCTGTAAAAACAGGTGGTCTGAAAATAATCCTATCCTTTTGATGTCGTGGCATTATACTCCCTTATTTCAATTTCCACCTATAATATAATGAACATAAGTGCAAAATGCAAATGTTTTATATTATTAATCAAACTTTAATTCTTGATAATATATTTTTGAAATTATAGATAGCCATTAATGTTAAAATCCTTTTGTTAATTAATATTATTTTTGTACTTTTAAAATAATGAAAAAAATAAATTAAAATAAGGAGATTTAAGATGAAAAAAAAATTATCAATGTTATTGGTTATTCCAATATTACTTTTCTCGCAAAATCAAACTTATCCGGATACTGTTATTCTAGATCAAGGAAAAGTTATTCCTTGTATTATTTCAAAATTAGATGAAGAAAAAATTATTTTAAAATATGGCGATCATGATTATGAATCAGGAACAGGAATTGTCAATGTGAAAAAAATCGTGTTAGATGAGAAAGGCATAATTTATAAAAAAACGAGTGGTTTTTTATCAGATTTTAATTCAATTGAAAAATATATTTTAAAGCGTAAAACATTTTTAGCTAAACAGAAGAGGAAGCAAGAGAAAGCTAAAAAGAAAAAACAATTTTCAAAAAATCTATCGCAAATAAATGGCAAAAATAAAAAAGACAAATATGAAGATGAGAATGCTAATTTAAATCGCTTGTCATTTGGAATATTTTATGTCCCTATTTATTCCAGTAATTTTATTTTTGTTGCTGAGAATTATGGAAGTGTTTATCCACGATATGTGTCTTCTAACGCATCTATGATAGAGGGACAGTTTTCTTATAGATTGACAAGTAGAATGAATTTTACATTCGATATTGGCTATACAAGTTTATATGCAAAAATCCGAAATGAAACACATACTGATTATGCAGATGGAGATCAATATAATTATGGTAAAAAAAATATGGCTAGTATAAAAAGTGTTGTATTTAATGTGGGTTTTAAATTTTATTTTAATGACTTAATGAATCATAAAGTTAGTCCTTATTTATTAATTGGAGGTGGTAAGCAAATTGCATTTTATAATGAAGAAAATGAAGAATTATTTAATGATACTCCAACTTCATATACTGTTGAAGATAATAAAGAAGAATTTATTAAACAGATCAATTCTCCAATAAATATTAATTGTGGATTTGGTGTTGAGTATTCATTTAATGAATCACTCTCTTTATTTTCAAATATTCGTTTATTTAATACAAAATATAATGCAAATTATGATTATCGGTATGTTAGTGATAGTCAAACGAAAAACAAAATAGTGAAATTGGAGAGTTCAGAAATAAATACTCGTATTGGTTTAGGGTTGAATTTTTATTTTTAAAAATTCTAATTTAATTATTTAAAAAGTGAAAAGCTTAAATTGTTTGGACATCAAATAAAGATGTTTGTGATTATTGTTCTAATTATTTAGATATTTATAAAAAATTATTTCTATTCAATAAAAAAAGATCTCCCCAAATATTCTTCATCATTGGCATAAACAAATATGCAACTTCCGTTTTTTATTTCATCAATAATTTTGTCTTTAATATTCATTGGTAAAGCCGGACAGCCCCAACTTCTTCCGAGACGACCATTTTCATCAATAAAATTTTTACTGACATAATCTGCACCGTGAATTACAATATCTCTCTTACGAGCCTTATTATTGATTCCCTTTTCAATCCCATCAATTCTAATAGAGTAGCCGTGGTCACCTGAATATGTTTCACCTGTTTTAAAAAATCCTAAACTGCTTTGTCTTGAATTGTTGATATTTGAGAAATTTATTGCCTGATTTTCGCCAGTATTTTCACCATGAGCAACAAAAGTATTAAATAACAATTTCCGTTTTTTAATATC
This sequence comes from Fidelibacterota bacterium, assembly GCA_030600775.1. Taxonomy (GTDB): domain Bacteria; phylum Fidelibacterota; class Fidelibacteria; order Fidelibacterales; family Fidelibacteraceae; genus TCS52. The sequence goes on along the minus strand of JAUVLI010000017.1, from coordinate 2,357 downwards.
AATTACATAAAATCTTTTCGCCGTTGAGGGTTGAGAAAAATCAATAATTGTAATAATATTAGAATTATTTAATTCAATATATTTATGTCCGACAATTGCTTTACGGAAAATATCATATCGTAAATTGAAAGAAGAGAGATTGCATTCATCATATAGCTTTTTTATTTTTTGATTATATTCTGGCGTTGAATGTGGAATATTTACCTTTCTGTATTTTATTGTAGAACAACTATTTGTTAAAATCATTATTGTAATTAGTGATATCAACACAAATAGATTTAATTTATTATGTGATATTTTTTTCATGGTCAAATTCCTTGTTTTGTTTTTATTATAATGAAAACAAGTATAATAATCAAGTGATTTCCTATTTTTTTCTATTAAAATTTAACGAATTTATTTAACTTATATAATATTTAGATGAATTTGACAAAATTTTTAATAAGATGTTCTTTTAGTTAATAAAGGAGTGATATATGAAACAAATAGAATTCAAGCCAATTGGAATTATTCATTCACCATATAAAAAAATGAAAGGAACGCCAATCCAATCTTCTGCTGTAAAAGAGATAGAAGGCACGATAGAAATATTTCCGGAATATGTGGAAGGATTAAGTGATTTGGACGGATTTTCTCATATTCAATTGCTATTTTATTTTCATTTGTCTAAAAAATTTAAATTAAAAGTTAAGCCATATATGGATGATCAGTTTCGAGGTGTTTTTGCAACGCGTGCTCCGTCTCGACCAAATTCTATTGGATTATCAATTGTTAATCTTATCAAAATTGAGGGAAATATACTTTATATAAAAAATATGGATATGATTGAAGGAACACCGTTACTCGATATTAAACCTTATGTGTCAAAATTTGATGATGCGAATGTGAAAAAGATTGGCTGGTTAGAAAATAAAATACATAAATTACCAAAGACAAAAGATGATGGAAGTTTTCTTAAATTATGAATATGAAGAATTAAATGTGGAACATTAGGTGAGATTAGATGATCTCGCTAATAGACCGACGGAATAAATTAATAAATTTAAAAAATGAAAACAAAAAATGATGAAAAAATAAAAAGATGTGCTTGGGTAGGAAACGATCCGTTATATATTAAATATCACGATAGCGAATGGGGAATTCCTGTAATTGATGATGGTAAATTATTTGAGTTTTTGGTATTGGAAACATTTCAAGCAGGATTGAGTTGGTTAACTATTTTGAAAAAAAGAGAAAATTTCAGAAAAGCGTTTGATAATTTTGATTACAAAAAAATTGCTTTATTCAATGATGAAAAATATAAAGAGTTGTTGCAAAATGAAGGAATAATTAGAAATAAATTAAAGATCAAAGCAACAATTTCCAATGCGAGAGAATTTATAAAAATCCAAAATGAATTTGGGTCATTTAGTAATTATATTTGGGGATTTGTCAATCATAAACCAATCGTAAATAAATTCAAGAAAATAGATGAAATTCCTGCAAAGACCGAGCTTTCAGAGAAGATCAGTAAAGATCTAAAGAAGCGTGGATTTAAATTTGTTGGTCCAACTGTAATTTATGCTCACATGCAAGCTACCGGAATGGTAAATGACCATACTATCGATTGTTTCAGGTATGATGAAATAAATAAAATGTAAAACGAAGTTCTCTCGCTTACTAACTGTTATTAGCTCTATTTCAGCAGAATAAAACTTCCAAATTTTTATAAGTGTGGAATATGAAAAAAAATAGAAACTTTGGGAATCAAAAAGGAGCAAATTCCGGAAATTTATAGTAAAGATTTCATTCTTTTTTTGTTTTATTTGAAGTTCAAATTAATTATATTTACGGGTGTAAATTTAAAAAGTGGGAGAAATAATATTGAGATTATCAACTTTTAAAAATGGAATTCATCCGAAAGATTTTAAGTATTATTCGGAAGGTAAAAAGATTGAAAAAATGTCTATACCTGAAGAAGTTTTTGTACCTCTACAACAACATATTGGAAAAATGAGCAATCCAATTGTGAAAAAAGGTGAAGAGGTAAAAACAGGTCAAATCATTGCTGAAGCAGATGGATTTATTTCAAGCACGATCCATTCTCCAATTACTGGAAAAGTGAAAGCGATAGATGAATTCAATCATCCGTCCGGAGTTCGCTCAAAAATGATCCACATAAAAAAAACCGGTGATGATGAATGGGAATTAATTGACATTCCGGAAGATTGGAAAAATTCCACAAAAGAAGAATTGCTTGGAATTGTAAAAAAAGCTGGAATCGTGGGACTTGGTGGAGCTGCTTTTCCAACTCAAGTGAAATTGTCGCCACCGAAAAATAAACCAATTGATTCATTTATATTGAATGGTGTGGAATG
>JAUVLI010000090.1 GCA_030600775.1 Fidelibacterota bacterium | reverse complement strand
GCTATTTATTTTTTCATTATTAATATAAAATAAAATTGAAATTTAATAATTCATAAAACAAAACTAATGTTACAACCTAATAACTTTAAATGATGAAAAATATCAAAACTAAAAAATTTAATTTAATGCGATTTTTTTCCCAATAAAATGGGTAGATAGAAAAGAATGAAAATGAAAAAACATATATTAAAAATAATATTTATATTGTCTCTTCCATTGTTATTATGGCAATGTGATGATCCATTTGATCAAAATATTCCCGATTCAAAATCTTATAATTTGCCACCGAAAACATATATTTCTTTGTTTATTATTCCCGATACTGTTCTTGTACCGGGTGACTATTGGATCAACGAAAATGACACTATTGCGGTCACAGATACAATGGTTTTGGGATTAGATACAACAATGTCTAAACAAGTGGTACATTGGTGGGGAGATGATCCGGATGGATACATCATCGGTTATAATCTTAAATGGTCATACTCAGATACCACAATTTTCACTACTACTGAAAGAGATACTTTTTATTTGCCAATTCTCACTAATTTTAATATTTTTACTTTAACAGTTCAAGCGATGGATAATGACAGTTTACTCGATCCATCTCCGGCAAGAATAAGTTTTCCGGTAATAAATTCTCCTCCTGAAATTGAATGGAAATTAAACTCTTTACCAATTGTTGGAAGCAATCCAAATGTTACACATAAATCTTTTCCACACCACTCATTTTTTTGGAATATTAGCGATATTGATGGACGAGAAACAGTTACAAAAATATTATATGCTTTAGATGATACAAGTAATTGGCAAGAATTATCGGGCAAAGATGATCAAATATTAATTGAAAATATCTCTGTTGGATATCATAGATTTTTTATTAAAGCTCGAGATATTGCAGGGGCATATAGTGAAACTCTCTCTTTTCCTGATTCTACGGATGAGGATCACCCGAATTTATGGTATGTAAAAAAACCTAAGGGCGATATTTTATTGGTAAATGATTATGTCGGTGATCAAATCTACTATGAAATTCAAACGATTTATGAAGATATTTTTAAAAGTATAGATGAAATTGGAAATGATGGTTATTCTGTTTGGGAAATAGGAGCAGACGATGTTCCAATGGTAAATCCACAAAACGCTCTCCCCTACTCCACTATAGATATTAAATTAAATTTATCATATTTTAGCAAAGTATTTTGGTTTTCTTATTTAAGAAGGCCACATATAACTGATGCTGCTTTAGCATTTACACAATTTGTATCAGATGGCGGTATTTTATTCATATCTAATGGAAATGTAATATCACCCGACACGACATGGACTTTCACAGAAATTGATTCCACATTTAAACTTAATCCTAGTGGAAGATTGTATTCGGGAAATACAATATATGCAAATTTTGATGATTCTACAGAAAATGAACAATTAAATTTGAAAACAGATCAAGTAATTGGGAATCGTGTATCTGCAATTATTCCCGGTGGCAATTCAGCAATTCGTTATGAAATGGAGGATGCCGATACAAGTAGTGTTACTTTACCTTATGAAGGACATCCAACAATAATGATCGAAACAGATATTAGTGACGGAAAAATGTATTATATGTCTGTTCCTTTGCATTTCTGTCGAGGGAATAATAATTTAGATGTTTTATTTAAAAAACTATTTGAAATTTGATAATATGAAATTTATAATTAAAACAAAAATATTGATTTTTCTATTTTTTTTACTTTGCATTACTTCTTATGCAAAATCCGGCGATGCATTGCTCAGGGGAGTTGTTACGGATATTAAAACAAAAGAACCACTTGGCGGCGTAAATGTGATGCTAAGGGGAACTTACTATGGTGCTGCAACAAATTCAAATGGTGAATTTGTTATTTCAGATGTTTCGCCCGGTAGTTATGATGTATCAGTACAAATGATTGGTTATACTGTTAAGCTATTCAGTGGTATTGAACTCAAAAAAAATGAGAGAAAAAAATTAGATGTGGGACTTGAATCGACAGTTTTAGCACTTGGGCAAGAAATAACTGTTATTGGTGAAAAACCTATCATTGATGCGGAATCGACAAGCTCATCAGTAAAAATTGGTTCCAATGAATTAAAAAACAAAATTGCAGAGAGTGTTAATGATATTATTGCACAGCAAGTAGGCGTTACAAAATCAAATAATAAAATTCACATTCGTGGTGGTCGTGTTGATGAAGGACAATTCATTGTCGATGGACTTTCTATTAAAGATCCATTAACCGGTTCAACTTCAAATCTTTATGTAAATTCAAATGCTATTGAGGAGTTAGAATTCATTTCCGGTGGATTTAATGCAGAATATGGACAGGCAATGTCTGGAATTATTGATATAAAATTAAAATCAGGTACAAATAAATTTGAAACATCTTTAAGATATAAAACAGATAAAGTGTTCAAAAATAATTTTTTTACAGATAATTTAGAATTTACTTTTGGTGGACCAATCGTTCGTAAATCAAAAGATAGTAAAATTGGACAAATAAGCTTTTTTACAAGTGGTTATGTATATTTAACGGATACTCATTTACCGGGAGCTTCTAAATTATATCCATATAGAAAATGGATGGAAACATTTGCAAAGAGAGAAGATAACGATTTTTCCTTTATGGCTAAACTTAATTGGAATATAACTCGTAAAAAGAAATTTGCGATCTCATATAATCATTCTGCAAATGTCGACCAAGGGTACTATGATTATTGGCAACATAGTAGCGGTTTCCCCTATAGTTACAAAAATATTTTAGATAATTATTTTACAACTACTCATGAAAGTCAAGTAGTTAATATCATGTGGACTCACACAATAAATCAAAGATTATTTTACAATATGAATTTTGGATATTTTAATACCGGAGTTCATAGAGCGGTTAAAAATAAACATTGGACAGAATATAACGAAACATTGGATTTAGAACCAACTCACTATTCTGCAATTGATGAAACAGGACAAATCAGGGTATATAGTGGAGATAGATTTTGGGATTATGGTGACGCACCATATTGGTATGATTATTTTAGTAAAAATTATTCAGTGGAAGGTGATTTAACTTTTCAGCCGACTACTCGACATACCATAAAAACCGGCTTGAATCATCGTTATACTGATTTGCAATTGGTAGATATTTATAAGCCATGGCTTGGTTCATCCGGATTTGGTGAAAGTTTTGATTTTTATAAAGTATTCCCAAGTGACGGCTCTTTTTATTTACAGGATAAAATAACATTTGAAGGTATGATCGTCAATATCGGGGCAAGATATGATTATTGGTTTATTGGCAAATATGTTACAGACGCCGTAAAAAATCCTGATGTATTAACAATTACAAATGCAGGTAAAGAAAAATATTTGGATGAAACATTTAAAATATTCGGAGCAAGAGGCAAAGGACATTTAAGTCCTCGTCTTGGAATAAGTCATCCCGTTACAGATAATGATGTTCTATATTTTAATTACGGACATTTTTCACAATTACCTACATATCAATATGTTTATGCAAAATTAAGTACAGTATCCGAAGCAACATATCAGTTAATAGGTAACCCTAATTTAAATCCAAAAACAACAGTAGCATATGAATTAGGTATAAAACATAAATTTTCCGCTTCACAAGCCTTAGAATTTAAAGCGTATTATAAAGATATGTTTGATTATGAGACATCACAATCAATTACGACTTTTAATCCACTGATCGGTAATTATAGCTTGATGATGTACATTAATATGGATTATGCAAGATCTCGAGGTATTGAAATTATATATAGAAAATTATATGGGAAATATTTTTCCGGTGATGTTACTTACTCATATTCTATTGGAACAGGAAAAAGTTCTACACCAAATGACAATTTACTTGTAGAAGCAGGAAGACTTAGCTCAAAACCAATTACAGAAAATTATTTAAGTTGGGATAAACCAATTCAATTAGCTGCAAATTTAAGATTTTATATGAATGAAAAAAGCCAACCTCATTTATTTGGCATTCCTATCCCAAATCACTGGAGAATTAGCACAAGAATAGAATTTGGATCAGGAAGACGATATACACAGAGTGTTGCTACTGATACGGTAACAGAATCTGACGGAAGTCAATACTTTATAGGTACTGCTCTATCTGATGAACCTTATGCTAATCTTTCTTCTCCATATACTATTGCAGATGTAAAAATTTCAAAAAACTACAAAGTGAAAAACTTAGATTTTAGCATATTTTTAGATATACAAAATTTATTTAATTATAAAGTTCCAAGAAGAATTAACCCTTTTACAGGCGAACCGTATGATCCCGGTGAAATAATCAGTTATAGTTATGCTAATGGTACAAATCCAAATTACGATCCATCACGCTACCGTGCTCCGAGACATATAACATTAGGAGTTGCAATAAGGTTGTAAAATAAATTATGATGAGAATTACAAAACATAAATCAAAACAGAAATTTAAATTAAAAATCATGATTCATTTTATGATCATTTTTCTGTTCATTCCACTTTTTCTTCAAGCAGAAATGGGTGATGAACGAGTTGGCACATCAATATTTACATTTTTAAAGATCAATCCAAGTGCAAGAGCTACAAGTTTAGGTTATGCATCTGCATCATTATGTGATGATGCTTCAATTATCAACTCTAATCCTGCCGGGATCATACAATTAAACGGTAAAGCTATATCTTTTTCTCATTTAAATTATTTTGCTGATATTGATTATGATTACACAGCTTTAACTTTTCCAATCAGCTCCAATATTGGAATAGGTATTGATGCCGGTGTACTTCATATGAAACCAATGGAAATTACTACAGAATATAAACCGTATGGTTCAGGAGAATATTTTACATTCACAGATTATTTTATTTCACTTGCTTGGTCACAGAGAATGAGTGAACATTTTTCTTATGGTGTTTCCGGAAAATATGTAAATGAATCTTATCTTGATCTAAAGACAGAATCTATGCTATTAACATTTGGTACCTATTATCTAACTGGATATAAAGATTTAAGGATTGCGGTCACATTAAAGAATTTCGGCACTAGAGCAAATCCGGATGGAACTTATGAAGAAACGGATCTTGATGGAAACATCAGTGAATCAAATTACCAAGAATTTTCACCACCTACAATGTTCCAACTTAGTTCTGCAATGACAACAATAGATACAAAATTTATCAAACTTCTAACAATATTTCAACTTAATCATCCGGTTGATAATTCCGAATATTATGTTATTGCTAATGAACTAAATTTATTTAAAACATTATATCTTAGAGTTGGATACAAAATGAATTATTCTGATGCACCATTATCTTATGGAGTTGGATTTAGTGCTCAAAAATGGAATAAAAAAATATCAATAGATTATGCCTATTATCATCATGAATATCTAATGGATATTGAACAAATACAAATTAATTTTAATTTTTAAAGAATGCAAAAAATGATTAAAAACCAATTATCTTTTATAAAACCGTTAATATTTTTCTCAATTATTTTCAATACTCTATTATTTTTTAGTTGTATTGATAATATGGATCTTCCTTCTGCTCCAGATAACGAAATAGTCCCCACTGGCAACAAGCAATATGTAGAAATTACACCTCGTTGGCAATTTTCTGATCTTGATATTGATTATGTTTCAGATATTTTTATTGCAAAAGATGGTAGATTTTTTATTGCCGATAGCGTAAATAATCAATTAATAGTTTTACGACAATCTGGCAAACCAGCTGATAATAACTACGATGTTTTAAAAAACCCAATTATTGATGGTGTAAATATTTCTCCGATTGCTTCCTGTGTTGATCCAAGATTTATTGTCTATTTTGTCGATGGAAATGATAAAATTTATGCTTGGAATCAATTTGTTTCGCAAACAGGAATTACGGGTATTGTAGATTCAATGAAATATACAAATGGCACTGATACAATTATCACGACACCTTTAAAAAGTTTGTATTCAGATGAATATACTTCAATAGAAAATACCGAATTTTTAAATAATGAATCCACTCTTTTAGATTCAATCACTTCTCCTTATATTTTTTATGATCCGAATTTACCAAAAAATATACAAGTAAATTCAAGCTATGCTTTCAAAACAAAGAAATTTATTGCATTGGCAAAAAGTTCAAGTGATGATAAATTTATTTTTGCTATGGATAAATTTAATAATAAATTAGCAAAAATTACACTTGTTCCAACAGAGTTAATTTTATTGGAAAATGGACAAACAATATGGACTTATGAAGGTGTATTAGATGACTTTATTGCCGAAGAAGGAACCGGTGGTGGCACAATAAACGAACCAACAGGAATGACTTCAGATAATGATGGGAATCTTTATTATACTCAATTAGGCAATTACTTTGGTTTACATAAATTACTTTCAAATTCTTATAATTGTGTATTTAATAAGGACAATCACGAAATAATGCAATTAGATCAATTTCAAAGTGCTATAGATGTTGCTGTTGACAATAACGCTTCAATCTTCGTTTTGGATAGTGCAGCTAATTTAGTTAAAAAATTTACTTCAAACGGTTCTTTTGATAAATTTGTAGGCATTTCAAACAATTGGATTCGTCAACCGGATACAAATATTACCATCTTCCCTATTGACACAACGGAAATTATTGATGGTAATGATACCACATATAGTATTATTTTTGATACGACAACAACAATTAAAGATACTTTGATCTTAGAATACAAAAATGATATATTAAATAAAGCTACTGCCATTGCCGAATATGAAGATGTTATTTATATTAGTGATACCGGCAACAGACGTATTTTAAGATACACATTATCCGAAGATGTAAATATTCAAGATCCAGACCAATAGATTATCTTACAATAAATATAAATAATTATTAATCTCTAGATCATTTTTTAAATAAATGGTTATTATAGTTAATTATTATTCCAGAATAATTAGCGATTATTTTCCCAAAATAATTGTCCACAAGCAGCATTTTCATCTTCTCCTTTACTCCATCTAATTGTAGAATCAATTTTCTTGTTTATTAATTTATAGAACTTCAAAATATTATCTTTTGTCGGTCGCATAAACTCTGTTTGATTTTCATTAAAAGGAATAAGATTTATCTTACAATGAATATCTTTCAATATTTTTATTAACTGTTTTGCATCTGCTTCTGAATCATTTATATTTTTCATTAATACATATTCAATTGTAATTTTTTTATGTGTAATGGAATTATGATATTTCATCGCCTTAATAAGTGAATTTAGTTTATATTTTTTGTTAATTGGTATTAACATTGTTCTTTTTTCATCAAATGACAAATTCAAAGAGACAGCCAACTTAAACTGGTATTTTAATTCAGCCAATTTGTAAATTTCCGGAACAATACCCGAAGTTGAAATTGTTACTTTTCTTGCTCCAATGTTCAAACCGTTTTTATCATTAATTATTATTGCTGATTTTATTACATTATCATAATTTAATAATGGTTCTCCCATACCCATAAAGACAACATTGGTAATTGGTTCTTTAATTTCATTTCTGATAAATAATAATTGATCAACGATTTCACCAACAGATAAATTTCGAATAAATCCCATTTTAGCAGTTTGACAAAATTTACAATTCAATCCACATCCTACTTGAGAACTTAAACATATCGTTTTTCTTTCATTTTCTAGAATCAATACACTTTCAATATAATTTCCATCAACTAGTTTAAATAAATATT
>JAUVLI010000161.1 GCA_030600775.1 Fidelibacterota bacterium | reverse complement strand
ATATATTTTACAAAATAATAATATTAAATGAAATATAATTTTTAATTAAATGTAGTTACACAAAAATATATTCACAATATTATTAAATAAAGTCGTTTTTTAATTGCATTGCTTTTTTATAATCTTTATTTTTTAATATTGATTTATCACTTTTTGAATGATATTTTAAAAAAGGAAAACATGGAAAATAAAAATATAGTCCCAGAAATGTTCGGGAAAAATGTCTTCAATAAAATAGTAATGAAAGAAAGATTACCCGCGAATATTTATAAAAAGCTGAAATTGACAATAGAAGAATGTAATCCAATAGATTCATCTATTTCAGGGATTGTTGCAAATGCAATGAAAGATTGGGCGATTGAAAAAGGTGCAACACATTTTACCCATTGGTTTCAACCACTTACGGGAATTACAGCAGAAAAGCATAATTCATTTATTTCACCAACTTCTGATGGTAAAGTAATAATGGAATTTTCTGGAAAAGAGTTAATTCAAGGTGAATCCGATGCTTCTTCTTTCCCCAATGGTGGAGTTCGTAATACTTTCGAAGCAAGAGGTTACACTGCTTGGGATCCAACTTCACCAGCATTTTTAAAAGAAGATGAAGCGGGAGTTACACTTTTTATTCCAACTGCATTTTATTCTTATTCAGGTGATGCGTTGGATAAAAAAACACCATTATTGCGTTCAATTCAAGCAATATCAAAACAATCAAAAAGAATTTTAAAAATATTTGATTCTAAAATTGATAAAAAAACAAGAGTAATACCTTCAGTTGGTCCTGAACAAGAATATTTTCTAATAGATAAAAAATATTACTATAAACGATTAGATTTGCAATTAACAGGACGAACTTTATTTGGAGCGAATCCACCAAAAGGTCATGAATTGAATGATCATTATTTTGGTAGTATAAAGGAAAGGGTTGCATCTTATATGAATGAATTGGATATTGAACTTTGGAAACTCGGCATTTCTGCAAAAACAAAACATAATGAAGTTGCTCCAAATCAATATGAACTTGCATCAATTTATACAGATGCAAATATTGCCACAGATCAAAATCAACTGATAATGGATACAATGAAAAAAATTGCCAACAGACATGGATTGGTATGTTTGTTACATGAAAAACCATTTGCTCGTATTAATGGCTCTGGAAAACATAATAATTGGTCTTTAATGACAAATACTGGAATAAATTTATTAGAGCCGGGGAAAACTCCGCATGAAAATGCTCAATTTCTTCTTTTTATTGTAGCAATTATTAAATCAATTGATGAATATGGAGATTTAATTAGAATTTCTGCTGCAACTCCTGGAAATGATTTGCGACTTGGTGGTCATGAAGCACCACCGAATATTATTTCAATATTTTTAGGTGATCTGTTAACGGAGATATTAAATAATATTAAAAATAATGAACCAAATAACAAAAAGAAAAAAGGTAAAATTACAATTGGAATTGATACGATGCCACCACTTCCAAAAGATTATACAGATAGAAATAGAACTTCGCCATTTGCATTTACAGGAAACAAATTTGAATTTAGAATGGTTTCCTCCTTAATGTCAATTGCTCGTGCTAATATGATAATTAATACAATCGTTGCGGATACACTTGAGAATTTTGCCGACACATTAGAACAATCAGAAAATGTTGAAACAAGCATTTATAATATCATAAAAAAAACATATAAAGATCATAAAAGAATTATTTTCAATGGTGATGGGTATTCTAAAGAGTGGATAATAGAGGCGAAAAAAAGAAAGTTAACAAATTTGCAAACTTGTGTAGATGCATTTCCTAAATTATTGTTAAAGAAAAATATTGATGTATTCAAAAGACAAAATGTTTTATCAGAAAATGAATTAATTGCAAGATATAATATATATTTAGAAAATTATATTAAGCAAATATTAATAGAAGCAAATACAATGATAGATATTTCTTCTAAACAAATACTTCCATCTGTTATGAAATATCAGAAGGATATTATTGAACTTGTAAAAAATGCAAAATCAATAAAATTAAATTGTCCTGCTCAAACAGATATTATGAAAAAGTTGAATACGGAAATAGGTTTATTCAAAAATATTCTTGATCAACTTACAAAAATGACACGCTCAATAAAAATAGATAATTTAAAATTATTAGAAATATCTAAATTGCTGAAAAATAAATTGATCCCAACAATGAATGAACTAAGAAAATCCGGTGATAATTTAGAAATGATGTGTGATGCTCGTATTTGGCCACTACCAACTTATGCGAAGATGTTGTTTGATATTTAAATGGGGAAGATGTTCACACAAAATCGCAAAGGGAAATTATTAGCAACGAATTACACAAATTACTCGAATTGAGGAATAGACATTGATAGGCATTGGTTAATTGGAAAATGGAAAACAAAACTCAACAATGAAATTTATCACTTTGTCAAGAAACTATGAAAAAAAACAAATAATAAGATGGTGAATCACCTTGTCAGGAAATCAAGCAACTGAATTGGTCAGTAATTTAATATTACATTATAAACATTGTTTTTAAAAGTGATATTGATATCTGAATAA
>JAUVLI010000139.1 GCA_030600775.1 Fidelibacterota bacterium | reverse complement strand
AATCAAAAATAGCAGTTAATTTTTTTTCAAAATTTATTTTAATATCAATGCTGATTTTATTGGTAAATAATTCTTTCGCACAAGATGCTTTTGAACAATACAAGAAAGCTCAAAATGATCAATTCAAAAAATTTGTCATAGCCGATAAAAAAGCGTATGAAGATTATGTTAAAGCAGATAAAGAGGCATTTGAGAATTTCAAAAAAGATATGGAAAAAAAGTGGGGTAATTTTATTACTTCAACTAAAAAAGATTGGGTAGAATATAGTAATGATAATAATACCAGAACTGCCGTTGATTTTGAAAATGGAAATGCAAAAGTAGAAATTCTTATTCCTATAAAAAATGCTAATGACAATAAGCTGGTCAAAGAAAAATTAATTGAAGCGGTAAAAGAATTAGCGTTAACGAAAGGTAAAACTAAAGATTATGATATACCAAACGAAAAGGCAATTTTACTCTCAGAAAAACCTATATTAACCGATCAATTGCAAATGAAAAATGGAGAAACTGTAAATAGAAATAATGTTGAAAAATACACAAAAGAGCTAATTAATACTTCAGAAATCAAGAAGACAAAAGTAAGGACCAATGAGATAAAGAACACTAAGAAGAAAGGAGATGCCTTTTTTGAAAATGAGCAACCGGAATTTCTAAAATATTCAATATCGTTGGAATTAGCTCCCGATAATATTCAAAAAAGAGCAGAACAATATTTACCAATTATAAAAAAATATGCGACTTATTATGACTTGCCACTTGATCTTGTTTTTGCTGTGATCCATACGGAATCATTTTATAATCCAAAAGCTCGTTCTTACATCCCTGCATACGGTTTAATGCAATTGGTTCCCAGCACAGCCGCTCTTGAAGCTTATAAATATATTTACAAAAAAGAAAAAATGCTTCCTGCAAACTACTTATATAATCCCAAAAATAATATAGAATTGGGAACCGCATATTTATATAAATTAAAAACACACTATTTCAAAAATATTCGAAATAATAAAAGTAAAAATTACTGCATCATCGCCGCATATAATACTGGATCGGGAAATGTCAATAAAACATTTGGGAGTTTAAATCTACAAGATACTGCAGAAAAAATAAACACTATGGAACCGGAAGAAGTTTATCAAAAACTTAGAACCAATTTGCCTTTTGAAGAGACAAGAAACTATATGAAAAAAGTTACTAATAGAAGGGAAAAGTATCGTTCTTGGGGAATGTAAGAGAAAAATTGCCACAAATTATTTAGTCTCGATTTCAAATTATTATTCGTGAATTCGTGGCGAGTTATTTACTTTTCAATTTAATAAACGGATAAAGTAAAAATACTATACAGGAAATTATTGCAATTCCATTTCCGACTCCATAAGCATCCACCAAAATGCCTAACAAAGGAGCCAAAATCACTTGAATTATATTTTTCAAAAATGATTCTGTTGACAAACCGGATGATAAGACCTTATAAGAAATATTATCACTTATTATTCTAACATTTACTGGACGACGAAAATTCTGAAAGGCATATAAGAAAATAAATATTAATATTGCAACGACTTTATAATTGAACAGATAAAATACTCCAACAGCAATTGATAAAAACACTCCTAATAAATAACTAATATTTACAGCAGAAATAATTGAAGTGAATTTTTTTGAAATCGTTGCCGAATGTTTTGAAGCAACAGAAGTAAGTAAATAAAGGATGAAATATACTACCGAAATTACAATAATTCCCTGCTTATCTTTTGTAAAAAATATCACTGGCAAAGTCAATGCATACATCTTCAACATCGGTTGAATATAGTCCTTTATAGTTTTGAATAATCCATCATAAAGTGATGAATTGAAGATAGATTTAACAAGATGAATATTATTAAAAGTTTTTATAAAATTCTTGACCGTAACTTTATAATCATTGTATATTTTTCTAAAAAATGGAACTTCCTCTACGCTTTTTTCATAATCATTCAATTCATTTGGATATGAAATTATTAGAAACAATTCCATAATATAAGGCACAATTGAAGCTAAAAATACAAATTTATATTGCCCCGAAAATAAGACAATCGCTCCCGCTATCAGTGCTGAAATTGCCGATCCTTTTTGTGACCAACTTCTCGTATATCCATAGTATTCAACTTTAAGATCATTCCAATTTTTTAATTTGAGATAAGTGAGGATCATCGCTTTATGAGTTCCACTTCGAAACGCTTCGCCAGCAGAATATAATATCATTGCCACAATATAAAATCCGTATTGCGGAAATGAATAAAAAATTATGAATGAAATTATATATGAAACGAAAGATAAGATCATTGAATTCTTTTTACCATAACTATCGGCAACAATTCCCGTTGGAATTTCAAATATTATCGTAAAAATACTTCTAACAGAAAATAAAATTCCAATTTCCAAAAATGAGATCCCCATTTCACGAAAAAATAAAATAATAAACGGATCGAAAAAGCGTAAATTTTTCAAAAATCCATAAGCAGAAAATTTGTAAATTTGTTTATCTTTCTGTAACATCTTCTTTCACAGTAAATTTGCTTACAATTATCAATGACAATACAGATAAAGTAATTGCAGGAATTACTTCATTCACTTCTACCAATGATGAATTACTAATAATTGGTAATTCTTTCCAAAGTAAAGTTACAATTATTCCCGTAAGAATTGATGCAATTGAACCGGCGGTCGTTGCTCTTTTCCAGAAAAATGCTGCCAATAATGATGGAGTTATTGCAGTTCCATAAATCGTATAAGCATATAATGCTTTCTCAAAAAAAGTAGTTGATCTGGCAAATCCTCTTGATATTATATAAGCAATAATTCCCAAAACTAAAACTAATAATCTACTCAATAATACGATTTTTTTATCACTTGCATTTTTATTAATATATTTTTGATATACATCGCGAATGATAGTTGTTGCCGGTACAAGTAAATAAGAATCAGCCGTTGAAATAATTATTCCAACGATCGTTGTCAACATTATTGCTCCTAAAATCGGTGGCAGAAAACGATATGAAGCAATTATCATAACATATTTTCCTGCCGAAGCATCTGGGATCATACTTGAACTTATCCAAGCAGAACCGATTATTAATAATTCAATTACCAATACACCAAATATCAAGATCACAGTTGCTTTTGTCGCACTTTTTTCATCTTTACTTGCAAAAAATCTTTGATACATATTGGCATCACCAAGGATCAGTAGAAATGGTGGTAAACAATAATTTACAATTTGTAAAGGTGAATAAATTCCCCAAAATTGCAGATGCGATTCTTTATTCATCGCAATGAACGAACTCTCAATTCCACTCCATCCTCCTGCTTTTATCCATAATATCGGAAAAGTTATAAAGAAGGCAACAACTATAATTATTCCATTTCCAACATCGGTGTAAGCAACACTTAACAAACCGGCTAACATCGTATAAGCAATAATAAAAACTGCAGCAATGATAATTGCATTTTGAGCGGAAATCAATGAATTACCCGATCCGTCAACAAATATCGTTTCTAAGACAGCTCCGCCTGCATTGTATTGATAACTAACGATAACAAGATAAGCTATCACTAATGCCAAAGCACTTAACATTCTTGGAATATCTCCAAATCGATCACCGATAATTTCTGGAATTGTGAATTTTTCATAATTTCTTGCCTTTCCAGCAATCTTTGTTAATACGATAATTCCAAGTACACCACCAATCGGCAATATTAAAGCAGCAATTCCCGTTTCGTATGTCTTTCCGGCATTTCCCAATATTGAACCGGTTCCGATCCAAGTTGCCAACATTGTTCCAACTAATACCCAAAGCGTTAAACTTCTACCGGCCACAGCAAAATCCGATTGCGTTTTCACTTTTTTTGATTTATAAATTCCAATTCCGATCAGTAATATTAAATAAATGAATATTGCTGTGAAATATATCATTGAAGTATCCTTTTATTTGTTTATTT
>JAUVLI010000121.1 GCA_030600775.1 Fidelibacterota bacterium | reverse complement strand
ATTATGTATTTCTAAAAATTATTTTAAATTGGCCTGACTCATTATTTACACTTGATGTTTTATTCTTAATACCAGTAACTTGGGTAGGCCCTGTAATTGCACCTATTATATGTAGTATAGCAATGATATTATTAGGCTTATCAATTATTTATCTGCAAAATAAAAATAAGTCGGTAAAAATGAAATTTGATGAATTTTTGATGGTAGCCGTTGGAAGTATTGTTGTGATGGTATCATTTCTTATGGATTATTTAAGATTTTTAAATAACAACTATTCGTTTTATGAAATACTCACCTATTCTTGGGTATCAGATATAAATAAAATTGTAGAACAATATATACCTCAAAAATTTAATTGGTTAATTTTTCTCATTGGAATACTAACAATTTTTATTGCAATTATAAAATTTATCTTGAGAAACAGGCCGTTTTATCATGACAAAACCAAATCCTTGGAATGAAAAGGGAAACACACAATTGGCAATGCGATTTATAAAATTTCATTAATTTCTTTGTTTGCTTTGCGTTATTTGATTTTTTGCAATCTTTGCGAGAAATCTTTTTTATTCATAACTGGCCATTTGCCTTCTGTTCATTCTTCCAAATGATAATAATAAATATTTGTTCCCATTTTGAGAGCGGCTATTCTTATTGCTAACGGATCGTGATGAACTTCAGCATCTTCCCAGCCATCACCAAGATCACATTCATAGGTATAAAATACAACTAATTTTTTATTATGAAATATTCCAAATCCTTGTGGTGGTTTTCCATCATGTTCGTGGACTTTTGGCAATCCTTTTGGAAATTCAAATACACTATGATAAACAGGATGCGAAAACGGTAATTCGACTAATTCTTTATCGGGGAAAACTTTTTTAATTTCACGGCGAAATGATTTATCCATTCCATAATTATCATCGGCATGTAAAAATCCACCATTTTCAAGATAAAAACGCAATCTTTTTACCTCATTTTCAGAAAAATAAACATTACCATGCCCATTCATATATAGATAATGATATGAAAACAATTCCGGAGAATCAATATTAACTATTGATGGATCATTTGCCATATTTAAATTTGTATTATCTTCAATAAAATTCATCAGATTAGATAACGAACCAGGATTGCTATACCAATCACCACCCCCGCCATATTTTAATCTTGCAATAGTAAGATCTTCACATTTCCCAAAGGAAAAAAATAACAACACTGTAATAATAACAACTGAAAATTTTATTCTGAAAATTTCTTTTAAACTCATAATAATTTTTAATGACGAAATGTTCTTATGTCCGATTGTATTTTAAATACTAAATCAGTCCACTCTTCTATTGGCATTGAATGATCCCAATATTTTTCCAGAATTTCTTTTGGTGTATTATACAATGTTTTTTGAATCGTTAATAAGATCAAAGCAATATCATCAACATAATTAATGATTTTAAAAGGGAATCGTTTAAATGCACGAAAAGACAAATTTAAGGGAGAAACAATGTAAATTGCGGTTCCAACTATCCACAATTTAATATGAGTTGGTGTCTCCTTATCTTTTACTAAACGGAATAATAATTTCATTAATGACGGTATGCCTTTGGCAATTTCCTTTAATGCTTCGCCAGTACTGACATCTAACGGATACACTTTATTTATTTTCATAATTTCCCTCTTTATATTAAAGATAATATTAAGTGTTTTTAATTCAAAAAATATATTGGATCATTAATTAACAAATAGAAAATGTATTATGGAATAATTATAATTTAATTAGGATATTTTTCATTTTCGTTGAGTTTTAGAAGAGGATTTTTGGGGTGTCTAATTTCCTTAATATCTCCAAATGTTTGTTCATATTTTTTAACATTTACATTTAATGTGTTCAACAGTGCTTTTGCATGTTGAGGGGTTAATATGATCCTTGAGCATACTTGTGCTTTTTTCATACCCGGTAACACCTGACAAAAATCAACAATAAAATCGCTTGGTGAATGTGTCACAACAGCTAAATTTGAATATTGACCGCCTGCGATTTTCTCATTAAGATTGATTTCAAGTTTTTTTTCATTTTGTCTGTTTTTTTCCATAATATTTATTCTCCATTTTCTTCATCAACATCTTTATCAATTACTTCATCAGGATCAAATACTGAATAATCTTCATCATTTTCTTCATCCTGCATATCTTTGATATATTCTTCTTCAATTTGCAAAACATTTTTATCAAAAAATCCGCCCGGTTTTGTTTTATCATTATCGTCCGTCACATCTTCTTTGTCATCAAATTCATTAGATTCATATTTCATGAAATCACTACCATACAAAGTTTCATCAAAGAAATCAAGATTTTCAACTATGCCTTGTGTAATTAAATATTCTAAAAAATAAATAAATTTCGGTTGTTTTAGATTTGTTTTACAGTGTGGGCATACTAATTTTTTGTTTAAATCCTTTTCTGTTAATGGTTCCTCGCATACAGGGCATAATAATTCACTAAATTCGTTCAATGTCTTTTCCTCAAATTGTTATTCATTTTTAATTTATTATTTCAACTAATTTAAAAATTGTTTTTATACTATTGCTATACTCAGATTGATTGTTTAACATTACCGTAGTCGTTAAAAAATCTTTACTAAATTTGTTGTTAAAGCCAACCGATATTTTTTTTGCTTTTGTTGCAGCAATATAGTTACTTAAAATATTAATCCCCATATTCAAATCAATTGTAACATCATATTTATTATCAATATTCGAGATGATTGCCTTCTTGATAGGAAAATGATTGATATTTTTCACTTTGGGATATAAATATTTTTTGTTATAATAATTAAACTGTTTAAAGTTCTCTTGAAACTTATCTGCAAATATAATATCTATTGTTTGGTTTTGTTTTAGTATGATATTATTCAGAAACTGATTGACTATATCTATTTCAGCTCTATTTGATGGCATACAGATCAAAAATTTATTTGATGTGTTTATTTTAGTATTCCAATTTACAGGTTTATTGTAATTCAAAATAATATTTCTTTTCGTAAGTAAAAATATCCAGATTTTATATTTAATTTGTTGAAAACAATTCATTTTATTTGTTTTAATAACCTAATTTTATAAAATATATCTACTTAAATCCTCATCCATAACAATTTTATCTAATGAACTATGAACTTTTTTGTCATCAACTGTAATTTTTTTATCTACATCGGGAGCATTGAACATTAAATTTTCCAGGATTTGTGTTAATACGGTATGCAATCTTCTTGCACCAATATTTTCTGTCTTTGTGTTTACTTCTGTTGATTTCTCTGCTATTGTTTGTATTGCCTCTTTTGTGAAAGTTAATTCTATTTTTTCTGCTTTCAATAATGCTTGATATTGTTTTAGCAGTGCATTTTGTGGATGGGTCAATATCTGTACAAAATCATTTGTAGATAAACTGTCTAATTCTACACGAATAGGAAATCGTCCTTGTAATTCGGGAATCAAGTCAGATGGTTTTGTTTTACTGAAAGATCCTGCAGCAATAAACAATATATGATCTGTTTTTACTATTCCATATTTTGTGTTAACCGTAGATCCTTCAACAATAGGTAAAAGATCTCTTTGAACACCTTGGCGACTTACATCAGCGCCTCTTCCACTTTCATTAGATGCAATTTTATCAATTTCATCTAAAAAAACAATCCCGTTGTTTTCAACTCTATCTAACGCTTCTTTATTAACTTTAGATTTATCTATTAATTTTTGGGCTTCTTCTTGCGTTAAAATTCTTCTGGCATCTTTTACTTTTGTTTTTTGTTTATTCTTCTTTTTACCCATTAATGAACTCATAGCATCATTGAAAAAATCTCCCGCTCCTTCCATATCTCCACCAATTGGTCCCATTATAGAAATCCCGCCAGATGCTTGTTGTTGGCTGACTTCTATTTCAATATATTTGTCTTCAAATTTCCTGTCTTTATACATTTTTTGTAATTTGCTTCTGGTTTTTTCTATTCTCTCTTTTTCTTGTTCATCAGTTGTTTTCAATTCTGGCACAGGGAACAGTTTATCCAATATCCTTTCTTCTGCCATTTTTTTTGCATCTTTCCAAACACGATCTTCATATTCTTTTTCAACCATACGATAACTAATTCTAGTAAGATCACGAATCATTGATTCTACATCTCTCCCAACATATCCTATTTCAGTAAATTTGGTTGCCTCTACTTTTATAAATGGTGCATTTGATAAGTTTGCTAATCTACGAGCAATTTCTGTTTTGCCAACTCCAGTAGGTCCAATCATAATAATATTATTTGGTAAAATCTCATCTTTCAATTTGCCTTTTACTTGTTGACGACGCCAACGATTTCGCAAAGCTATTGCTACAGATCGTTTTGCTTTGTCTTGACCTATTACAAATTTATTTAGTTCTTTTACTATTTCTTTTGGCATCAATTCTTTCAACGACACTTCCTCCATAATTTGCGTGATTATATGAATTTATTTTTTATTACGCAAGAAAAAACTATTATTTTTTCAGTTTCCCACAAAGACGTGTTCCCTACCTTCGATTAATTGATATAAGAGTATTAGTGGAAAAAATAAAGGGAAAGGGGAGAACGGAAAAGGGAACCCAACGAAATATTCAGCAAGCTGAATTTACGGGTCAGGAAACGGAAAAGAAAAGTGAATTTTGGAGTGCATTAACCATGTTAATGCAAAAAAGCGGAGCTTCTTATGAAATTATAAACATCTAAATTTCTTACGAAATTTAACAAAATAACATAATTATTTTATCCCATAATTTTTATAGCCTTTAATTCAATATACAATAATGTTTATTAAAAACTATACTTCATCTTAAACATAAACATATTATAATCAGAAAAATTTGAAAAAGCACTATTACCTTTACCATCAAAAATAGCTGCTGATAATGTTATTTCTGCATTATCTGTTGCCATGTATGAAATTTCGGGAACATAAACTAATGCGTAATCATTTTCAATATTTTTCCAATCAGATACTATAAAACCACCTGCTAATGGTGATACTTTTAATCTATTATCAAAGAACTTTTTATCTAATTGAACAAAGAAATAATCGTTTAAATTATCTGTTCCTCTTTCGTTAATAAAACCGTGTAGATATTGAAAGTTAAGATAAGTTCCATTAGCAAAATTATAATCAGCACCAAGAACATATTTCAAATAAGCTTTATTTTTAAGAATAGCTGTATCCTGAGTTACAGGAACAGGCGACATAGGATACATATCTGATAAATCGTTTGTCATTACAACTTCATTTTCGGGTAAAAAAGCTGCTGCTTCTGCCCACACTCCAACACCACCAATACTACTTGCCATATCAGCACCAAAAATATGCGTTCTATAAAACGACAGCTGAGATTTAATATTTATTCCTCCCATTGTATCAGGAGTAAATTTGTTATAGGTTACCATTGGCATTCCATCTCGACCCCACACATAGCTTAACGAAAAATCAAATCCGGCAGCAAAACCTTTAAAT
>JAUVLI010000016.1 GCA_030600775.1 Fidelibacterota bacterium | reverse complement strand
CCTACAATTGGAGATGTTGTTGTAAGTGTTCCGATAGATCATGCAAAGAGTTTCAAACAAAATGAAAATAAATTGAAGTTGCAGAATTCAAAAATTATTCGTAAAGGTGATAAATATGCTTTATCCTCTATTGAGGTTTACAATTCTGCTGATAGAAAGGGTTTTGTTTATGACACAAATGTAAAGGAAGATTATAATCCGCTTGCAGATATGAATTTTGAATTTAAGCCTTATAATTATAGTTTTGATAAAGTCGAGATAGAATCAGAAGTTGTATCAAATATTCCAGAGAAAAAGCAGAAAGACAGATATTATTTACTTAAAAATATGCCAAAGAATTCGATAAAAAATAAAAATGCAGTGGCGGTAGTTATTGGAAATAAAAATTATAAAAAAATAAATGATGTTAAATATGCGATAAATGATGCGAAATATATGAAAAAATATTTAATGAATACATTTGGTTATTTGGAACAAAATATAATATTTGTTCCTGATGCAACTCAAGGTGATTTTATCGGAATTTTTGGAAAAGAAAATAACTATAAAGGGAAATTATATTATAAAGTTAGAAAAAATGAAAGTGATGTTTTTGTATATTATTCCGGCCACGGAGCACCGGATGTAAATTCTAAAAAAGGATATTTTGTTCCTGTTGATTGTAATCCATCAACTGTAGAATTAAATGGATATTCAATAGATTTGCTTTATCACAATTTGAATAAGATTGATTACAGAAAATTGACAGTGGTGATTGATGCCTGTTTCAGTGGTGAAAATACTTTAAAAAATGTTTCGCCAATATTCATAAAAATTGACAATCCGGTCATAGCAAAAACAAATACAACAATTTATTCATCAGCGAAAGGGGATCAATTATCAACTTGGTATCCTGAAGAAAAACATAGTTTATTTACATATTATTTTCTGAGAGGAATAAATAAATTTGGTAAAAATGTGACAAATAAAGAACTATTTAATTATTTAGAAAAGGAAGTTCTTTTTATGTCCGGCAAGTTGCATTCACGAGAACAGAATCCTACATTTACCGGCGATGAAAATGAATATTTGATTAAGTAGGTTTGATTAATTAGGAATTAGGAATTAGGAATTAGGAATTGGGAATTAGGAATTAGGAATTGGGAATTTGAAAAGCAATATACATTATACGCAAAACAATTTATAATTCATTTTATCTTGGAATATAAAAAAACAAATTTTTGAATTCATAAGAGCGAAAACTTCGAAAGTTTAAAATATGATATTTTTCAATTAAAATCACGAAGTGATCTTCTTTAAATAATTAATTTCTTCGGTCGTCAGTTTTTTCCATTTACCAAAAGAGAGATCATCCGCTGTGATACCCGCAAAAACAGTTCTATGTAGTTTTATCACTTTTGTATTATATTTTCTAAATATTCGTTTTATTTCTCTCTTTTTTCCCTCTTTGAGAATTATCTGGTAATGTGTGCGTTTATCATTTAATGTAATTGCTTTTCCTTTTACTGTAACATTTTTATCTATTTTTATACCATTTAATAATTCATTTTCTGGAAAACCAACCGGTGGTCTGGAAATTTTTACATCATAAATTCTTTCTAATTTAAATTTTGGATGAGTTAAGCGATAGTGTAAATCTCCATCATCAGTGAATAGCAAAATACCGGTAGTATTTTTATCCAATCTTCCCACCGGCACAACATCCAAAACATTTGGAAGTAACTCCATTACAATTCGTTTTGCATGAGGATCTCCGGTTGTAGAGATATAACCTTCAGGTTTGTTTAATTTGATATAGGTAAATTTCTTTTTTAATGTAATTGTTTCAAGATCAACTAACACATTGTCATTACG
This sequence comes from Fidelibacterota bacterium, assembly GCA_030600775.1. GTDB lineage: Bacteria > Fidelibacterota > Fidelibacteria > Fidelibacterales > Fidelibacteraceae > TCS52. Next base: position 22,197 of record JAUVLI010000016.1, on the reverse strand, counting down.
AGTGTCAATATCAATGGCAGGACTATCAACTATTTTCCCATTGACAGTAACTCTTTTTTGGAAAATTATCTCGTCACATTTTCTTCTTGAATCAACACCACATCTCGATAAAAATTTGTTTAGTCGCATATTTATTTTTAATCCTTTTTTAGAAAATTCAATTATTATTTCGGTTTAAGATCATAGCCAAAGATAGTAAAATTATTGATAATAAGTTAAGGAAATATTATCATTCTTTGCTTAAAATACAGCAACTTATAAGAATATATCATAATTTGTTAATTTTAATAAATAGTATGTTTTTGTTTGTTAGGTGGGTAAGAAACACTCTTATTATAAATCGTCTTTGCGTTTTTGCGAGAGAACACTCCCATTTTATTTCAATGGAAGATTGCTGATTGTACTAAATTTGTATCCCATTTTCTTCAATTGAGGAATAATAATTTTCAAAGTTTCAACGGTATTTGACCTGTTTCCACTATCTACACCACTGCCATCATGCATCAAAATAATACTTCCGGGTTGGATTTTTCTCAATATTCTTTCACTTATTTTTTCGGCAGAAAGTCCTAAATAATCTTTTGAGTTTATACTCCATATAATAATATTTTTTTCAAATAGTTTTACAATAAATGGAAGTATAAGAAGCCCAACTCCAAAAGGTGGACGAAATATTTTTGTTTCTATTTTGTAAGTTTTTAATATCTCATCTGTCTTTTGAATTTCTTTTTGAATAAAATCCGGTGATTTAAATAGCATTTTTTTATGTGAATATGAGTGATTACCAATTTCGTGATTTCCGGAAATGATCTTTTTAACTGATTCGGGATGTTTTTTAATATTTTCTCCTAACAGAAAAAATGTTGCTAATATTTTATTTTTGTTTAATACTTTTAAAATATTTTCGGTATAGGGCGGTTGAGGTCCGTCATCAAATGTCAAGGCAATAATTTTTTCCTTATCATTCCCACGAAAAATAATTTTTGTAAAAAATGTAAACTGACCTTTTTGATAGATAAAATAGATAATTACTATTCCAATAATAAAAAGTAGCATTTCCATAACAGATTAATTTTTTTTGTAAATAAAATATTGCAGATCTATTTCTTCCATATCACCTTTTGGAATTGATATTAATTTATGCAAGAGATCTTCATAAGCATTTTGAAAATTACTATTGACTTTAAAATTAATTGGATATTTTGTGGCGATTATTTTTATTATTTCTGTGTCTTCTTGTTTGTTGGGCAGCAGATTTAACTCAAATTTTAAGCCGAATTCTTTTTCATTTGCATTAGGGAGGTTGAATTTTTGATTTGCCTTGAGGAAATTATTTTCTCTATATTTGTTTGGAAAAATAGTGGCAACATTTCCATCTGACATGATATTAAAAATTGTCAGATAACAATCTTTTGAAGAAGTAACTTGTAATTCCAAATCATCCTTCTCTTTAAAATAATCTTTATTTAAATTTGCATCAATAGTAAAAGTTGGGTCGGATTTCCCTTTTTGTTGTCCGATTTTTATTTTTACTGTAATATTTTTATAAAGCAAATTCCCTGTTTTTTCAATGGATTCTTTAATAATGTTTTTTTCTAAAACAATTCCATTGGATGCTTGATTTATCAGTTGAGAAAAATTATCAACTACTAATTTATCTGAGTTGTGAGATTGTAGATATGTTGATTGACTTTTTATTTCAATTCCCGAAAAGTATTCAGTAGCTTGGCGATAAGCTTTTTGTAATGATAGCTTTTTTGCTTCTTGAGGAGAAATATTTTCGATAGCTACTTTTGTAGTAATTTGACACCAATTGTCTCCAAGATCAATTAAGTTGGATTGTGGATTTTGATTTATAATTTCTGTTTTTGATATAGAATTGTTTTGTGTTGCACAAGATGTCAAAATTACAAACATCAATATTATTAATGCTTTTTTCATAAAGTTTTCTCCTAAGTTCGCTTGGATTATATTGTACGTTTAAGATTAGTACTGAATTGCAACGTTTTCTTTGTTTTTCCCAAAAATCGTTGGAGTTTGTTCTATACCATGAATTCTTCTTGTATAGTATGGAATTCCCTCACTATTATTAGAAATATATTCATAAATTTCTTCATAAGTAACTTGATTATCATTATTTATATCTGCGTTTTTATTATGTATTGCTTTTAATAAAAAATAAGTGAACATACCGTGTTTTTTCCCATTATACCAACTGGAAACTTGATCATCTTTTGAACTGGTCAACACAACATTGTTATTGAGATTTATTATTGGATTGTCAACTTTTATGGTTATTGGTGAGATGTCGTTAAAAATATCTGCGCCACTGAAGCATGCATCTAATAAAATTGTAGTTGATTTCGATGGTATTTGTGCAAGGTTTTCATAAAACACATCTAACGAATATCCGCCCAATTCTACATAATTAGGGTCGCATTCAACCGGCACAAAATATCCCTTATGATCTTTTAATCCTGGAGCACCATGTCCGGAATAGAAAATAAAAACATCAGATTTGTTTGGTTTAATAGAATTAAAAAGTTTCCCTTTATAATTCCCCTTCATGCCGAAATATTGTTCCATGTCACCTTTAGTTGCATTTTTTAATAAAAATATATTTCCCTCTTTTATACCAAATGATTTTATAAAATATTCTTTTATTGACATTGCATCATTGATCGCATAATCAACATTTTTGGTTTTTGTGTAATTGGAATTGCCAATTATTACAGCAATTGCATCTGCATTAACTGTATCCGTTTCTGGAATATTAATATTAATATTATAAGAATCCTCAATATCTTTTGAAGTTATATTTACTTCATTATACTTTTCAAATTCAATTTCATCAAAATCTAAGTTTAATTCATTTACAGGATCATAATTTACCATTTCTTTGCTATTGTATAAATAACTTTTATCGTTTGGCAAGAGATAAATTTCAGCAGTAGCCAATTCCCAGTGACTGTTTTTGAATTTTAAATCCGGATGAATAATTTGTAAATTTGCTTCATTATTTTTGAATAATTCTGCATCATCAATTGGAACTTTTAAAGCAACAACTCCGGCAATTGGAATTTCTATTTCAAAGGTTTCTTGTTCTGCATCATAATCGCCAATTATTTTGACACTCCAAGTGATTGTTGATAGATATTCATTTTTTAAATTATTTAATGCCTCATAAGTTAATTCTACAACTTTATCATTTCTTTTTTCCATTCTTTTTTTGTAATCGGAAATTTTTTCAAACTCTCCCTTTTTTTGCCATGTTTTCATTTTTTCTATCACATATTCATGGATATTTTCTGTTACATGTGAGCTTTTCCAAATTTTAATAGTATTGTCTTTGCTACAAGAAGCTAAATATTCGCCATTATTGTTGAAACAAACATCCAAAACATTATCCGTATGAGCATTAATAGTCGTTAACAATTCACCTGTTTTAGAATCCCATATTTTTATACTTTTATCCCAACTGCCGGATACAAGTTTATCGCTATTAGAATCAAAATCTATGGAACTAATTGTAGATGTGTGTCCTTCAAGACTTTGCATTTTGGATCCATATTTAATATTCCAAATTATAATTGTATTATCTAAACTTGCAGATGCAAATGTTTCATTATTATTATGGAAATCAATTGAACTTATCCAATCGGTATGATCGTTAAATTCCTTAATGAATTCATAATTGTTCGCATCCCATAAATAAATACTTCTTCCCCAACTACCTGCTGATAAAATGAATTCCATATTGTCGCTGTACTTCACAGAACAGACATTTGAATCATGTTTGTTTAGCGTTTTAACAAGTTTACCTGAATCTAAATTCCAAATTTTAACTGTTTTATCTTCACTGCCGGAAACAAGGAATTCGCTATCCGAACTAAAATCAATTGATGTTACCGGATAGGAATGATCACTAAAAGTATATATCAGTTCTCCATTATCGGCATTCCAAATTTTGATTGTATTGTCATTACTTCCAGAAGCGATCATAGAGCTATCACTGCTATAATCGACAGAAGTAACCGATTTTTCATAACCTTCAAAAGTTGAAACAAGTTGTCCTGTTTGAACAGACCACTTTTTAACTGTATTATCTTCACCGCCGGAAACAATAAATTTATCATCTGGACTAAAACAAATTGAAGTGGTGTAAGATGTATCTGTATTAATGGTTTTGAATAATCCATAAGTGATTCCATAGGTGAATGATGTAAAATAGAATAAGATCACAAAAAAAATAATAATTTTAATTTTTTCCATTTTCCCACCTCTTTATTAATTTAACCTACAATCTCATGTGAGTATATTGAAAATATTAACTAAAAGCAAGAAATAAATCATTTATTTTTGTTATACCAAGGAAGAAAACGATATGGCTGTGTGAAGTTGTGACTGTAAGAATAGATAGGTGTTTGTTGTAAAGCAGAAAATATAACCGATTACCAAACGAAGCAGCAAGCAAGCAAATCCTAGCTCCAAAAACCAAATACTCAAACTTATTTCTTTTTGTTTTTAAATTAATGTTGTATTTTTTAAGGTTGAAATAAATTTAAAGGAATTTCATTGAATAAAAAAACTATATCAATAAAGATTTTACCGGATAATATATTACTAAAAGAGAATTTAGAAGATAAAAATTCTACGATAAGTCTTGCAAATCTTTTACGCAAAAATAAGATCAACATTTCTTTTCCTTGTGGAGGAACTGGAGTTTGCGGTAAATGTAAAGTCAAGTTTGAGAGTGGTATTCCCGAATCTACTTCAGATGAAAAAAGATTATTCAATAGTGATGAAATAAAATCCGGTTATAGATTAGCTTGTCAAACAGAATTGAAAAATGATTGTGAAATTTTTATACCATCTACATCAAAAAAAAATGCAATTGATACATTGCTCTCCAAATATGAACACAAACAACAAATTAAACCGATAGTTAAAAAGTTATTTTTAAAACTTATCCCTTCACATTTAGGGAATTTAAAAAGTGATGCGGATATTGTTGGAACAACTCTTTATAATTTAACAGGCAAAACTTATAGATCCACTTTGCAATATTTACAAAAGCTTCCGGTAGTTTTGAGAAAACAGAATTATCAAGTCACTGTTACAGTTTCCAATAATGAAATTTTAGATATTGAAGTTGGTGATACTTCTAAAGATCTTTTTGGATTGGCCGTAGATGTTGGGACTACGACTTTGACATGTAGTGTAGTTAATTTAATTTCAAGCGAAACAATAGGAACAATTACAGCTGAAAATCCGCAATCCGATTTTGGTTATGATCTTATTTCAAGAATAGATCATGGTTCAAAAAGTAAAGAAAATCTGAATCAGTTACAAGAAATGGCCATTGGTAAAATAAATGAACTAATATTGGAAATTTGTAAAGGAAATAATATTTCTCCGTTATCAATTTTTAGTGCTGTAATGGCAGGTAACACGGTGATGAACCATTTATTATTGGGTATAGATCCATATTCTGTTTCTGTGGTTCCATACACTTCCGTTGTGAAAAATTTACCATTGTTATCTGCAAATCAACTTAATTTAAAAGTGAATCCATTTGCCGAAGTATTTATGTTACCAAATTTAGGTGGATTTGTTGGCGGTGACATTACCGGAGATCTACTTGTAACGGAATCAATTAACAAAAAGGAAAATTATTTATTAATTGATATTGGGACAAATTGTGAATTGGTGATCCATAAAGATGGGAAATATATGACTGCATCTTCACCTGCGGGACCTGCCTTAGAAGGAGCTATGATCAAGAATGGAATGAGGGCAGAATCTGGAGCAATTACTGATATAATTTGTATAAATAATGACATAGAGTATTTAACTGTTGGAAATGAGAAACCAATTGGTATATGTGGAAGTGGATTGTTCCATATAATTGATTTTTTAGTGCAAAAGGGAGTTATTGATTCACGGGGAAAGTTACTAAAACCGAAAAATATCGAAAATATACACAACAAAGATGTTTTTACAAATAGAATTAAAACAGATGAAAATGGCGTGATATATTTTGTTCTACAGAATTCTGATGAGGAAAATAACGAGATAGTTTTAACACAAAAAGACATCAGGCAATTTCAATTAGCAAAAAGCGCTATCGTTGCTGCTTGGCGGGTTTTATGTGAAAATATCAAAATTAATTATAATGAAATTGAACAGGTTTTTATTGCGGGAGCATTTGGTAATTATATTCGTCCTGAAGCTGTTCTATCATTGGGATTAGTTCCGAATTTGTCTCTTGATAAAATTAAATATATTGGTGATGCGGCACTTTTTGGCAGTAAAATGGTTTTACTCAATAATGATAATATTGAAAAATTTAAAAATATTTTAAACAAAATTAAATATATTGAACTTTCCGGTCGAGTTGATTTTCAAGAATTTTATATTAATGATTTGGGAAAAGTTTAGTTATGATAGATTCATAAGAAAGATTATCACGCAATCAGTTTAAATTAATGTAAAGCAAGGTGGCATGCTCCTTTGTCTAGATAAAAACTTCGGAAGTCAAAAAATATTGGTAGGTCAAGGGAGTAAAATTCACTATTCGCAACACGCTTTATTTTGATAATATTTCTTTATGTGTCAAATAATAAAATAAATTAATACTTGCAAGTTAAAGAGAAAAATGTTACTTTATTATTAACTTAAAAGGATAAATGATGCAACTTTTTAAATGTTTAAATATAATTCCGGAGGAAATGGGATGAAAAGAATAGGTTATTTTTTCTTAATAATTGTGATTATGTCAAGTTTTTTGTTTGCCGGCACTTCAGGTAAAATAACAGGAACAATCACAGATGAAAAAACAAATGAGCCACTTTTGGGAGCAAATGTATATCTTGAAGGGACTACAATAACAGTAAAAATGACTTACATGAAATAATCTATTAGAATAATAGAAAGAAAAAACGGGCATGATTTTTCATGTCCGTTTTTTTATTTGTCAACTTTCGAAGTTTTTATAAAAATTCTTATTTCAAGTTTTCCAAATCAGCTAAATCTTTGAATTTACCAATTGCTTTTTTATTTTTAAATGTGGCATTAAAAAATTTGAATTTATTATCATAGAGACTATATTTTAGGACAAATATAAGTCCTTTTTTTGATATAATCCCCTTAATTTAATGAATTCTATGGTTTTACCAATTGAGATAAAATAGGAATACAATAAGGTTTCTACCCCAAATCTTGATTCTTTCATTTTGCCAAGAATAGGCGTAATATCTTTTTTATACATAGATCTTTCTCCTGTTAATATTTTTAAGGGGTTACATCTTTACTTAAAATATTGACTGTAGAATAGCCTAATACCATGTCACATTGTTTTTTTAACAGGGGGTTTATCATTTGGTCAATGTATCCGCTAATAATTTTTGTTTGATCTGCATCAATAAATACAATGATTTCATTTGTTGCATTCTCTACACCAACAGCCATTGCATAACCTTTCCCTTTATTTTTTTTTAAATGAATGTCTGTTATTTCAATGTTTTTTTTCAGTTCTTCAATTATTTTTTTCGTATTATCTGTAGAGCCATCATTTACAATGATTATTTCATCGACAATGAGAGATTCAGAGACAGACTCAATAACATTTCTAATTGTCTTTTCTTCATTAAATACGCATGTTATTGCTGTCGTTTTCATAAATTAATAATTTAAATTTATTTGTTATCATTTTTTTGCAATAATGCTTTTACTTTTATCGGAAGAAAATCTCTGTTAAAATATAATCCGATAATGCCTGTTGCCCAAACAATAATTTTCACATCTGCCGGGTGATTAAAAAACAAACAAGTAACAGCACTTAAAGTGATTATTCCGAATGGTGACCAAAAACCCCAGTCTTTTTTAATCAGAGAAAAAACTATCAAAGGAATAATAATGAAAGAAGCAAGCAGTTCGTAAGGGATAAAAAATAGATATATTCCCATTAATGTTCCGGCAGCACGTCCTCCTTTAAAATTAAAGAAAAGAGGATAACCGTGCCCTATTATAGCTCCTGCTCCGATTAGCCCCAGAGAAATTGTTGATAAATCAAAAAAATAATTTGCAAGAAGCATTGGTATTAATGCTTTAGAGCTATCCAGTAGTCCGGTTAAGATACCCCAAAATTTGCCTGTACTTTTAAAAGTATTGGCTGCCCCGGGGTTATTATTGCCTAAATCCCGGATATCTTCACCTTTTACCAGTTTTGTAATAATATAAGCAAACAAAATTGAACCTGTTAGATATCCTGAAAATAAACATATTAGATAAATTAAATAAGTATTCATGGTTTTTGTTTTTAAATAGTTATAGCAATAGTATATGATTTTGGCCCGCAGTAAACAGCTTCCGGCAAATCCGCTTTCCCAATAATAAAATCATCGCAAGGTAATGACCTTAATTTCTCTTCTAAATCAGAAAAAGCGTCTTTATTGTCTTCAAATCCCACTATATTTAATCTTTTAATAACGGTTGCCGATTTTTCAGCTATTTTAGCTTTAATTAAATCAATAATTTTTGAGTTTACTTGTTTGAATGTTCTTCCTTTTCCAAGCGGAACGACTTGTCCGTCTTCATCATCTCCCATTAGTCCGAGAATTGGAGTAATTCGTAAAACAGAACCCATCAGAGCTTTTGCTTTTCCGATCCTGCCTCCTTTATAAAGATAATTCAGGTCGGCCATAACAAGATAGTTAAATGTATTTTGAACAACTTCCTGTGATAATTTAACAATGTCATCTGCATTGTTATTCTTTTTTATTATATCAATTACACCGAGAAGTACATTTCCAACACCTGCCATTACTTGCCGGCTATCGATATTTATAATTGGAATAGTGTTTTCATACATTTTCTTTACGCTTTTCGCAATGGCAAATGTTGCTGTTGACAATACACTACTCATAACGACATGAATTATAAGGTCGTATTTATCTTTATTATCTTCTATAATTTCAATGAGTTCTCCTTTTACAATTGAAGATGTTTTTGCAACAATATTTTCTTTCAGATATTTTTCAATCAGCCATTGTGCTGTATAATCGTTACTGCCACGATATTCTTTATCGTTTACTATAACAGGAAATTTTAAAATTTCGATGTCGGGATAATCTATTTGTTCTTTTGAAAGGCCAAGATTATCGGCTGTGATAATTAATATTTTTTTTCCCATTTTTTCACCCGTCTTTTTAAAGTTTACTCAAATGTTATATAATAATGATATTGATATTGACCGCCATAGTATTCCTCAAAATCAAGTCTAGGAAAAGAAATTTTCAATTTTGGAATAATGCTTTTTTGTTTTTTGGCAGGAACACCTTTATATATTGTTATCAGACTTTCTTCTTTTAGCAGCTCTTTCATTGTATTATTTATAAGTTGTTCTATATTTTTATCTGAAAGAATAATTTTATCATTATAAATTGCGAAGAAATCATTTTTGTTTACTTTTTTACCATCTTTCGTTGTAGTATTTCTGACAGCCTTGGCTATTCCGCAAAAACGGATATCATTAAGACTGTTCATTATTGAATCAAAAATAGTGGTAATATCTAATTCTTTTGGAATACTCATCATCATACTTATAAGAGATATAACATTATTAGATTCAACAATATTAACATTTGATTTACTAAGTGAGGCAGCATATTTGAGCCCCATTAAAATATCTTTATCATCGGCGGCAACAATTATATTTTTGGTTCTTAATTTGTTCAACTCTTTAACAAGTTGTTTTACCGAAGGCTTATTTTTACCATAACATAATATATCATCGGCTCCAAGTTCTTTAAGAATTTTACCAAATCCTTCACCCGAGACAATACAAAAAATACTTTTTTCTCTTTCGTAATCAATAGTATTGGTACTAATAAAATTTCTGTGTTGTTTTTTCATATCATCTACTTTGGTAAATACAAGTTCGCCGTAATTTGAAACATTTTTAAAGACGGATTCCGGTTTATTTGTATGTATATGGACTTTATATTTATCCCCACTGTTAAGTATTATCAAGCTATCTCCGTATTTACCTATAATTTCTTTTAGTTGTTCTTTCGATGATATTTGGTTTGTTTCTAAAATAAACTCTGTACAATATCTTTGTTTAATTTTTGGATTCCATGAATTTTCCATGTTTTCCAAATCATCAATAATTACTTTTTTATTTAAAAGTTTGCTCCCGTTACTTTGCAGATTGTTAATTAAATGCTTAACATCTTCCATTATATTATGCAATCTTACATTATACAACTTTTCAATACCCAGATGTGTAAGCAAGGCAGCAATGGAACTTTTATTAATATTTGATAATTTGCCATTAAGGTACATTTTTGTGGTTCTGTTTATATTAAGGATAATTGAAACAGGTAAGCTGTTAATGCCCAATTCGTTTAGTCTTAACTCTTTGTTAATTCCCTGAAGAATAATAAGAAAACCTGCGCCGCCGGAATCTACAACACCGGCTTGTTTTAAAACCGGTAACATATCAGGAGTTTTTTTAAGGACTTCTTTTAAATACGGAATACATTTTTTAATGATTATAATAGGGTCATCATTATCATTCATGAGCTCACCATATTTTTCATTAAATTCACGCATTAAAGTAAGCATAGTTCCTTCTTTTGGATTTTCAGTGCCTTCGTAAGCATTTTTATATCCGTTTTTAAGAGCTTTAAATATATTTTTCTTAGAAAAGTCATTATTGACAATTACTTGTGAAATGCCCTGACAATAAAGAGATAAAATTACCCCCGAACATCCCCTGCTGTTCATAAGCATTTGTTCGGCAAAATTCTTTAAATACTCACCTGTTGAAATGGATTCTTTTTTATAATCTTTCATATTTGCCAAAGCACCTTGTATGGTAAGGGTCATATTAAAGCCGGTATCACCATCAGGGACAGGAAAAACATTTAGCCTGTTTAAATATTCTTTATGCCGATGAAGATACTTGTATATATTCTCTATTTTGTCTCTAATTACTGCTATTTTATTCTCTGGCTGTATCATAGAAGTTTAGTTTTATAAACATTGATACTTTTTTTTGCAGTTTGCCTTCCAGCTTCAATCAATTCTTCGGCTTTGAAAAAATTGAAAGTTTCGGCAGAATGCCGAGAGACATTGATCAAAATTTCGAGTTTATATTTTTCAATATTCATCATCGACAAATTATAAGTAAGTAAACCAATCGATTTATTTAATAATGTGAAATAATTTAGCTTCGTTTTACTGTTTTTTGGTATTATCCCATTTAATTTATTTTTAAATTCTTTGAAATCTTTGTTGATTATCATATTTCTAACTTATATACTCTTTTCTAATCGTTTCCAATGCTTCAATTCGTTTCTCATAAGGTTGTGATTGCCAATATAAAAAATCGGACTTTTCATCTTTCATTTTTATTTTTTTAACAACTTTTTCCATATTTGCAATTCGGTCTATATTATTTCTAACTTATTACAGTTAAAGTTTACAAAACAATTAATAAATTTCAAAGAACTATTTAGACATAATAATTTATATAAAATATTTAACATTTTCATAATTCAATATTTTTAATTAAATTAATACAAAATAATGAAATGTTCATAAGTTAAATTGGATTAGAATAAAAGATATGACAGTAGAAATAATTTTAGCAAGTGTAGGTCTCCTTTTGTCGGCTTATTTTAGTGGTTCGGAAATTGCATTCATTTTGGCAAATCCTATACAATTACAAATATGGCAATCTAAAGGTGTTCGTGGTTCTACATTAAGTATTAAATTTCTTGAGAATAGAGAAAAGCATCTTACGGCAATTTTAGTTGGAAACACAATAGCAAATATTTTGACTACTTCTTTTGCAACGGTCATTTTTTTACAATATAATATTTTTAGTTCATGGCAAATAATTATATTGATATCATTAACGATTTTGATATTTGGTGAAATTATTCCCAAGACATTGATCCGTGAAAAACCAAATGGTGCCATTATTTTTTATAGTTTGACATTGCGAATATTAGAAATTATTTTGTTACCGATAACTTATTTGATACAGAAAGTTATAAATACTTTTTCGAAATTATTTAAAAGTGAACAATCGGTATTTGATATTGCATTGACAAGAGAAGAATTTAATAAAAATGTTCAACATGGTCATATTTCCGGTGTGATAAACAGAATGGAAAAAGAATATATTAACAATGTGATTGATTTTTCTGATAAAACAGCTGGTGAAATTGATACTCCGAGAACAGATATCGTGGCATTACAAGAATCAGATCCAATTAATAAAGCAAAAAAACTATTTATAGAATCTGGTTTTTCAAAGATCCTAATTTATAGAGAAGATATTGATGATATTATTGGTTTTGTCGTTTTGCAAGATTTGTTAAACTTACCAAATTCTCTGAAAGATGCTGTCCGTGAAATAAATATTTATCCTGATACACAATCAATTTACGAAATGTTAAAGGATTTCCAACGCGAAAACATTAGTATTGCTTTAATCGTTAATGAATATGGTGGTACATCTGGAATAATAACAATGGAAGATTTGGTTGAAGAGATATTCGGTGATTTTGAAGATGAATATGATACCTCAAATTTTCTTGGAGTAAAGAAAATGACGAATGGTAATCTATTGATGAATGGAAGAACTGAAATTGACGATTTAATAAAGGAATATAATATCCACATACCTGATGGCGATTATGAGACAATTGGTGGATACATTATTGATAGAATTCAAAGGTTTCCAATTAAAGATGAAAAAATAAATTTGGGAAAATATGAATTTACTATTAACAAAGCTACGGATAAAAACATTGGATTAGTTACCATAAGTGAAAATAAATTCCGTAGAAAAATTGATAAAAAAGGAAAAGTTTCAATTAGGAAAAAATATTAATTATGAATATTTTGGATAGATATTTATTAAAAAGATATTTTGTTTATTTCTTTGGCGCTGTAATAGTATTTTTAAGTATATTTTTTTTGGTTGACTTAGTAGAGAAAATTGACAATTTTTTAGATTATAACTTGTCATTCTTCCAAGTATTGTATTATTATTTTTACACCATCCCGTGGTTTATACACATTTCAATTCCAATGTCGGCTCTTATTGCAGTTGTTTTTAGTTTAGGAAAATTGATAAAATTTAATGAATTTGTTGCAATGAAATCTTCAGGTATTAGCTTGTATCGTATAGCAGTGCCATTATTGATTGTTGGGCTATTAACAAGCATTTGTGCTTTTGAATTTGAAGATAGGATCGTTGTCCCTTCACATCAAAAATTGTCTGAATTCAAAGATGAATATATGACTCGTAAGTTTCATAAAAAGAAAGATGAAATTCAACGCAATATTTATCTCCAACTTGAAAATGGTTCTATTTTAAATATTCGTTCATTTAACATTAATCGCAAACATGGTAATTATGTTACGATACAAAAAATTAAGAATGGAATATTAAGAGAAAGATATGATGCGAAAAATATTTATTGGCAAAATCAAAAGTGGATATTAACAGAAGTTCAAATAAGAAAATTCGAAAATTCAGAAGAAAAATTTACATTTAGTGATTCCTTAAAAATAAAACTTGGGATTAAACCGAATGATCTATTACAAAAAAACATTGATCCGAAAAATATGACATTCTTTCAATTACGATCATTTGTTGAAAAATTGCAGAATTTGGGAATTGATTCTACTAAATGGAAAGTGAATCTTTATTTTAAAACCGCTTTGAATTTTACCTCATTCATCGTCATTTTATTTGGAATTTCAATAGTAACTTTCCAAACTCGTTCCGGTGGTTCTAGTACAGGAATTGCTATTAGTTTGATGGTAATTTTTATTTATTATGGGATATTAATGTTTGGAAAATTGCTTGGTATCGCAGGACAGTTATCTCCATTCCTTTCCGTGTGGTTACCAAATTTCATTTTTCTGTTTTCTGGTATAATATTCTTGCTTGGAGCTAAAAAGTGAAACGATTTAGAAATTTAATACTAATTATTTTTATTTCAACAAATATTATTTTTGGTCAAATAAAATTATCTGAATTAATGATAGATCCTAACGGTAGCGAATATACGGATGAATTCATTGAGGTCTATAATAACAGCGATTCTACGATAAAACTTACGGATTATTATTTTTCTGATGATGTAGATACCTTGTCAATTATTATCTTTCCTGATAGCACTTTAAAACCTGGACACTTTGGAATTATTTTAGATCCAGGTTATGACGGTTATTACGGTGATTTAATCCCCGATTCTGTTTCACAATTTACTGTAAATGGGAGTGGATTTGGTAGTTACGGTTTGAATAATTCTTCGCCAGAAACTGTATTGTTCCTATCAAAAAGTTATGCAATTGTTGATTCACATACCGTGAAAAAACCATTACCAGATCCTGGGCACAGTGATGAACGAATAAAATACGATAAAAATATTTGGAAAAGTTCATTGAATATAAATGGAACGCCAGGATTTAAAAATAGCGTTTCTCCCGACGAGTATGAATTGAAAGTTATAATTGATTCTTGTTACTTTTTTGACAATGAAATAATCGGAACGGGGGAAATTATAAATATCGGATTGAATGATATTGGCAGTATTGATCTGCAAGTTTGGAATGATTTTAATTTTGATTCTATTTATACAACTGACGAATTTAAATATTCAGAATTGATAAATGATACGCTACATTCCGAGGATACCACTACATTTAATTTTTCGTTGTCTTATGATCTGTTAGGATCGAATCAAATATTCGCTAAGGTGAAAAATTCAACTCACAACATTTCTGATTCTACTTTTAAAAATGTTTCTGTTCCATTGAATGAGAAAGATCTGTTAATTAATGAATTTTATCCGATACCGGTGAAAACTTATGCAGCAGAATATTTGGAAATTTATAGCAATACTACTTATCCGGCAAATCTTAAAGATATTAAAATTGCAGACAATATAAGTTCTGCTGTGATAACAAATGAAAATAACATTCTACGATCCCACGAATATTTTGTTGCAGTGAAAGATAGTTCTTTGTGGCAATTATATTCGAAGCCGGGAAATTGGCTTCAATTAAGTAATTTGCCGAGTCAAAATAATAGTGAAGATTTGATAGAAATTCGCAATTCGAACGATTTAGTTATTGATATGGTGGATTATAAATCATTATGGGATACTGGCGATGACATTGCTTTTGAACGACTCAGTGAATTGTTGCCTTCAAACGAGTCATTATCTTGGGCGAAAACAGATACAGGAAGTCCGGGTTTAAAAAACAATAATCAGCTGGCTGAAAATGATCTTATAGTCACGATTAGTGATTATAATTATTCTAACGATTTGATAAATTTTGATGTTATCGTTCAAAATTATTCACAAAATGCAAATTCGCCATTTGATATAAACTATTGCATTGATACAGATTTGAATTTAAAAATGGCGGGGGAAACAATTTATTCCACAACAGTATCAGAAGCAATTCAACCAATTGACAGTTTAAATATTTCATTAAATATTCCACCATATTTCAAAGGGGCAAATCGTGTAATTGTTGAATTGGATTATTCAGAAGATGAAGATACAACAAACGATATTGATTTTGAAATTATTAATGTTCCGCTTGATTCGAACGATTTTGTTATTACAGAATTTGTTTATGCTCCAGGAGATATTCATTCTGCAGAATATTTTGAAATATTATCACAGAGTGAAAAACCAATTAATTTTTTGAATTTACGATTTTCAGATTTGACTGATACTGTTACAATAGAAAATGAAGTTATTGTAGAAAAAGATTCATTTTTTGTTTTCACAGAATCGGTGGAATTAACCGAATCATTTCCTGATTTAGAAAATGTCTGCGTTATGAATAATTGGCGATCGCTAAATAACACATCAGATCAAATTTTGCTTACAGATTTTTACGATAATTATATTGATAAAATTGCTTATACTTCAGATTGGAATATTCCAAGCGACTATTCAGCTGAATTGATAAGTCCAAAATTAAATAATAACGACAAATCAAATTGGAAAGCAGTTCAACCCGGAAGTCCGGGTTTTGAGAATTACAGTCAGTTGGTTGAACATGATCTTATAATCACGATTAGTGATTATAATTATTCAAACGATTTGATAAATTTTGATGTTACCGTTCAAAATTATTCACAAAATGCAAATTCGCCATTTGATATAAACTATTGTATAGATACAGATTTGAATTTAAAAATGGCGAGGGAAACAATTTATTCCACAACAGTATCAGAAGCAATTCAATCAATTGACAGTTTAAATATTTCATTGAATATTCCGCCATATTTCAAAGGGGCAAATCGTGTAATCGTTGAATTGGATTATTCGGAAGATGAAGATATAACAAACAATATTGATTCTGAAATTATTAATGTTCCTCTTGATTCGAACGATTTTATTATTACGGAATTTTTACGAGCTCCCGGTGATGTACACGCAGCAGAATATTTTGAAATATTATCACAGAGTGAAAAACCAATTAATTTTTTGAATTTACGATTTTCAGATTTGACTGGAACTGTCACGATTGAGAATGAAGTTATTGTAGAAAAAGATTCATTTTTTGTTTTCACAGAATCGGTAGAATTAACCGAATCATTTCCTGATTTAAAAAATGTCTGTGTTATGAATAATTGGCGATCATTAAATAATACTAATGACCGAATATTACTAACTGATTTTTACGATAATTATATTGATAAAGTTATTTATACTTCAGATTGGAATATTCCAAGTGACTATTCAGCAGAATTGATAAATCCTCAATTGAGCAGTAATGAGGAATCAAATTGGAAGGCAGTTCAACCCGGAAGTCCGGGAAAAACCAATCTATCTTTTGCTAAAGATAATGAGGTGCTTTTGTATGCGATTTCAATTGAGGATTCTGTAGAAATAAATGAAACGATTTCATTTTCTTGTGTAGCAAAAAATATTGGACAGGAGAACATTAACAGAATTACTTTACAATTTTTCATTGATGAAAATGCCGACTCAATATATTCAAGTGATGAAAAAGCATTTTCTATCACGAAATATGTGGCAATTGCTCCCGGTGACTCTACGATCATAACTCAACATTTTACTTATGATAAAGTCGGTTTTTTTGATGTAAAATTCTTTACCGATTATAGTGATAATTATTACGAAACATTAAAAATCAAGTATTCGGAAGTCCCGATAATATTAAATGAGATAATGCCATCTCCAAATTCAGACGAATCGGAATGGATAGAATTGGTGAATATTTCAGATGGAAATGTAAACTTACGTGGTTGGCAAATTGGTGATAATCAGAGTTATTCAATTATTTCAAATAAAAACTTGTTTCTTGAAAAAAATGAATATTTAGTTATTTCAAAAGATAATAATGTAATGTATAATTATCCTCAATGTGATGGTGTTTTTCAAAGTGTTGATATTCCCAATCTAAATTCTGATAATGATAAAGTTCGCTTAAAAGATTTTTGTGGTCGTGTTGTTGATACAATGGCTTATGGAAATTTAATTTCAGCAAAAGCGGAAATATCTTTTGAAAGAAAAGGGGAAGCGATTGACAGAGATTGGGGACATTGTGAAAATGAATTCGGTGGAACTCCCGGCCGTGAAAATTCATTGCAACAAAATACTTATTCTATTGCAATCATACATGATAAGGAATATTATTATTTTAAGGATACGACAAAGAATTTTATTGTCCAATTTGTAAATGATGGCTATAAACAATTAAACGATTTGGAAGTGAGAATTCTTTTTGACGGAACCGAAATTTTTCAAGATTCAATTTTCGCAAATGATCCCGGCGATACGATTGATATTACAATTTCAGATAATTTGGATTTTGAAGATGGCTTGAATAATTATGAAGTTGTTGTCAATTCCGATGAAGTAAATTACACAGATTCCATTTTGATTTTCAAGTCGTTTTCAGAAGAACAAATATTTTTGAATGAGGTTTTATTTGATCCTAACACATTGTATAACCAAGTTGAATTTATTGAATTCTATTTACCGAATGAAACATTGAATACACAATATTGGAAATTACAGGTAAACAATAATATTGAAGAAATGAATTTAAATTTTAATTCAAAATATGTAGTTGTAACAAAAGATACGATATTACAAAATACATTTCCCAATATTGAAATTAAATATATGGAAAAATTTCCAACTTTGACTAACGATGGAACTTTATTGAAAATAATTGATCCAAGTGGGTTTTGTGTTGATTCGGTTGATTTGCGAGAATATGATGAAATTAAATCTGGGGTGAGTTTAGAAAAATCATATCAAAATATTAGTTCATCAAATAAATACATTTGGAAACGAAGTGTGTCTTCTACCGGATTCAGCCCGGGTGTTAAAAATAGTATTACAGCTGATTCTTCTAATGGAAATAAAATTACGATCACACCGGAAATATTCTGTCCGGCAACGGCCATAATTCCTTTGGAAATTAAAATTGAATCTGAAATTGGAATGTTGTTTGTTGAGTTAAAAATATTTGACTTGCGAGGACGAAAATTGTATAGTAAAGAAGTGAATTGCTTTTCACAACCGACACTAAAGATATTTTGGGATGGAAAAACGGACTACGATCATTATCCAACGATTGGTATGTATCTTGTTTTTGTAAGAGTAACCGATGTGAATGATAAAACACATGAGTATAAAAAGACATTGGTTGTTGGGGATTGAGAGAAATTATAAATCGTGAATGATGAATTTTGAATGGGAAATATAAGCCACAAAAGACACAAAAGAAAATAACAAAAAGAGAAATTTTGAGAATGTGAGAAGTGAATAGAAATTAGGAATCAGAAGCATAAATCCGAGTTCTATCTCAAATTATAAAAACAAGAAATAAAATAGAAATAAATAGTTGAAAAAAACAAATCTAATAATAATTTTAATTTTGGCAGTTACTTTTGGTTATTCGCAAGAGAGAAAAGGAGCTCATCAACTCGAATGGGAAGCACACAAAAATAATGTAGAAATTCTTCACAAGAAACAATCAGCAGAAGATATTATTCCATTGAATAAAACGAAAAGCGAACAAAAGGAATTATCAGCAGCGGTATTTGGTTATCTTCCCTATTGGGAATATGATTCTGCACCGCAATATTTTCAATATGATCTGTTGTCTCATATCGCCTGCTTTGATTTTGGCGTTTCTATAACAGACGGATCAATTAGTAATCCATCAGGTTGGCCTTGGACTTCAATGATAAATGATGCTCATACAAGTGGAGTAAAAGTCATTATGTGTGTTATAGAATTTGATAATGACGATATTCACACGATAATTACAAATACCGCAGTTAAAAATAATTTTTTTGCAAATGTGAAATTAACAATAGAAACATATAACCTTGATGGAGTGAATATTGATTTTGAAGGATTGTATTATGATGATAGAGCAAATAATATAAATCCATTCATGTCTGAATTAACTGATTATATTCATACGAACATTGGAAGTGATCAAGAGATTTCCTTTGCCGGTCCTGCTGTAAATTGGAGTAGCTGGGATTTATTCGGACTTGCTTCTGCCTGCGATTATATTTTCATTATGGGATATGGTTATTGGTGGTCTGGAAGCTCAACAGCTGGACCAATATCACCGCTTGAAGGAGGATATTATAATGTAACCAACTCATTAACGAACATATCTTCTGGATATGGGACGGTAACACAAAACAATCCCGAAAAGTTAATTCTTGGAATACCATATTACGGAAGAAAATGGGAAACAACAAATCAAAAGGAAGAATCTTTAGTTGTAGAACATATCGGATCTAAAACATTTTCAAGTGCTCAATCTGAATCGGAAACTTATGGTTTATTGTGGTCTTTAATTTACAAAACTCCTTGGTACACTTATCAAAGTAGCGGAAAATACTATCAAGTTTGGTTTGATAATGATTCAAGCTTAGGATTAAAATATGATCTGGCGATAGAAAAAAATCTAAGAGGTGTTGGAATGTGGGCGTTAGGTTATGATGGAAGTCGCGATGAATTATGGGATAAGTTAAGAGAAAAATTTACCGTGACAAGTATTCATAATAATAATGAAGTACCGGATCGAATTAAACTATTTTCAAATTATCCAAACCCATTTAATCCAATCACAACTATTAAATATGAAATTGCAAATCCTGATTTAGTTCAATTAAATATTTATAATTTGATTAGCGAAAAAGTTGCTATTTTAGTGAATGATTATAAAGTTGCTGGAAATTATTCTGTTGAATTTAATGGAAGTAACTTGCCAAGTGGAGTTTATGTTTATGTATTAAAAGTTGGTTCGGTTTATAAAGTTAAAAAGATGGTTTTATTAAAATAATTTTTGTTTGTAATAATAGTAGGAGTTTAAATTATGAAAAAAATATTATTGATTCCAGTGATTATGGTTTTTTTGTTTGTTGCATGTAAAGAAGAAAAATCTGGCGCACGATCAGTTAAAAAAATAGATGGATTAAATGAAGTTAAAAATAAAAATTCTCAAGTTGACAAAGAAAATTTTCATCAAATAAAAACAACCGAAGGGAAAATAAATAAAACTAAAATTGATTCTATTAATAAACAAAATTTTCACGAACATAAATCAATTCATCAGATTGAATGGGAAAAACATCAAAAAGATACGGTTAAAAACAAGATTAAAACCGAATCGGTAAAATTAGAAACGGTACAATTCGGGGAATGATTTTTTTAATTAATTTATGTTTTTAAATGCTATAAATATTTTTAGAAATCCGAACCGGCGCCAAAGAAATTTACATAGTGTTCAGCATCTTTTCCAAAACTGTCCACACGGTTTTCATAAATGATATAAGTACATTTTTCGCCAACAATTTCTGAAAATAAAATATCGTGTTCAACGCCTTTTTTATCTTTTAAAATTATTTTGGCAAGATTATCATTTAATGATTTTGCTTCCAAATTCTCGTGGCAGATAGGACAGAAAAATTTAATGTGTGCACCTTCTTTAATTTTAAATTCCGGATGCTTTGTTACATGATAATCACCGATTTTGGGGCTTAAAAAAATTAGTCCTCTTTCCCCAGAAGGTGTTTTTGCCGCAAAGACAATACTTTTTTTGACTTTTAAATGTCCTTTACATTTGGGACATAGATAATCATTTTCCATTTTTACCTCATTTTTTTATTAACTTCTTCATTTATATATAATAATAATTTAATTTTGAATTTCAAATTGATTTTAATATTTTTTAAGTAGATCTAATAATAGGAACAAATGATTAGTTGGTGTATAATAGTGTTGAAATTTGAGTGAAATTAAGAAGAGAAATAAAGTAAGGTAAAAGTTGAAAATTTTTATAAGAGGTGATCAAAAATGACATTAAAAGAAGAATTTATTAAAAAAGGTAAATGGTTATTTCGCTATAGGAGTTATTTACCTTTATATCTTTCCGTTTTATTAATTATTGCTTTTTTGGACGATCATACAATAATTATAGATACAACAATTGATAAAATTTATGAAATAATTTGTTTAAGTGTGTCATTTTTTGGATTGTTGATTAGAATAATTACAATAGGATTTACTCCTAAAAACACATCAGGTAGAAATAAAAAAACACAAAAGGCAGAAATGTTAAATACTACGGGAATTTATTCTGTTGTCAGGAATCCACTTTATTTAGGGAATTATTTCGTCCTGTTAGGAATAATGATGTATCCACAATCGGTTTGGTTGGTTGTAATATCATCATTAATTTTTTGGATTTATTACGAGAGAATTATTTTTATGGAAGAAGATTTCTTACGAAATAAATTTAAAGAACATTATTTAAATTGGGCTAATAATGTTCCGCCGTTTGTTCCAAAATTTAAAGAATGGAAATCCGCAAAGTTACAATTTTCATTTAAAAATATATTAAAAAGAGAATATTTAACTTTCTTTGCAATAATAATAATATTTTGCTTTCTTGAAGTTTTGAAAGATTATTTTTATTATAAAAAAGTAATCTTTGATGTGTTTTGGGTAATTACATTTTGTTTTGGCTTGCTAACATTTATTATTTTGAGGATTCTTGTTAAAAAAACAAATATTCTAAAAGTATCCGGAAGATAAAAATATTATTTGGTGATTTAAGCTTCCATTTGCATTATTCATT
>JAUVLI010000128.1 GCA_030600775.1 Fidelibacterota bacterium | reverse complement strand
GTTTTTGTTAGTTTTTGTTCGTTGCTAATAAATATATTTCTTCTTGTTCGTTTTTGTTCGCTGCTAATTTTCTGCGTGAAATTTTTCTACCTTATCGGTCTAAAAATCTGGCTCCAACGAATTTTATTATAAAATTTACTCCAAGGAACTGTTTTATCCCAA
The DNA here is from genome assembly GCA_030600775.1 of Fidelibacterota bacterium. Classification (GTDB taxonomy): domain Bacteria; phylum Fidelibacterota; class Fidelibacteria; order Fidelibacterales; family Fidelibacteraceae; genus TCS52. Next base: position 4,679 of record JAUVLI010000128.1, on the reverse strand, counting down.
GATAGATAACGAACTAAAGGAGTCCCTAATATATATTTTTGCGGAACAAATCCCCAATAGCGACTATCTGCACTATTATCACGATTATCACCCATCATAAAATAATAATCCTGCTTTACAATATATTTTTTTATTGGTTTACCGTTTAAATAAAATGTTCCTAAGCCATATTCTATTTTGCTACCATCCATAAATGCAACATACGCAATAATTTGCATACTTGTTTCATTCACATCTAAAGTATCGCCTTTTTGGGGAATATAAATTTTATGATACTGATCTTTATTTCCATTTCCATGTGGAAAAATATTCGGTTCTAAATAATTTCTTGATAAAATATTTTCATAATTTATAATTGATTTTTCAGGATCCTCAAATCTCTCACCATTTATATAAACTTTCTTATCAATTACTTCTAACGAATCTCCGGGTTCACCGACACATCTTTTAACATAATTTGTCCACGGATCAAGTGGATATTCAAAAATTACAATATTGCCTGTATTCGGTTTATTAAATGTTGGTATTGTTAAATGAGGAATAAAAAACCCTTTTCTTGTAAATGGAATACCAAACCAATCTGGTGTTCTTATTCCATAAGCAAATTGGTTTCCAAGAATAAAATCACCAATTTTAATTGTGTTTTCCATTGATCCGGTTGGAATTTGATAAGCACAAACTACTCCTGAACGAATAAAATAAACAGCAATTAAAACATAAATCCATGATTTGATCTCATAAATAATTTTTGCTTTTTTTGATTTAAATTTTAGTTTTTCTTTTTTCTTGAAAATGTTTTTAAAATACTCTTTAAATTTATGGAATATTTCATTTTTACTCATAATCTTCCCTTTTTTATAAATTTATTATACTAAATATTGTAATCATTTGTTGCTATAAAAATTTCTAAAAATCTCCACCAAGAGAAAATAAATATCTTGGTTTTGAAAATCCTGTTCCATCATATTCCCAAACGGTATCAATTCGTAATAAAAAATATCCCAAGAATATTCTAAGACCATAACCAGTAGAAGTAATCAGATCATTATGTTCATTTCCAAATGGTGAATAATTATTATTTACCAGAGGATCAAATTTTCCATCCCAAGCTGAACCAACATCACAAAATATTACACCTCTCACCTGCCATAAATTCACAGGTAATGGAAATCTAAATTTTGCATATTCAATGAACGGAAAGCGGAATTCAAAATTCATCAAAAAATATTTTGAACCATATTTCTCAAAAAATCTTACTCCCCTTACAGGTGTTACATATTTTGTTAAGTAATACATTTCCAAATCATCAGAGAAATTTGAAGTATTACTACCAAATATTGGTGCGTCAGGATTATAACGATAATTTAGCCAATTACTTACACCACCCAACATAAATATTTGTGGGGTTTCACCCCAAGATTCGCCACCAGTGAATCTAAAAGCGAAATGATAATTAAAATTAATTTTAAAATATTTCCTAATATCAACTGTTACTGACTGATAAGTTGGTGAATCGGATCCAAATTTTGGCATATATTCTAACTGGACACGATATCGCATTCCATCCATTGGAGCCGTATAACTAAAGAGTGTGTTATCCTTCACAAAAGCAATTGAACTAACAGCTGTCTGAACCGATTCATATAAATTCACTCGCTGATCTAATATTTCTCTTGAAACATTTAAATATGTTGCATTTGCTTCAATTCGATAAAATTTATTTATGGGATAATCGGTATAAAATGATCCTCCGTTATTTCCATACCGAACAATGACACCGTCATAATATCCCTCCTCAGGAAAATAATGATAAGTATAATATTGATCCGATTGATTAAAATATGACATACCGAAATTCATTCTCTTTTTTAAATAGAAATACGATAAGGAATAATCACTGTTTTTTAAATCAATATATAAATCAGTCCCAATAAAGATATGATGATCACCAAGCACATCGCTAAACATAAACGTTGCTTGACCTTGAAATCCATAAAATGTAGAATACGCAAATTGATTATTTACTAAATCCACAGAAAACTTTGTTTTGTATTTATTGGATTTATATTCTCCGACTTTCGTCATAATTTTTGATGAATCTAAATTTATTGATGAATCAGATTGTGAATATGCAGAATTTCGTTTTAACATAGTCGGTACAAATATAAAATCTTTATATTCCTGATGAGATTCTGGTTTTTTTAACTCACTTACAGTAAATAAACTTTTTGAAGTTGTATCTATTTTTACAATTGTATTTGAATCAAAATTTTCTTTTTTAAATTGATTTTTACGGAATTTTGTTAATTGTAATGTTTTCTTTGGTAGTTTAAAAGGAGAACTCATTCTGTAAATATCCCAACCGCCATTTTTAAACGCCGACATTACCAAAGAATTACCATTTTTATCAATATTCAAATGAAAAATTCCTCCGGTAATATTAGTTATCGGATATGATGCTACCGAATCTACTTTTTTTACATAAATATTAGAAATACCATTTTTATCAGAAGTATAAATTATTCCTCTTCCATTTGGATCATAGAACGGATAATCTTCATCATAGTCAGTATTCGTTAATTGATATTTTTTCTTTTTTCGCAAGTCATATTCAAATAGATCATTTTGATAGGGATGCCGTAATACAATTTTATCTTTTGCTCTGTCACGCTCTGACACATAAATTATCTTATCACCTTTTTCGTTCCATTGAGGATTGCTATCGCTGTATCTATCTTTGGTAAGATTTACCAATTTTTCCTTCTTGAAATTATAATAATATATGTCACTCTGCAATCCATTATGTCCACTAAAAGCAACAATATTCTTATATTTCGGATTCCAAGCTACGGAATAAATTCCATTTAACTTTTTAATTTCAATTACTTCTTGTTTTTCTGATTCTATATTGACAATTACCAACGCATCATATTCCCCACTCTTTGTTGCAAATATTATTTTTTTAGAATTTGGAGACCATGATATTCCCGGAGTAACCCATTTCAATTCCTCTAAGCTTGCTTTTCTTTGACCTGATACTATTTTTTCAACATCCGAACCGTCTTGAGAATTCATAACATAAATGTCTGCATACCCTTTTCGATCACTCATGAAAGCAATTTTTGTACCGGAAGGTGAAATTGCAGGTGCAACATTTTGAGCAGTTTTCAATTTAACATGATCAGTCAATTGAACAGCTATTTCCCCAATATCATCTGTTGATCTTATATCTGTCCAATACTCTTTTTTTAAATATTTTTCCCATTTTTTATTAAACTCTTCTTGTTTAATCTTAAATGTTTCTTTAATTGCTTTCTTTACATTACTTGTTTTTTTCATAGAATGATAAAATTCCGTCAATTTCTTTTTTCCATAAGTATCATTAACAAATTTCAAAACAGATTGACCTGCTTTATAGACATAATATCCTGATACATATTCTATGGGTGGAATTGTACTATTCAATGCTAAATCCCTCATGAACATATCACTTTTAGTATCCCATCTAAGTGATTCAAATTCGGCAGAACCCTCGGCAATCCATAAAGGAATTTGTAACTTTACATGTCCGGATACCAAGGATTGAATTGAGCCACCATAATACATATCGTTCATTACGGCATGAACAAGTTCATGATGTAATGTGTGCCGAAAATCTTTATAAGAACCCGTAAATGGCATAATTACACGATTTTTAAACAACTCTGTAAATCCTCCAACTCCCTCTGGCAAACTACCTTGGGTAGTATTTGTCTGTTGAAAATCATTATGGCTATTGTAAATAATTATTGAATATCTCTTTTGCAAAGGCCAATTTAATAGATCTTTAATCGATAGATACGATTTTTCTACATTTGTAGCTGTATATTTTGCTATCTTTTTATTATTACCATTATAATAAATATCAAAATGATTACTTTGAATATATTTCCACTCAAATTGTTTATATTGAACTTTATTTTTCCCAAATTGCCCAAATGAATTTAGTGTAAAAATCAGTATTATTAATATTATTTTTTGTATTTTCATATTTCCCATTTATAATTTATAGATTAATCATAACATTTAAGTAAGTTAAGCAAATCACATATTTATTACAAGCATTTTAAATATAGGTTCCTTATAATTAATTTATTTTATTTTGTAAGTAGTTCCTTCTTTCCTATCGACAAGTTCAATACCTAATTTTAGTAATTCATTGCGAATTTTATCTGCTTTATCCCAATTCTTATTTTTTCTTGCTTCGTTCCTCTCTTCTATTTTTTTTTGAATATTTTTTTTATCTATATTGATCGTATCAACTAATTTTGATTTAGATTCTTTAAATATTACTCCAAGAACGCTATCTATTTTTTTCAAAGAATTGATTATATTTTCTCTGTCAAGATTAGATAATTTATTTGTACTTTTGAATTTATTGATTTGTTTCAAAAATGTAAATACAACACCAAGTGCAGCAGAAATATTTAAATCATCATCCATCGTATTTTCAAATTTTTGCAACATTTCGTTTGTTAAAAAAATTACTTCTTCATTTTTCACATTAGTACTTTCTACATTCTTCAGCTCATATATAAAATCATCAAATTTTTTCAAAGTTTTCCCAGCAGAATCCAATTGCTCGAAGCTGAAGTTTAATTTTTGGCGATAATGAACTGAAAGTAAAACAAAACGAATTG
>JAUVLI010000114.1 GCA_030600775.1 Fidelibacterota bacterium | reverse complement strand
TTTATTCTCCTTGTTAAATATTATATAAAGTATTAATTATTTTTAATATTAGCAAATATTTTAGTAATAAATTTAGAAATAGTAGAATGAAGATAAATTAACTATCGAAGGGCCGAAACCACACCAAAATAAAAAGTGAGTAAACGAATAAATGAAAAGTGAAAAATAAGTATTAAAAAATCTTAAGACCTTTTTGATATTTTTTCATACTATTCGAGTAATTTGTGTCATTTGTTGCAAAAGAAAAATCAATTTATTAATTCCATATTGCAAAATATATTTTTATATTATACGAAAAATAGGAGTTAAATTAATGAAAAAATATTTATTATTGATCTTGTTCTCAATTTTTGCATTTTATGGTTGTGCAACGATTGGAATCAAAAACATTGAAAAAAAATACAAGATTGAAAAACTTGATAGACAAACAAAAAAAGTTTATTTAAATGTTCAACAATTTCTAGATGAATGCATTAATAATTCTGATCCGACAGAACTTAAAATAAATAGTGCAATTGATACGATAGTTATTAATGAAAAAGCAAAAAGTTTAAAGATATATTTTAACGATAGATTTGCTTTTATACCATTTAGAGAAAAAAATGTAAAAATAATTTATAAAAGTATTAGTGAAATGTCAGGAAGGAAATACGATCATTATTCAGTTAAAATTTATTCCAATGATTATTTAATTGAAGAATTAATTCCAAATTATTATAGAAAAAATAAAAGATCTTATAACAGATCTCGTATGTCAAAAGAAAATGAAAAGAGAATCCCAGTTGTAAGAAATATTAGTTCGTTGAATAAACCCCAAAGCGGTTTGAATGATAGAAATATTGCTCTGTGGCATAGTCACGGCTGGTATTACGAGAATTCATTAGATAGATGGGAATTTCAAAGAGCGAGGAATTTTCAGACAGTAGAAGATATTTTTCCAATGGCATTCACAATTCCCTATATTATTCCGATGCTTGAAAATGCCGGTGCGAATGTATTTGTTCCACGAGAAAGAGATTTCCAAATAAATGAAGTTATTGTTGATAATGATTCACCAAAAAATAATGAATATATTGAAAATAACAATGATTGGAAAGTTGGAGCTGATACTGGTTTTGCTATCGGGAATCCGCCTTATATATCAGGAGAGAATCCATTTAAAAAAGGAACATTCAAGTATATAGAAAGTAACGATAGCGGAAATTCAACAATTAACTGGATCCCGAATATTCCAGAAAAAGGAAAATATGCTGTATATATTTCATATTCTCAAAATCCGAAAAATGTTACCGATGCTCATTATACGGTTTATCATAGCGGTGGGAAGACGGAATTTCTTGTGAATCAACAAAAGGGTGGAGCAACCTGGATATTTTTAGGAAAATTCAAATTTGAAAAGGGAATTAATTCTGAATTTGGAAAAGTTGTTTTAACGAATGGGAGTTCTAAAATCGGTAAATTTGTAACTGCTGATGCTGTTCGATTTGGTGGAGGAATGGGAAATATTTCTCGAAATGGTAAAGTCAGTAAAATGCCACGATTTGTTGAAGGTGCAAGATATTATTTGCAATACGCTGGAATGCCGGATACACTGGTATATAATTTGAATAATGATTCAATTGATTACAATGACGATTATCAATGTCGTGGAGAATGGGTAAATTATCTCGTTGGTGATCCTTTTGGTCCGAATAGAAATAGAGATATCGATGGCTTGAATATTCCAATTGATCTGTCAATGGCTTTTCATACCGATGCAGGATATGATAAGAGTATCAAAACACCGAAGACATTGACTATTTTTTCTTCTGAAGATGCAGAAGAGAAGCGAGTTTTTCCTGACTCAGTATCTCGTCTTGCTAATCGTGATTTTGCCGATATACTCCAAACAGAAATTGTAAATGATATGAGTAAAATTTATAATATTGAATGGGCAAGACGAGGAATTTGGGATAGAGGATATAGTGAAGCTTATAGACCGAATGTTCCGGCTGCTCTTTTGGAAATGCTTGTCCATGACAACTTTTGGAATATGAAATATGGGAATGATCCACAATTTCGTTTTAATGTAAGCCGAGCAATATACAAATCTATGTTGAAATTCATTGCCACTCAAAATGGATTTGATTATGTCGTTCAACCATTACCAGTTAATTATTTTTCGATAGAATTTGTTGGTGAAAATAGTATAAAACTGAAATGGAAACCCAAATTAGATCCTTTGGAAAAAACTGCAAATCCCGAGAAATATTTTGTCTACACAAGAAAAAATAACGGTGGATTTGATAACGGAATTATTTCTGAAAAATCTGAAATTGTGATTGATGATTTGGAGAAAAATGTAATTTATAGTTTCAAAGTTACGGCTGTAAATAAAGGTGGAGAAAGTTTTCCTTCGGAGATTTTATCTGTTTGCAGAACTGAAGATTCAAAAGATACAGTGTTGATAATAAATGGATTTGATCGTATTGATGCACCGGCTACAATAGAAACGAAAAAATATTTAGGCTTTGTTAATTTGTGGGATGAAGGTGTGCCGGATAAATATGATATTAATTTTATTGGACGGCAGTATGATTTTGATCCGAGATCATCTTGGATTGATGACGATTCACCGGGATTTGGTGCAAGTTATTCAGATTTTGACGATAAGGTTATTGCAGGAAATACTTTTGATTTTCCAATTATTCACGGCGAATCACTTAAAAGAATCGGTTATTCTTTTGCCTCTGTTAGTGATGAATCTGTCAGAAATGGAAGTGTAAATTTAAATAATTACAAGTTTGTAGATTTAATTTATGGAGAAGAAAAATCGTCGCGAAATCCAAATGGAAAAGGTAAAATTCAATTTTCTATTTATCAAAAAAATATGATAAGGCAAGTTTATAAATATCTAAAAAATGGTGGGAATATTTTTATTTCAGGTGCATATATAGGATCTGATTTGAATGATTCTTTAACAAATCTATTTGCAAATAAAGTACTAAAATATAAATGGCGTACCGATCATGCAGTTAATAATGGAGCTGTTCATTCTGTAGATAGTTCATTTAATTCTGTAGGAAATATTGAATTTAATTCTAAACTTAATGACAAGATATACAAAGTTGAATCACCTGATGGAATTGAACCGGCAGATAGCTCAACAGCAAAAACAATTTTTAGATATTCACAAAATAATGTAAGTGCTGGAGTTGGTTATAAAGGAAATTACAATACCGTTATTTTAGGTTTTCCATTTGAAACGATAATTGAAGAAAAAAGCCGTGATCAATTAATGGAGTCGGTATTTGATTTTTTCAATTCAGTAGCTGAAATTCCAAATAAAGAAAAATTTGACGGACGAAAGAAAAGTTTGAATAATTGATTTGTTTATTCCAAAATAATCTTTATATTTCATTAATATTTATCTTTAAGGTATATTTGTAAATATGGAAGCTATAATTAATAATATTGACAACAAATATTTTCCTGCTTTAGGGAAACTATTTACACCCATTGTTATAAATAACCTTGTTCAGAAAAACTATTCCCCTTATTTGGCAGAAGTATGTGCAAATAGTGGGTTACTAAATAAGCTTGATTTATCAATGACTCTTAGGAATTTTTTTGATTTTGTTTATAATTTTCTTTTTAAAAATTACAAAAACGAATATATATATAAAAATGTTCTTGCGAATAAAATTCTACTTGGGAAGCACTCATTAAATACTTCACAAATGCTTATGGAGTTCAGAGTAGGAAGAAGTAAAGCTGATGTAGTATTATTGAACGGAACATCTACTGTTTATGAAATAAAGTCTGAATACGATTCTTTTGTCCGACTTGAAAAACAAATTCAGTCTTATTGTAATGTTTTTGATTATATAAATGTAATAACTACTAACAGACAAGCAAATAAAATTAGTTCTTTCTTGCCTGATAAAATTGGGATACTTGTTCTTATTAATAAAAATACTATCTCAACCATTCGTGAGCCAAAATCTAATAAGGAAAGTATTAATCTTGCAATATTATTTGATTCTCTTAGAAAGGATGAATACACTTATATAGTTAAACAATATTATGGTTCAATTCCTGATGTACCCAACACACAAATTTATAAACTTTGTAAAGAATTATTTTGTAATATACCAATTTCTGATGCTCACGATATAACTATAAATGTTTTAAAAAAACGTAATAATACAAAGATATTAAAAGATTTTGTTGAACAAGCTCCTTCTTCTATAATTGCTTACATACTCAGCATTGGCAACCAAGAAAAACAAATGAAAAAATTAATTGCAATTTTTAACAAAGAAATTCGTAATTTTATCATTCCCAATTAAATTTAATAAGGTAAGAAATGTATTATCCATATTTTAGAGGAAAACAATTTGAATTAATATTACTTCGAGATAATGCAAAGTTCCTTGCAGAAAATAAGATTTATCCAATCATAGAACCTGTAAAGAATAATTTTAAAGCATTAATTAGAGCATTTAAAATTTTAAATCAAGAAAATGTTAATTGTACTCTTATTGTTAATCCTCAAGCAGGAACAGAGCCTGTAAAAGAATCCGATATTTTAGAAGAGCTTATTAACAATAATTTTAAAGATTATAAAAATATATCACTTGGATATATACTTTATGCCGGAGCCAAGATTGTTGATCTTATTACATTATTAAAAAATTATCCCCATTTTAAGTTTTCTCTTATTCATTATGGATTTGCACAAGGAAAAGAAATAGCAGGAGCAATTGACGATTTTAATAATATTGAAAGGCATATCTTTATTGAAGGTTTTGCTGGCAAATTATATCAAAGACATTTAAAGAAAAACGGTATTTCTAGAATACTTATAAGAGATGGATTTAAGATACGGAAAAAAAATTCGCTTTATCTCCCTAGTGAACATTTTTCGGATTTGCATATTACTTACCCTGACGAAGGGATGGACGGATTTGGTGATTATTTAATTGTGGGTGATGATTTTACTGAAACTGGCGGACCGGCTTATGCAGTTGCTATTCATTTAACTTATCTTTATAGCGAAGATGATATGTTTATTTATCACTTTGTTTCTGACCAAACAGATTCCCCCACAGATCCTGGCGGTAAATTCTTTGAAGCTCTTGACAAATTAGTTAAGAAAGTAAAAATAAACGGATCACTTATTTTTAAATCACGAGCTTGCTTAGAATATTTGGAACTTTATAAAAAGAAACATTATCCCGGACTTGGCTATGTGAAAAAATTATCTATGCAACACCACATTGAATTAATGGCAGATTTTATTAAACGAGAAAATTGATATGTATTGTTGTCCAAATTGCTTCTCAGATAATTTTTTAAAAAAGCATATTAATGCTATTAGTAATAGAAAAGGTAAATGTTCTTATTGCAAAACAGAAAATATCACATTAATAAAACCGGTTGAATTATTCGACCGGTTTGAGCCTCTTATTGACCTTTATGAACCTGAAATAAATGGAAATTATCTTAATGAACTTTTACAATATGATTGGAATGTTTTTACAATCAAATCAAATAAAGTTCAACAAAAGTTATTAAAAGATATTTCTAATAATGAAGATTTATTTAAAACTAAGTATAAACCTGTTTTTTCAAAAGAGCAAAAAAATATTGAACAATGGGAAAAATTTAGGGAAGAACTAAAACACAGAAATAGATTCCTTCCAAATAATGCTTTGAATATTGAGCAATTGGAACCATTTGCAAAATATATAGGAGTAATTCTTAAAAAAGGTGAGCAAAAATTCTACAGAGCAAGAATCAATTCTACCAGAAAACCTTTCAATATTACAAAAATGGGCAAACCATCCAAAATACTTGTTTTTAATGGGCGAGCTAATCCAGTTGGCATTCCCTACTTATATGTGGCTTCATCAATTGAAACAGCTATAGCAGAAGTTAGAGCTCATAAAGGAGAAACACTTACTGTTGCTGAATTTGGGATTAAAAGGAGATTGGAATTAGCTGATTTACGAAATCCTCAAAGTACTATTAGTCCATTTGAAGAAAACGAATTGGAAATAATTTATAAAAACATGCCATTTCTAACACTATTGGGAAATGAATTATCCAAACCAATAATTCCAAGAGAAACAAATTTAGAATATCTTCCAAGTCAATATCTTTCAGAATTATTAAAACATATTGGTTTTCATGGAATTATTTATAAAAGTTCAATTGCAGATGGAAATAATTATGTGATTTTTGACGATAAAAGATTAAAAGCTGTTAAAATATAT
>JAUVLI010000040.1 GCA_030600775.1 Fidelibacterota bacterium | reverse complement strand
TTTTATTTTCCATATCATCTCATTTATTTTCATTTGAAATATTTTTATTATTTTTCCTTTTAAAAGATAGTAAAATATTTTAATTTTAGGTAATAAAATCATGAGATAATTTTTATGAAAAATATAGAGAAAAAAATAATAAAAATAAAAGATGAGTTAAATCATCACAACTATCGTTATTATGTATTAAATGATCCTATAATATCAGATTTTAAATACGATGAGATTCTTCGTGATCTAGAAGCCTTAGAAAAAAAATATCCTGAATACAAAACACTTGATTCACCTACACAAAGAGTTGGAGCACCTATACTTAAATCTTTCAAACCAATTGAACATCGTACACCGATGCTCAGTTTATCTAACGCAAAAGATCAACACGAAATTGTGGATTTTTATCATAGAGTCTTCAAATTATTAGAATTAAAAAATGTTGAATTTGTTGGTGAGACAAAATTAGATGGACTTGGCGTTGAATTGATTTATGAAAATGGTATTTTTATTGCCGGTGCTACGCGTGGAGACGGTTATGTTGGTGAAAACATTACTCAAAATTTAAGAACTATTCATCAAATCCCATTAAAATTATTGGGAGATAATATTCCAAAAATTTTAGAGGTTAGAGGTGAAGTAATAATTTCCAATAATAATTTTACAGAATTAAATGAAAATCGTAAAAAAAATAATGAACCACTATTTGCTAATCCTCGTAATGCAGCTGCCGGTTCTTTAAGGCAATTAAATCCTGAAATTACCGAAAAGCGACCTCTGGAAATTTTCATATATGCATTTGGAGAGATAACCAATAATAATTTTAAAACACATTTTGATTTTTTAGAACAATTAAAAAAATGGGGATTCCCGACTAATCCATATAATAAAATCCTGTCAGATGAAAAAAAAATGATCAATTATTTTAATGATATGGAAAATGATAGAAACACATTGCCTTATGATATTGACGGAGTTGTATTTAAGGTTAATTCACTTGAACTACAAAATAAATTAGGTACAAGAACTCGTAATCCTCGTTGGGCCATTGCCGGTAAATTTAAACCAAAACAGGAAATCACACAAATCATTAGCATTGATGAACAGGTAGGTAGAACCGGAATTATTACTCCTGTTGCCAATTTGAAACCTGTGAAGATCAGTGGTGCAACTATTAGTCGTGTAACTCTTCATAATCAAGATGAAATTGATCGTAAAGATATTCGGGTAAATGATTTTGTTGTTGTTGAACGCGCCGGTGATGTCATACCAAAAGTTATAAAAGTTATAAAAGAGAAGAGAACAAAAAATACAAAACCTTATAAATTGTCAAATAAATGCCCCATTTGTCACTCCCCTACTATTAAAATTGAAAATGGAGCTTTATTAAAATGCTCTAACATTTCATGTCCAGCTCAACTTAAAAAAAGTATTGAACATTTTGTTTCCAAAAAAGCAATGGATATTGTAGGAGCAGAAGCAACGATAAATTTACTTGTAGAATCAAATTTAATTTCAAATGTAGCTGACTTTTATAAACTTCAAGAAAATAATTTGATAAATTTAGAAAGGTTTGGAAACAAATCTTCCAAAAATTTAATTGGCTCGATTAATAAGTCAAAAAACATTTCACTTCCAAAATTAATTTATGCTTTGGGGATTCCAAATGTTGGCGAATACACAAGTAAAATATTAGCAGAAAAATATGGAAATTTGAATTCATTATTAAATGCAAAAAAAGATGAGTTGATTTTATTAGAAGATATTGGGCCGATTGTTACAGAAAGCATTTTGACATTTGTTAGAGATGAAAAAAACTTAAAAGTAATTCAATCTTTGTTAAAACATGGAATTGATCCAACTTATGATAATTCAAAAAATAAATTAGAAAAACTAAAAAATAAGACATTTGTTCTAACTGGTACTTTAGAAAATTATACTCGTGATGATGCAAAATCTTTAATCGAGAACGCCGGTGGAAAAGCAACAAATACAGTAAGTAAAAAAACTAATTTCCTGATTTCCGGAAGTAATTCCGGCTCAAAATTAGAAAAAGCTAAAAAACTCAATATCAAAATATTAAATGAAACTGAATTTATCAAATTATTTTCTGAATAATATTTTCATTTTATTTAATAATTTTCAATAATAAAAAAAATGTTAAGAAAAATAAAACAAGTTACTTATAAAGAAATTGGAATTGTAAATTATATTTCAAGTAATCGCGCCAGGCGAATTAATATTTCAATAAAACCATTCAATGGAATTATAGTTAAAGTTCCGTTAAACATATCATTTAAAAGAGCTGAAAAATTTGTATTAAGTAAAAAAAATTGGTTGATCAAACATTTTTCAAAAATGAAAATGAAAGAACAAAACTCAATAAAACAGAATATAATCAACCCAATCACGAGAGAAAAAATAAATAATAAAATCATAAAACGAACTGTTGAATTAGCTAACAAACACAATTTTAAATTTGGAAACTTAAGAATAAAAAATCAAAAAACAATTTGGGGAAGTTGCTCATCAAAAAACAATATCAATCTAAATAAAAAATTAGTTCATCTTCCTGACCATTTAATTGATTATGTTATTTTGCATGAGCTTACTCATACAATAGAGAAAAATCATAGTCCAAAATTTTGGGGAAAGTTAGATAAATTTGTAGAGAATGCTAAAAAGACGAATAAAGAATTAAAACAATTCCCTATTGTGTAATTATAAATTCGTAAAAAAATCAACCACAAGGAACACCAAGAGGGCACAAAGAACACAAAAAAAGAAAATTTAAAGATGATCATTAGTCGCTTTATTATAATCCGTTGAAACGGATAGAGAAATAAGATTTAAAAGAGTGAACTTTTATTTTTTCGCTTTGATTATTTTGTATTCAGTTTTAACTTCGTCGTTCTCCGTCTTTCGTTTTCCCTTATTTGCATTTGTTCGTTGCTAATATTTTTTATTTTTAAAACATCCATTTTCAATAAAATATAAACATTGTTGAAATGTATCTTTATAAAATAACATTGGTGTGTGAGCATGTTCAAGTATAATAAAATCCTTCACCCCTTTTAAATATGTTTCATCAACTCGTACTTTACCATCATTATCGGCATCAATTAATGGATTATATCCCTTGTCATTTTTTTTACCACCTGCGATTATTCCGAATTCACAATCAGGTGAAGAAAGTGATTTATAATGTGCATCAGAAGTCGTTAATAATTCTTGTCCTGGTATTCTTGTTATCCATTTATATAAAAAGATATTATCCAATGTATCTGCATATTCAGATCCATGATTTGGTGGAGCTATCATAACCCATCGAATGATTTTCAAAGTAGAATCATAATTCTCCATTTCACGTCCTACGAGGTTTCCCATACTATGACTTACCAAATAAAACTTCTTACTTGGTATGTTCTCATTTAACCATTTTGAAAAATCAATTCCAAGTTGATGTATATTTTCTCTCGTAGAATGATATCCATAATTATAAGTTTTGTATCCAGCATCTTGAAATTTATTTTCCAATGGTTTCATAATTAACGGATTACTTAAAATTCCATGAATAATTACAACCGGAATATTTTTATCATTATCATTACTTTCTGATTTTCCATTCAAAATGAAAAAACAGATAAAAATACTTATTAATATCTTTTTAAAAATTTTCACAATTTGTATCTTACATTAAAACTATTAATAAATTATATCGCACTAATTTTTCTTAAAAAATCAACGGTTTCCTCAACCGCAATAATTGTTTTATCAATATCTTCTTCCGTATTTTCTCTTCCCAATGAAAATCTAATTGAACTATGAGCTTGTTCAGCTGGCACACCCAAAGCAGTAATAACATAACTGGGATCTAACGAACCGGACGAGCATGCGCTACCGGTTGAAACCGCTATTCCATGCATGTCAAGTCGTAATAAAATCGATTCACCTTCAATATCGTTAAATGAAACATTCAATACACCCGGTAATCGCTTTTCAGTTTGTCCATTTACGGAAATATTTGAGATATTTTTTTTCAAACCGGATTCCAATTTATCTCTCAAATATTTTATTTTTTTCACTTCACTATTCATTTCTAAATTTAATTGTTTAATTGCTTCTCCAATACCAACAATGCCGATAGTATTTTCCGTACCTGCTCTCATAGAACTTTCTTGATGTCCACCACTTATCAATGGACATAATGATTTTGTCCCTTTTCGACGAAATAATACACCAATCCCCTTCGGTCCGTAAATTTTATGGCCGGATAATGACAAATAATCAATACTTGTTTTTTTAAGATCTACGGGAATTTTCCCAATGGCCTGTACGGCATCAGTATGAATTGGAATATTATTTTCGTTTGCAATTTTTGTGATTTCTTCTATCGGTTGAATAGTTCCTATTTCATTATTTGCATACATTATTGTTATCAGTACTGTTTCTTTCCTTATTGCATCACGAACATCTTTTGAATTTACCAAACCATATTCATCTACCGGTAAATAAGTAACTTCTACATTTTGTTTTTCTAAACATTTTAAAGTATTCATTACAGAGGGATGCTCAATCGCAGAAGTAATGATGTGTGTATTTGAAACATTGCAAAAAGTACAACAAGAGGCGACTCCTTTTATGACAGTATTATTCGCTTCTGAGCCACCAGCTGTAAAGATTATTTCATCCGGATCACAATTTAAAAAATCGGCAATTTTTTGGCGTGCATCTTCCACCATTTGTTTTACTTCCCTTCCAGTTTCATATAGTGAACTCGGATTACCATAATTATCTAAAAAATCAATTATCTTCTCTTTTACTTTCGGATGTAATGGCGTAGTTGCATTATTATCTAAATATATCATTTTATTCACCTGTATAGATATCTTTTATATAATATTTCTTTACATATTTGTCTAAAAGCTCTCTTACTTCCGGTTCACATTTTCCACATGCTGTACTAACTTTTGTCCTTTTCTGCAATGTGTCGAAGTCTTTAACTCCTTCAAGTACTTCCATTTTGATTTCATCTTCTGTAACATTTAGACAATGACAAACAATACGAGATTCTTTTTCTTTGTTTATTTTGTTAACTTGATCGAAATTTCGATAATAATCCTTTATTGCTGCTCTCAACGCCTTATCTCCCAACACCGAACAATGAATTTTATTTGGCGGAAGACCACCTAATTCTTTAATAATATCGTCAGGTTTTATCTTCATTGCTTCTTCTAATTCCATCCCACCATTTTCTGTTACCATTACCGAAAGCATAGATGTAGAACCAATAGCACTCGCACAACCAAAAGTTTTCCACCTCATATCATAAATTTTATTATCTTTAACTTTTATATAAATTCTCATCAAATCACCACAAACAGGTGATCCGTTTTCTCCAACGCCATCGGCATTATATTCTTCTTCTGAAACTTTCAATACATTTTTCGGATTAAAAAAATGTTCCTTTACTTTGTCAGAATAATTCCAATTTGTACCACTCATATTATTCCCTTTATTTTTTAATTTATTGTATTGTAAATATTTCTTATATCATTTGCGTTTATTTTTACAGGATTATTTTCCATGTTGTGAATATTTAAAACATTTTCAATATTATTTTCAATAAATTCTGTATCTAACTTTTTACCAATTATTAAATCAAGCGAAATTAACCAATCATAAAAATCACTCTTTTTTATGTTCAAAAAATCAAAAAGTTCATTTAAATCTTTTTTAACAGCTGGATAATATTTTTCCATTACAGTTTTCATTACAATGCCATTTGCTAAGCCATGTGATATTCCATATTTAGTTGTCAGCGGATAACCAATTGCATGCTGCATCGTTGATCCTGTTTGTGCAATAACTATTCCACCCCAAAGTGAAGCGAGCATAAGTTTTTCTCTTAATTTAAAATCTTCGAGATTATTCATTGTATTTTTTAAATTCTCAAATATTATTTTCACCCCACTAAAGATCATCGGATACACAATTTCACTTCTTTTGTTTGAATATAATCCTTCCAATAAATGACTTAAAGCATCTACAGCCGTATCACGTGTAATTTTTTTTGATAATGAAAGTGTATATTTTGGATCTACAAAAGAAAATTTTGGAAACATTAATGGTGTGCCAAATCCTGCTTTTTTATCGTTATTCGTATCGGTTATCACACTATATTGTGTTGCCTCTGTTCCGGTTCCAGAAGTTGTTGGAATTGCAATTATCGGATAACCATTTTTAATTTTTTGCGAATTATATATTTCCCTATTTTCTAATTTATTCGCAGCAATGATTGAAATTGCTTTCGCAGAATCAATTGGACTTCCCCCACCAATACCGATTACCATATTACAATTATTCTTTAAAAAATATTTCGCTCCTTCGTGTACTGTTTTTAATTTTGGGTTTTCTGTAACCTTATTGAATATTTCATATTTGATTTTCTTACTTTTTAAAATTTCTAAAATATCGGATTGAGCTCCACTAATTATTGCGGATCTTTTTCCAGTAACTATTAATGGTTTATCATTTACATCAATATTGGAAACCAAATTATTCTTTAAACAATCTTTCCCAAAAAATATATTTGTCGGCATGTAATATTTAAACATCTTTATTCACCTTTTATTTATTAAAAATATCTTTCGCAATGAATGTGTCTTTCTCAATCAAAATATTTTTTAATTCGATCCATCTGTCGTGATCAATTCCAAGTTCACCAAGCAAATTTTTCCCTTGCCAATTTAATTGATGAAAATCCGAGCCACCGGTAACTATTAGATTAAATTTTTCTGCAACATTCAATATTCCAGACATCATATTTTTCCTATTAGAGGAATGATAAAGCTCAATTCCATCTATTGGATATGTAACGATTTCTTCTAAAATATAATCATTTTTATACAAACCTGGATGTGCTAAAATTGCTATTCCATTTGCATTGTGAATCAATTTAATTGCTTGGTCTAAAGTCATTTTTTCTTTTGGTACATACGCCGGACATTCATATCCAATATATTCAATAAACGCTTCTCTCATTGAATTAACAAAACCAGCATTTATTAATGCTTGAGCGACATGCGGTCTTCCTAAAGCTGTATCGCCACCAACCATATTGAAAATTGTTTCAGGTAAAATTTTTATCTTTAAACCATTTAATTTTTCACATATTGTATAAATTCGTTTTTTTCGGTAATTTTGATATTTATTTAAATTAAATAATATATCTTCATTTTTAGGATCGAATCCATAACCAAGAATGTGAACATCTTCGTTTCTAAAACATGTCGAAAGTTCAACTCCTGTAATCGCAATACCCTGAAAATATTTTTTAAATTCATCAAAGCCATTTATTGTGTCGTGATCGGTCAATGCAGCAACGGATATTTTATTTTTATTAAGATAATCTGCTAAAAATTCAGGTGTAAATTTCCCATCTGAAAATGTAGAATGAAAATGCAAATCAGCATAAATTTGATTTTGTCTCTTAGCTATTTTATTTTTAACAGTTATCATCTTTTTTTTACTTCATTATTTGTATAATTCTTTTTGCAATATTTTCAGAATCTAATTTCACTTGTTTTAGAAGTATTGATCTAGCACCATGAGTAATGTATTCATCTGGAATTGAAAACGAATGCAATGTTGATTTACTTTTAGTATCTTGCATGAATCTTGAAACTAAATTCTCTAATCCACTATTTGGATTCCCCTCTTCTATTGTAAAAATAATTTTATGTTTTTTCACTACTTCATCTAAAACAATTTTATCATAAGGACGAATAAATCTTGCGTTGATCAGCGTGGCATCAATATTTGATTTACTCAATATTTTTAATGCTTTCTCTGCCGCATTTACCATAGAACCAATAGCAATAATCGCTACTTTTTTTTCATTTTTAATATATTCCCAAGAACCTAATTTTAAAGGAGTAACTTTATTTTTGGGGTTGTATTTAACACTTTCATCACGCGGATAACGAATAAAAAATGGTTTATCTTTTGACTCCACTGCGAGATGCATGAGAGATCGCAACTCGTTGCCATCTTTAGGAGCTGATAATACGATATTTGGAATCATCGATAAATACGAAAGATCAAAATTTCCATGATGCGTCGGTCCATCAGCACCAACTAATCCGGCTCTATCACAACAAAAGATCACAGGTAAATTCTGTAAACTTACATCGTGAATAATATTGTCAATTGCTCTTTGCAAGAAAGACGAATATATTACAACAATCGGTTTTATTCCACTTGTAGCAAGACCTGCTGAAAATGTAACAGCATGTCCTTCTGCAATGCCAACATCAAAAAATCGCTTTGGATATTTTTCCGCAAATTCCACCAAACCGGTACCTTCTTTCATAGCTGCCGTTATTCCAACAATTTTGGGATCCTTTTCCGCTAATTCAATAATTGTTTTACCAAATACTTCCGTATAAGTTGACATCTCATTTTTCGGAACATCTGTTGTTACTTTTTCACCAGATATTCCATGATATTTTGTTGGGTCAGCTTCTGCTTCCGGTAATCCCTTTCCTTTTACTGTCAGAACATGAACTAATATCGGTGTTTTGATCTTTTTTAATTTTGTAAATGCATCTATTAACTGTGGAATATTATGGCCATCAATAGGGCCAAAATATCTTAATCCCATTTCATCAAAAATAACATTTGGAATAATAAGTTTCTTTGCACTTGCCAATATTCTTTTTATTCCATTACGAATATAATGTTTTTCACCATTAAATTTTCCAGTTAATTCCCAAACATTATTTCTTAATTGATTATATGCCGAACCGGTAACAATTTTATTCAAATAACGAGAAATTCCTCCTACATTACGAGATATTGACATTTCGTTATCATTTAAAATCACCATCAATTGTTTTTTTAAGCGACCAATATTATTAAATCCTTCCCAAGCTAAGCCACCGGTTAATGCACCATCTCCAATAACAGCAATAACTTTATTTGTGATTTTTAACAGATCATTCGCAACAGAAATTCCCAATGCCGATGAAATTGAAGTGGAAGCATGTCCCGCTCCAAAAGCATCATATTCACTTTCAGATCGTTTTAAAAACCCACTAATTCCACCATATTTGCGAATTGTTTTTAATTCTTCTCTCCTTCCAGTCAATACTTTAAATGGATATGTTTGATGACCAACATCCCAAATAATTTTGTCATCTGGTAATTCAAAAACATACAATAAAGCAATAGTTAATTCAACTACTCCAAGCGAAGGAGCTAAATGTCCACCTGTTTTACTGATCACATTAATTATATAATCTCTTAACTCATCAGCCAAAATATTAAGTTCATCTATAGAAAGCTTTTTGACATCTTTTGGGCTATCAATTTTTTCTAATATTTTATATTTCATAATTCACCTTTCACTATTTTAAAAATCATAGAATTTACAAAATTATTTTGTAAATAGTAATATTATTTTAATAATTCTAAAAAGATTGAAAAAACAGAATGATGGACGATGCACCAAGATATTGTCGTATTGTTACGGCATTGTATAAAACAATTAAACTTCAAGAAAAAATAGATAAAATATACCCGGAAATAGAAAAGAAACTTATTGAGTTTTGAAATATTTTTTTGATAATTTTATTATAAGTATTCCAAAAATGTTTGATTATTTATAAATACTTTTACGGTCTTTTTTTACACTGTAGCTTTAGCGTATCGAGGCGTGAATTTTTCCCCGATTCACCATTCATAATTTCTATCTACTTCTCCTGCTCAAACATCCACTCTAATAATTTTGGATCGCCATAAGCTTTATCCCAAGCATTGTGAGCGACACTATCATATTCTGTAAATTGTGGATTCCCACCAGCATCTTCAATCGCTTTGATCATATCACGAGTTCTTTGTGGATTTACGGTTTTATCTATTGCACCATGAAATGCCCAAATCGGAATATTTTTTATTATTTTTGCTGTTGTTACATCTCCACCTCCACATACCGGAGCAGCTGCGGCAAACATACTCGGATATCTCGCTATCAAATCCCAAGTTCCGAATCCACCCATTGATAATCCAGTTACATAAATTCTATTTTCATCTACATTATATCGTTTTTCAAATGAGTCAATCAATTCCATTAATAAATTTACGGGTTCTGAAGGATTTTCTGGCATAATATGTTTTTCAAGTGACCAATCGACTTCTACCCAGCGTTGCCCTTCCGGACATTGAGGTGCAATTACAAAGCAAGGGTATTTTTTCAAATTCACTTTTGTTTCAAAAATCTTCGCTCCATGCATAAGTTGTTTCATATTATCTTGGCCTCGTTCTCCGGCTCCGTGTAAAAATATTACCAGCGGATATTTTACGTTTTTATCATAATTTGTTGGTTTTAACAACCGATAAAGTAACATTTTACCATCTTTGCCATTTTTAAAACTGTGAGCTTCATACCTTGTTTCTTTTTTTCCACAACCAAATAAAATTAAAATCAAAACAAACATAATTAATCCTTTATATTTCATTTTATCTCCCTTTTCATTTATTAAACTTAATCATTTTAAATTTTTTCTACAAAGGCTTTATTATGTAATATTCTTGAATCAATTGATCTGAATAATAACGAAACAAAGATCACAATCAACATTAAAATATTCAAAACAATAATTAACTGGACAAAAGAATCGTTCATAGAATATTTATTTAAATAAATTAAAATATTTTCAGCAGCAATTATTTGTGAAAAAAACAATAACGAAATAAATAAAATATTCAAAAATGAGTTTATATGATCGAACAAAACAGGAGCTATAAATTTGATTAAAATAAAACTACCAACAAAAGCTGCGAAAAATAATAATATCATTTTAGGAATAATAAGAAAAACTACACTCCCCAGAAAATCACTTTTATTGATGACTTTTAGAATATCATTTATATCAAAATTTCCATTTGAATAATAAATAAATAATGTGGATAAAATATTCATTATAATTAAAAATATTATTGAATAAGTTAATATATCTTTTAAATTTCTCGTGTATATTTTTCGTTGTTTTACATCATTCCTAACAATTATTGATTCCATTCCTACATTAAATAAAAATCCATAAATGGCATATATCATACTATATAATCCATAACTTATGAGATGTTTTACATTTTCAATATTATCAGTTTTAATTATTAATAAATAAAAAATGATCAACATTGAAATAATTAAAAATGAAACAAACCACGACTTCCCGAAATTATAATAGTAATTAATTTCATTTAAATTGTTTTTAATTTTTATAAATCTAAAGGGAATTATTAATTTCTTATTCAAAAAACATGAGATAAAATAGTGTGCTATTATAATTGATAAAAATGCGAAAATGTTAATATAATTCTTTAAAATATTTATTTCATTAATAATGTAAATGAATATAAAAGGTAAAAGAAAAAATAATGGTAAAATTATTTTTAAGTAAATATTATTAAATATTTTTCTATTTTGATCATACATTTTTAATCTTTCCAATTTTCATATTAACTTAGATTTTATAAAATTAAAAACAGCGGACATTTATCCGCTGTTTATTCATAACTTTTTATTTCATCAATTCAAACACAGAATATGTATCAAAATAAATAGTTAAATTTTTCAAAAGAATTCAGTTCTTTAAATGCTCTCAATAATCGTTTAATAAACCCTTCTTCACCAGCTGATAACCATTTACGCGGATCATATACTTTCTTATTTGGAACATCTTCACCTTCGGGATTTCCAACTTGACCTTGCAAATATGCATCCTTTTCATCCATATAATCTTTTACCGGTTTTGCAAAAGCCCATTGCGTATCGGTATCAATATTCATTTTAATTACACCATAAGAAATCGCTTCTTTTATCTTTTCCGGCTCTGACCCAGATCCACCATGAAATACAAAATTTACAGGTTTATTCGTATCAGTATTAAATTTTTCTTGAATAAATTTTTGAGAATTTCTTAAAATTTTAGGTGTAAGTTTTACATTTCCCGGTTTATAAACTCCGTGAACATTTCCAAATGAAGCAGCAATTGTAAACAACGGACTGATATTTTTTAATTCTTCATAAGCAAGTGCAACATCTTCCGGCTGTGTATATAATTTTGAATTGTCCATTTCCGTATTATCGACTCCATCTTCTTCCCCACCTGTACATCCAAGTTCAATTTCTAACAACATATCAATTTTACTCATTCTCTTTAAGTATTTTTTTGAAATTGAAATGTTATCTTCCAATGGCTCAACAGAAAGATCAAGCATGTGCGAACTGAATAATGGTTTCCCAGTTTCTTTATAATATTTTTCGCCTTCATCTAATAAACCATCTATCCAAGGTAATTTCTTCTTTGGTGCATGATCCGTATGTAAAATAACCGATACACCATAATGCTTAGCCATTTCGTGAATATGTTTTGCACCTGCAATCGCACCTGCAATCGCTCCTTTTTCATTTTCGTTTCCCAACATTTTGCCAGCATTGAACAAAGCTCCACCATTGGAAAATTGTATCATTATTACTGACTTCGCTTCTTTAGCCACTTCTAAAGCTGCGTTAATTGTATTTGATCCAATTACATTAACCGCAGGAAATGCAAATTTATTTTCTTTTGCATATTCCAATACTTCAAGTAATTTCTCTCCAGTTATTACACCCGGTTCTAATTTTGGCTTTGATAAACTCATATTATCTCCTTTTTTTAATTTTTTTTCATATCATTAAATATACTAATATTTTTCTTAATATATAATGATTTATTGAATTAATTATACTTCCTAAATCAAAAATCGTTAATCCTTGTTCGATATTCATTTTTTATTCGCTAATTTATTATTAATCCTTTGCGTGAGATATTCTTACCATAAAGATTTCTTTAGTTAGTTTTAGTTTGTTGCTAATAAATATAATTTCCCTTGTTCGTCTTTGTTAGTTTTTGTTCGTTGCTAATAAATATAATTTTTTCTTGTTCGTCTTTGTTAGTTTTTGTTCGTTGCTAATAAATATAATTTTTTCTTGTTCGTCTTTGTTAGTTGCTATATTTTTCTTATTTGCGTCTTGGTGTCTTTGTTTATCCCGTAGCTTTAGCGCATCGGAACGTGAGATTTTTCCAATTCCAGCGTTCTTGTTCTTTTATCCACAATTTCACTCGGACCAAAATACTGAATTGACCCCTGATAGACATAGTTATTTTCCAATTCCCATTTGGATCTGTTTGCAACCAATTCCTTAAATGGTTTCCCTTCCAATTCTACGAGTGCTTTTTTGATCACCGGTTTATTTCCGCCTTTTCGATTTTCTATATTCATCATTGAAGTCAATGGAACTCCACCCGGCAACCATTTTGAACTTTCCATTGGTAAATTTCTTATCGAAACCATATAAGCAGTAACTTTTGCAGCAATTAAAACCGTAGCAGAATATCCTAAAGAATAAGTGTAATCGGCATCAAAATTCGTCGGGGCAGCACATCTTCCCCCGTATCCAAAGAAGTGATTCCTTGCCGAGAATTTCCCATTATACTTCCCTGCTTTTTTATATTCACTTAACTTTTCCCCAACAAGCTCAATCAATAATTTTTCCGTTTCTATCAATGATACCTGAACATTTCCGTGCGGATCTCTTTCCATTATCATTTGATATGCAATATCTTTTGGTAACATTTCATAGGTATTTCGTAAATCATTTTCTAATTTTGATAAAACAAATTTTCTCTTTTCCTCTAACTCATTTATCTTTTCAAATTCAACTTTGTTCGCTTCCAATAAATTATTTATACTTGAGATCAACTTTTTCATATCCGGAATAAATTCAATTAATCCTTCGGGAATTATCACATCTCCAAAATCCTTTCCGGCATCTGATCGCTTGACAATAACATTAGCAATATATTCAACAATATCTTGTAATGAATAATGCTTTTTCTCAACTTCTTCCGAAATAATTGTGATATTTGCGTGAGTTTGCAATCCACATTCCAAAGCAATATGAGAAGCCGATCTTCCCATTAATTTTATAAAATGCCAATATTTCTTTGCTGAATTCGCATCTCTTTGAATATTTCCTATCAGTTCATTATAAACCTTTGTAGCCGTATCAAAACCAAAGGATGCTTCGATCATCTCATTTTTTAAATCGCCGTCAATTGTCTTCGGCACACCAATTACCTGCACACCAGAATTATTTTTTACATAATATTCGGCTAAAATTCCGGCATTCGTATTTGAATCATCACCACCAATTATAACTAATGCTGAAATATTTAACTTCTTTAAATTAACTAATACTTCTTCAAATTGCTCTTCCTTTTCCAATTTCGTTCTTCCCGATCCGATAATATCAAAACCACCCGTGTTCCTGAATTCATTAATTAAATTTTCAGACATCTCAATATATTTATTGTCAATCAATCCTGACGGTCCACCAAGAAATCCAAACAATTTGCTTTTGCCGTTAAGTTTTTTTAATGAATCAAAAATTCCCGCTATCACATTATGTCCACCCGGAGCTTGTCCACCGGATAAGATCACTGCAACATTAATTGGTTCACTATTTTGCTTTTCTCCGACTTCAAAATTAATTAATGGCAAACCAAAAGTATTTGTGAAAATATTTTTTAATTCATCAGCGTCTGAAACTGAACTTGTCAATTTACCTTTAACCACCTTAACCAAACTTATATTCTTTAATACATTCGGTAATTTTGGTTTATATTCGTATCGTGCTTTTTGTAAATTTGATATGTTATTCATTTTT
>JAUVLI010000109.1 GCA_030600775.1 Fidelibacterota bacterium | reverse complement strand
TTAAGCACCAATATCTCAATATTTCCAGCAACATCTTCCAATCCAATTTCATATGTAATGGGGCTGTCATCATCTGGTGCTTTATTTATTATAAAACCAGGGCTTGGTTCATATTTAACATTTTTACAATATTTTTTATTTCAACAAGCTTTACAGTTTTGTTATTTACAGAGGGTTTGTTGATAATAATGATTATCATTTTATTAATACGAGGACTAAAAAATATGGATAGAAAAAACAATTCTATAAAGTACATATTGGATAAAACGAGAGGAAATTAAATGTTAGGGAATATTATAATATGTCATCTTACTTCAGTTCATAGAAGATATGATACAAGGATTTTTATAAAAGAATGTAAAAGTTTAAGTAAATATTATGAAGTAAATTTAGTTGTAGCAGACGGAAAAGGAGATGAAATTAATAATGGAATAAATATATATGATGTTGGGAAATTGGATGGTAGATTAAATAGGATATTTAAAACTACAAAAACCGTCTTTAAAAAGGCAATAGAACTCAATTGTAATATTTATCATTTGCATGATCCCGAACTTATTCCCATTGGATTAAAACTTAAAAAACTTGGGAAAAAAGTTATATTTGATGCTCATGAAGATTTTCCAAAACAACTTTTAGGGAAATCATATTTAAATAAATCACTTTTAAAAATTTTATCAAAAGCTTTTGGAGTATTTGAAAAATATGCATGTAAAAAATTAGATTATATAATTACAGCAACACCTTTTATAAGAGATAAATTTTTAAAGATAAATATAAATTCAATCGATATAAATAATTATCCAATTTTATCTGAATTATCAAATAAGAATTCTTGGAGTGCAAGAAAGAATGAAGTTTGTTATATAGGCGATTTAACAACAATACGAGGTATAAAAGAGATAGTAAAAGCTATGGGATATACTAAAAATATTACACTTAATCTCGGAGGATCATTTAGCGAAAAGGATATTGAAAATAAAGTCAAGAATTTAAAAGGATGGACAAAAGTAAAAGAACTTGGCTTTTTAAATCGTAATGGTGTAGCAAAAGTTTTAGCCAATTCAAAAGCAGGTTTGGTAACATTTTATCCTTCTCCAAATTATATCGATGCTCGACCTAATAAAATGTTTGAATATATGAGTGCAGGATTGCCTGTTATTGCATCAAATTTTTCATTATGGGAAACAATTATTGAGGGCAATAATTGTGGAATATGTGTTAATCCATTTGATCCAAAAGAAATAACAAAGGCGATAGAATATATTATGGAGAATCCAGTAGAAGCGGGAAAAATGGGAAAAAATGGACGGAAAACAGTTGAAGAAAAATATAATTGGACAAAGGAAGAAAACAAATTATTAGAAATTTACAATCAATTAATAAAAAAGAAAAGAAATGATGGATATTGAATTTCCAACTTTTCCATTTTTAAAAAATGAACAGTTCAAAATTATGTTGGTTAATTCTTCTTTTTCTCCTAATTACAATTCTGCTCATTCTCATCAGGATAAATTATCAATTTTATTATGGTATAAAGATAAACCGATATTTACAGATACTGGAAATTACTCTTATAAATTTAGCTCAGAGCGCCTATATTCTAGAGATGTCGAAGCGCACAATACTATTCAAATAGATCAATTTCACCAAGCAGAATTATGGGATGTATTTCGTGTCGGGTATCGAGGGGAAATAGAAAAGGGGAAAATAGGAAATAAGGAAATATATTCTACTTTTATACATAAAAAATATAGACATCAAAGAAGAATTAAAAGTGTTGGAAGAAGAATTATTATCGTTGATATAATTATTGCTCAAGGGCATCATTCTTTTAAACAATTTTTTCATATACATCCGGATAATTCAATTAAAAAAACAACTAAAGGATTAATTGTTAATGATGTTGTAAATATTAAATTTCAGAATGATTATCAATTGAAAAAAACAGAGTTTTATCCTAAAATGTATAAAAAAGATGTGCAAAATACGGTAATTATTTCTGGAAAATTTAAAAATAAAATGGAAATCGTTACAGAAATTTATGATATTTTATAAACCTTAGGAATATAGACAACAAAAAATTATTATGACGTTATTTTTAATAAAAACCTTTGCAAAACTCATAAATTAATATTGCATAAAATAAATAATATGATTAAATTTACAAAATAATAAGTTCAATATCTAAATAATTCATCTGATTCTGAAACAAAAAAATAATATTATGAAACAACAAAAATGAAGAAAAATAATTCCATAGCAAAATCAAAAATATTTTCAAAGGGTTTTATTGTATGATAAAAATCTTATTTTTAACACATTATTTTCCACCTGAAATAGCTGCTGCTGCTAATAGATCCTATGAACATATTAAAAGGTGGCAACAAAAAGGTGTTGATATTACTGTAATAACTAATAATCCTAATCACCCAAATGGGAAAATTTTTGATGGTTATAATAATAAATTATTTTATAAAGAATATATTGATGGAATTGAGGTAATACGAGTTAAAACTTATGCTACTCCTAATAAAGGATCTATTAAAAGAACTTTCAATTTTATTTTTTATTTTATAATGTCCATTTGGGCTTCATTTCATGTTAAAAATGTGGATGTTATTATTGCTTCAAGCCCTCAATTCTTATGCGGTCTTGCAGGTTCTATAATAAAGAGGATAAAAAAGAAACCTTTTATTTTGGAAATAAGAGACCTTTGGCCTGATTCTATAATAGCTGTGGGGGCATTAAAAAAACAGAATCCGGTCATAAAGTTTTTATATATTTTAGAGAAAAAAATGTATTTTTCTGCGACACATATAATTTCGTTGACTGATGCCTTTAAAAAATATATAATAAATTGTGGTTATCCTGAAAATAATATATCTGTGATACCTAATTCGGTTGACCTTAAACAGGTGGAAAATGTTATTGAAGTTGAGACAGAATTTAAAAAAAACGATAAGTTTTTGTGTTCATACATAGGTACATTTGGAATGGCACATAAGCTGGGAACTATATTATATACAGCAAACCTTCTTAGAAAAGAGAAAAGTATTCATTTTCTGTTAATAGGGGACGGAGCCGAACGAAAAAAACTTGAAAAAATGAAAGAAAATATGGGCTTGGAAAATGTAACTATACTTCCGATACAGCCTAAAAAAAATATTCCATATTTTCTTAAATTATCTGATATCGGATTAATTGTTCTAAGAGATAATAAATTATTTAAAACTGTTATTCCATCAAAAATTTTTGAGTATATGGCAACAGGCAATGCTTTAATTCTATCAATGCCGAAAGGTGAAACGACCAAAATACTTAATAAAGGAGAATTTGGTATCTGGGTCCCACCACAAAAACCAGAAAAATTTGCACAACAAATAAAATTGTTATATAATAATCAAAATAAAGTTAAAGAAATGGCAGAGCAAGGTAAGTTACTTGTAGAAAATCATTATAATAGAGATATCTTGGCAATGGAAATGCTAAGTATTATTAAGAGAATTACCTTAAATATTTAAATCAGATTTGTAATAAGAAATAAGTAGTAATATTGTTTTCTTTCATTTCTCCTTTTGCAATATCAAAAATATTTTAGTATTTTATAATCATGTTACAAAAGGATAAATTATAGATGCGTTTTAAATTTACAATATTAATTTCAGATATAATTGCAATAACAGTGGCATTTTTTGTTACATTTATATTTCGTTATAAATTAAATATTTTTTCAAATGAAGCTGAATTATATTTTTTTGATATATTAATTCCCGCAGTTGTTTTATTACTTTTTTGGATAATATTATTCTTTTATTATGGACTATATCAATTCCCTGTCGCTCCTTCAAGAACCGATGAAAATTTAAAAGTATTGAAAGCAACTTTTTATGGTGTTATAATTCTTTTTATAATTACGTTTAACCTATATAAACCATTGTCAATCACAAGGATCACACTGCTATTTTATTGGTTAGCTTTGATGTTTTTTATAATTTTGGGTAGAAGTTTTCTCATTAGTTTCAGAAGACGAAGATTAGAAAATGGTATTGGTTTATCAAATGTTCTGATCGTGGGTTGGAATCCATTTGCATTTAATATTTTTGATAAAATTGAAAAATTCCCCGCACTTGGTTATAGAGTAATTGGTTTTATTTCATTGAATTACTCTCAAAATAATGGGAAGAAATATAAAGGTAAGGAAGTCATTGGAAGCATTGATTCACTTCCTCAATTAATTAAAGATAACAATATTGGTGAACTTGTAATTGCATTCGAAACGAGTAATCATAAACGACTATTAGATGTAATTGATCGGGTTGGAAATATGGATGTTGGTTTAAAAATTATTCCTGATATGTATGATATAATTTCGGGACAGGCAAGGACGAACCAAATTTATGGTTTCCCATTGATAGATATTTTTCCAAGGCTTATGCCTAATTGGGAAAAAGTTATAAAGCGGTTCATTGATATTTTTATGTCGGTTTTTGCATTGATATTTTTTCTACCATTTTTGTTATTTTTTGGATTGCTAATTAAAATTGATTCTGTTGGGCCTATATTTTATCATCAGAAGCGAGTTGGGAAAAATGGAAAAGAATTCAAGATCTTTAAATTAAGAACAATGGTTGTTGATGCCGAAAAGAAAAGTGGACCAGTTTGGTCACAGAAAGATGATCCAAGAATTACACGAATAGGACGAATATTGAGAAGAATAAGATTGGATGAAATTCCTCAATTTATTAATGTACTTGAAGGGCATATGAGTATCGTTGGGCCACGACCGGAGAGACCGAATTTTGTAGATGAATTCTCAAAAAAAATACCACTTTATAAACATAGATTGAAGATGAAACCTGGGATTACCGGTTGGGCTCAGATCAAACATAAATACGATGAATCGCTTGATGATGTGAAAGAAAAATTACAATATGATCTGTATTATTTAGAAAATATGTCGCTTAGATTGGATTTTAAAATTATTTTAAATACAATTTCTATTGTGTTTTCTGCAAAAGGACAATAAAATTGGAATATGTTTTGATCAAATCTATAAAAATATTAAGTAAATATCTTCAAAAAAATATAGGATAATATAATGAAAATACCAATGGTAAATCTTAAATTAGAATATGAATTTTTGAAAGATCGAATATTGGAAGAAGTGGAAAATGTATTAGAATCAACAGCATTTATTAAAGGGAATTCAATAAAAGAATTTGATAGATCAGTTGAAGATTTTTTGAAAGTAAAACATCATATTGCTTGTGGAAATGGTACTGATGCTTTGCAAATTGCTCTTATGTCTCTAGGTGTTAAACCGGGTGATGAAATTATTACAACTCCCTTTACATTCATTGCAACGGCGGAAGTGATTGCACTTCTCAAAGCTAAACCAGCGTTTGTTGATATTGATCCCGATACTTTTTTAATAGATACAGATAAAATTGAAGAAGCTATCACAGAAAAAACCTTTACAATATTACCTGTGCATTTATTTGGACAAATGGCAGATATGGATGCGATTATGCAAATAGCAAAAAAGCATGATTTAAAAGTTGTTGAAGATACAGCTCAAGCTTTTGGGGCC
This sequence comes from Fidelibacterota bacterium, assembly GCA_030600775.1. Taxonomy (GTDB): domain Bacteria; phylum Fidelibacterota; class Fidelibacteria; order Fidelibacterales; family Fidelibacteraceae; genus TCS52. The sequence goes on along the minus strand of JAUVLI010000109.1, from coordinate 1,055 downwards.
ACTCAAAATGGAAAAATTGCCGGGACAATCGGTGATGTCGGCACGATCTCATATTTTCCTTCTAAAAATTTAGGTGCTTATGGAGATGCCGGAGGAATAATTACAAATAATGAAGAGTTGTCAAAGCAAATTGAAATGGTCGCCAATCATGGCCAAAGAAGAAAGTATGAACATCATTTGATTGGTGTAAATAGCAGAATGGATACCATCCAAGCGGCGATTTTAAATGTAAAAATTAAATATATAAATGAATGGTTGAAAAAAAGAAATGAAGCCGGCAATCTATATAAAAAATATTTAGATCCATCAATAAAAACTCCTACTACATTAAACGGAAATTTCCATACATATCATCAGTTTACTATTAGGATAAAAAATAGAGATAAATTAAAAAAATATTTGGCCGATAAGGGAATTTCTTCAGCTATTTATTATCCAATTCCATTAAATGAACAGAAGGTATTCGAGAATAAATTTGACAACAACAAAACACCAAATTCAAATAAAGTTGCAAAGGAAGTATTATCTTTACCAATAAGTCATTTTATTTCAGAAAATGAAATTAGAGAAGTCGCTGAAGCGGTAAACTCTTTCATTTAAAAAAGATCAAGACACATTTTTTGTTTCAATTATAAATGAATTATCTTCAAAGTATAAGTTTTTTATCTCAATTCCATTAACATAATTTTGTATTATTTTATTTGGAGAAATTAAAATATATTTATTCTGAAGCTCAATCCAATCCGGTTTAGTCAATTGTTTTAAATACTTTAGAAGTTGCCTTGCAATAAAATTTGATGATAATTTTAAAAAGATAACGCCGTTTTTATAGTTTTCAAACTCCAAGTCAATATTCAAATTTGGAATAAATATCATAGGTTTTATTTTTAATCTAATATTGTTATTTTTAGAACAAATTGATTCTACTTGTTTTGGTAATATCTCATTCTTTTTAGCAATTTGAAATATTTCGTTTAATGTTAATGTTATTTTTCCCATGGTATTTCTATTTTGGTTTGTAAAAAATTCCTTGTTAAGTAATTATTTTAATCAAT
>JAUVLI010000153.1 GCA_030600775.1 Fidelibacterota bacterium | reverse complement strand
GTTATTTGGAATATTATTATGAAAAATCCTTTTGGAATAAATGGTCTTATAATTGGAATAATATCAAATGCGACTGTCTTTTATGGCTTTTTAATCATATCAAATATAAAAAATCGTTAGTTTAAAAAAATAGAGGTAAATTAATTGAATTTTTACAATTTATTCTATTTTAATAATATTTCTGGTGCAAAAAAAGAAAAAACTTGTGGTATACATTTTTTTATTTTATACTATCTAATAAGATTGTGAATACAAATGAAAACAGGAAACACAATGAAAATAAGACAAATGTCAGATGAAAGTATAAGTCGCTTTTTCACTGTTAGAGAGCAATTATTTGATTTTTTTGAAAATGGAATTAGTATGATGCAATTGAATTATTTATCTAGGAAATATAACCTTAAAGTTTCAATAATCAAAAATGAATTTTTAATAATTAATAACAAAAGGAGGTAAGATGAAGTATTTTAAGGTATCTATAATGTTGATAATTTTTCTCGGTAGTTTGTTAATAGCAGATGAAGGGATGTGGACTTTTGATAATCCACCTGTGAAACAATTGAAAGCAAAATACGGTTTCGAACCAAATCAGAAATGGCTGGATCATATCCGTTTATCAAGTGTGAGATTTATGGATGGAGGTTCAGGTTCATTTATAAGTTCTGATGGATTAGTATTGACAAATCATCATGTTGCAGTAGGACAATTGCAAAAAATGTCCAGTGAGGATAAGAATTATGTAAAAACAGGATTTAAAGCGGAAAAGTGGGAAAATGAAATAAAATGTCCTGATCTTGAAGTAAATATTTTAGTTGATTTTGAAGATGTAACCGATGAGGTGGTTTCAGTTGTGAAATCTGATAAAAATATGGCTGAAAATTATAAAGCGAAAAAGGCAAAAATGGCTGAAATTGAAAATAGAAATAAAGAGAAAACAGGATTAGAATCAGAGGTTGTCAATTTATATCATGGTGGAGAATATTGGCTTTATCAATATAAAAAATATACAGATGTTAGACTTGTTTTTGCTCCTGAAAGAAGTGCAGCATTTTTTGGTGGATATAATGACAATTTTACATATCCCCGCTATGATCTTGATTTCGCTTTGTTCCGTGTATATGAAAATGATAAACCAATTAAATGTAAAAATTACTTAAAATGGAATTCAGATGGAATTAAAAAAGATGAATTGGTTTTTGTTTCCGGACATCCGGGTTCAACAAATCGTCTTTATACTTTCTCTCAATTAGAATTTCAAAGAGATTGCGAATATCCATATGTTTTAAAGTTTATAGATAGAAAATTAGCATTATTAAAAGAATATGCAAAAAGAGGTCCAGAGCAACAAAGAAAAGCTATAATTTATCAATTTGGTTTATTAAATGGTTTGAAAGCAATGCAAGGGGAATATAACGGTTTACAAGATACTGCTGTAACTAACATAAAAAAGAGACAAGAACACAAATTGAAAGATTTAGTTAAAAGTGACCCCAAATTGAGAAAAAAATATGGTAGCGCTTGGAATGAAATTAGCAAAGTAATTGACCTTGAGAAAAAAAGATATGATGAACTTTTTTATAGAAGAATTAGTTTTTCCAACTTGAGTAATTATGCACTTAGAATTGTGCGATTTGTAGAAGAAATTGAAAAGCCCGATAAGGATCGTTTGGAAGGGTATCATAAAACAGATGTTGAAAGAATAAAATTTCGGTTGTTTTCACCTGCACCGATCTATAAAGATTTGGAAGAAATAAATATGGTTGATCTATTTCAAACCGTAAAGAAGGAATTGGGTGAAAATGATGAATTCGTTAAATCATTAATTGGCGATAGAAATCCTGAAGAATATGCACATAAATTATTTTCAGATACAAGATTAGATGAAGTGGAATTCCGTAAAAAACTTATTAATGGGGGAAAAGAAGCAGTACAAAAATGTAATGATCCTTTGATTTTGCTTGCTAAAAGAATTGACCCAATTATGAGAAAAGACAGAAAATGGCGCAAGGAAAATATTTCCAGTAAATTGAATTTTGCTTCTGAAAAAATTGCCAAAGCCCGTTTTGAAATATATGGGAAAAATATATATCCCGATGCTACTTTTTCCTTGAGATTATCTTATGGTACTGTAAAAGGATATGAAATGAATGGAACAATTGCACCATGTTTTACAACTTTATACGGATTATACGACAGAGCGATTAGTTTTAAGGGAGATGAAGATTATTTTATTCCTGAAAAGTTTTGGCAAAAAGAGGATAAATTGGACTTATCAACACCGGTAAATTTTGTATCCACTTGTGATATTATCGGTGGGAATTCCGGTTCGCCGGTTGTAAATAGAGATGGAGAAATTGTCGGGTTGATCTTTGATGGAAATATTGAAAGTTTGACCGGAGGGTTTGTTTACGATATAGAAAAAAGCAGAGCAGTTGCTGTTCATATTGGATACATAACGGAGGCTTTGGATAAATTATATGATGCTGATTTTATTTTGGATGAAATTGGTGTGGAAAGAGGGGAATAATTCAGGTAATTAATAAATATAATTCGGTATTTTTATGATTTTTCACATTTTTGACCTATGAAATATTGCTATATTAAATTTTGATTACTAACTATTTAATTGTGGTTAGTTGTTAAATAATTTTTTCTTGTTCGTTTTTGTTCGTTGCAAAAAATAAAAATAAAAACGAAAAAAATACTTGACAAATTCGTAAATTATTTGTAATATTAAATTGTAATGATTACAAATATGAAACATATACAAACTGCAATTAAAGATAAGGGGATCAAACCAACTTATCAGAGATTAAAAATTCTGGAATATTTAATAGAAATAAAAAAGCATCCAACTGTTGAAATGATATACAATGATATAAAAAAAGTAATTCCAACTATATCTAAAACAACAGTTTATAATACAATGAATTCGTTTGTTGAAAAAGGAATATTAAATGCTTTATCAGTAACAGGAACTGAATTAAGATATGATGCTAATACTAAACCTCATCATCATTTATTATGTAATAAATGTGGAAATATTTATGATATTTATACAAATTCTTTCGATTTTTTTGATAAGAAAATAATTAATGGGAA
>JAUVLI010000144.1 GCA_030600775.1 Fidelibacterota bacterium | reverse complement strand
CCCAATTTTATTTGTTAAGCTTTCCAAAGCCCTAATAATTCTAAAACGGCTATTCTTCGGTTCGATTATATCATCAACAAATCCTCTACTTGCAGCAACATATGGATTTGCAAATTTTTCTCTATATTCATCTTGTAATTCTTTCTCTTTTTTTCCGTCCGCATCATCTGTCAATTGTTTGCGATATAATATTTCCACAGCTCCTTTTGCTCCCATAACAGCAATTTCAGAAGTTGGCCAAGCATAATTAATATCACCTTTTAAATGTTTACTACTCATTACAATATAAGCACCACCATAAGCTTTACGAGTAATGATCGTAATTTTTGGAACCGTTGCCTCAGCATAAGCATAGATCAATTTTGCACCGTGAGCAATTATTCCACCATATTCTTGAGTCGTGCCTGGCATAAATCCGGGAACATCAACCAATGTCAGCAAAGGAATATTAAATGCATCACAAAATCGAACAAATCTCGCTGCTTTTATGCTTGCTTTAATATCAAGAACTCCGGCAAGATAACTCGGCTGATTTGCTACAATTCCTACCGATTGTCCATTAAAGCGAGCAAACCCAATAATAATATTAGGAGCATAACTTTTTGAAACTTCAAGAAACTCTTTATTATCGGCAATTCTTAAAATTATTTGTTTCATATCATAGGGTTTATTTGGAGATTCCGGAACAATATCATTTAAATCTTCTGATATTCTGTCAATTGGATCTTCACAAGAGGTGCGAGGAGTATCTTCAAAATTATTTTGAGGAATATATGAAATCAATTCTCTAACTAAAAACAACGCATTTTCTTCCGTTTCACGAACAAAATGAGTTACTCCAGATTGAGAAGCATGTATCATTGCACCACCTAATTCACTAACAGTAACATCTTCGTTCGTTACGGCTTTTACTACTTTGGGACCTGTGATAAACATATACGATGTGTCTTTTGCCATAATTACAAAGTCAGTAATTGCCGGACTATAAACAGCTCCACCAGCACAAGGACCTAAAATTAATGATATTTGAGGAATAACTCCGGATGCTTCAACATTCCTCTGAAAAATTTCACCATAACCAAATAATGACATAACTCCTTCCTGAATCCTTGCACCACCCGAATCGTTAATTCCAATCACAGGTGCGCCATTCTTCATTGCCATATCCATTACTTTACAAATTTTATTTGCAACAGCTTCGCCTAAACTTCCGCCCATAACTGTGAAATTTTGTGCAAACACATAAACCAATCTACCCTTGATCGTACCATAACCGGTAATAACTGCATCACCGATAAAATGCTTTTTATCTAAACCAAAATCTGTTGCTCTATGCGTTACGAACATATCGAATTCTTCAAAAGAATCTCGATCCAAAAGCATCTCTAATCGTTCTCGAGCGGTATATTTTTCTTTAGCATGTTGCTTTTCTATCCTTTTCTCACCACCACCAAGACGCGCTTCTTGCCGTTTATCAATCAATTTATCTATTTCTTTGTGCATAGTCATAGCTTTTATACTCCCTTTCTAAATAAAATATTTTTTAAAATAATTTAATCATATTCTCTAAAATAATTAATGTTCCTCAGTTAATTCTGTCAACACATGAAAAGTTGATTTAGGATGCAAAAATGCTATTTGATGGTTTCCAGCTCCCATTCTTGGCTTATGATCTATCATCTTTTCACCAGCTTTTTCCATTTCCTTTATTGATTCACTTATATTTTCTACTCCATAAGCCAAATGATGAATTCCCTCACCTTTCTTATTAATAAATTTCGCTACTGGACTGTCTTCCGAAGTTGGTTCCAATAATTCAATACGTGCTTCACCAACTTCAAAAAAAGCTACTTTTACTTTTTGATCTTTAACAATTTCGATTCCCGTAAATTTCAATCCCAAATCATCTCTATAATAAGAAATTTGTTCATCTATTGATTTTACTGCTATTCCAATATGTGATATTTTCTTGATCATTTTTCTCCAAAAATAATAATAAAAATAAAAAAAATAATTTTATTATACAACCACATTTTCGTTATACTCTCCAAATATTTCTTTCAAAACATTTGAAATTTCACCAAGTGTTGAATATGCTTTTACCGAATTAATAATATATGGCATTAAATTTTCTTTACCTTTAGCTGCTTCTTTTAATTCATTTAAAGATTGAGAAACTAATTTATTATCTCGCATTTCTTTTATATTTTTTAATTTCTCTATCTGATTTTTTTGAATAGCAGGATCAAGTTTTAATAAATTTTTCGGCGACTCTTCTTTTGTTTGGTATTTGTTCATTCCGACTACAATTCTTTCTTCATTTTCCAACTCTTTTTGAAAACGATAGGCTTCCTTTTGAATTTCTCTTTGTACATATCCCTTTTCTATTGCTTCTACCATTCCACCCATTTCATCAATCTTTTCAATATAATTCATTGCATCTTTTTCAAGCTTATCTGTTAACGCCTCCACAAAATATGAACCACCAAGTGGATCTACTGTGTCTATTACTCCTGATTCTTCAGCAATGATTTGTTGAGTTCTCAAGGCAATTCTTACAGATTCCTCTGTTGGTAATGATAATGCTTCATCACGACTATTTGTATGCAAAGATTGAGTTCCACCTAAAACGGCAGACAATGCTTGAATTGTAACTCTGGGAATATTATTATCCGGTTGCTGAGCTGTTAATGTTGAACCTGCAGTTTGCGTATGAAATCTAAGCATCAATGACTTTTCATCTTTCGCATGGAATCTCTCTTTCATAATCTTTGCCCATAGACGACGAGCAGCTCTGAATTTTGCCACTTCTTCAAATAAATTATTATGAGCATTAAAGAAAAATGACAATCGTTTTGCAAACTTATCTACATCCAAACCAGTTTTTATAGCTGCTTCAACATAGGCAATTCCATCTGCAAGAGTAAAACCAATTTCCTGAATTGCAGTTGAACCGGCTTCTCGTATATGATAACCGGAAATTGAAATAGTATTCCAACGCGGAACATTTTTTGAACAATATTCAAAAATATCTGTTATTAATTTCATCGATGGTTTCGGTGGAAAAATATATGTTCCTCTAGCAACATATTCTTTTAGTATATCATTTTGAATTGTTCCTGTAAGTTTATCCATTGTTACGCCTTGCTTCTCTGCAACAACAATATACATTGCCAATAGAACTGCTGCAGGTGAATTTATTGTCATACTTGTCGAAACCTTGTCAAGAGGAATATCATCAAATAATATTTCCATATCTTTTAGCGAATCAATTGCGACACCAACTTTCCCAACTTCACCATCACAGATCTGATCACTGGAATCATATCCAATTTGTGTCGGCAGATCAAAAGCAACTGATAATCCCGTTTGACCTTGAGATAATAAATATTTATATCGTTCATTAGATTGCTTTGCATCACCAAATCCTGCATACTGACGCATTGTCCAATAGCGCCCACGATACATTGACGGATAAACACCACGTGTATATGGATATTCACCCGGATAACCGATATTTTCTTTGTCATCTTTTTTAAGATCACTTTTAGAATATAAAGGTTCTACATTTACATTAGATAGTGTTGTGAATTTATCTTTTTGCTCTGCCCTTTTTTCTATAAATGGTTTCCTTGTTTTATCTAACCATTCTTGTTTTGAATTTGATTTACCCATTTAATCCTCAATAAAATTTCCAATTCTTTTAAGGTATAAATTTAATAAATAAATATATCAAATAAAATCAATATCTTACTTTTTTTGGTAATTTTTTCTACAAATAAA
>JAUVLI010000160.1 GCA_030600775.1 Fidelibacterota bacterium | reverse complement strand
ATTATTTTAAAGAAAGTATTTCTATTGCTAAGAATGCAGGAATATCGGGAAAAAATATTATTCTTGATCCGGGAATTGGCTTTGGAAAAACAGTTAATGATAATTTGGAAATTATCAGAAATATTAGTAAACTTAAAAGATTTGGATATCCGGTTATGTTAGGCGCATCAAGGAAATCATTTATTGGGAAAATTACCGGCGCCGAAGTTAATGATAGATTAGCTGGTAGTATTGCTGCAATAAGTGTAGGTATTATAAATGGTGTAGATATTGTAAGAGTTCATGATGTTAAAGAAACAAAACAAGCTATAAAAATATTAGATGGAATTATTGGTAAATAATGATTGAATTATTTAAAATTGGTTTTATAAGTTTTACTTTATTAGATTTGATTGATATCATTCTTGTTGCTTTTATTTTTTACGTGATTTATTTATTATTTAAAGATTCTCGAGCGAGTCAAATGTTGATCGGAATGATATTGTTAGGTGCATTAGGAATATTTGCTCAGGCATTAAATTTAAAAGCATTAGCTTGGCTTTTGGGTAGTTTAACTACAGCGTGGGTTATTTTATTTGTAATAGTTTTTCAGCCGGAATTACGAAGAATATTACTCTACTTAGGTCAAATTCCATTGATAAAAAATATTGCGGAAGGATCTACTGACAAATATAAAGAAGAATTAATTTTTACAGTATTCGAACTTCAGGAAAATAAAATAGGTGCTTTAATTGTCGTTTTAAGGGATAAGGGCTTAAAATCAATTATTGAAAGGGGAGTTCCAATTAATGCGGATATCAGTAATCAACTAATATTTTCAATTTTTAATACTTCCTCGCCATTACATGATGGAGCGATAATAATATTTAGAGAAAAAATAGTAGCAGCAAAATGTATTTTGCCATTAAGTGAAAACATTGATGTTGATCCAACTATAGGAACGAGACATTTGGCCGCTCTTGGATTATCGGAAGAGAGTGATAGTTTTATAATTATTGTATCTGAAGAAACAGGCAAGGTCTCTGTAGCATTTCAAGGAGTGATCAAAAGAGGATTAGATGAATCAACTTTAAGAACGGATTTATTAAAATATTTAGCTGGGAGAAATGATTAAAAGGATTATTTTTATATTATCTAGTTTATTAATTACTATTGAATTGTTTGGATTTAAATGTAATGTTGAACAAAAAAATAACGAATATATTTATGAAATTAAATTTAATGAAGAGGAAATAAATTCGTTCGTTAAAACAGAAAAACCATTACAATTACCAGATGGATTTTTAAGAGCCAATGTTAATGATGCAATGCTTTTTTCCTATGCGTTAATTCTCGAAAATGTGACAAGTGATTTATCGTTTAGTTATATTAATAAAGAAGTTGAGAATTATGATCTTAATTTCAATTTTAAATCAGTATCGGATGATTCAAACGCTGTTGATGAATTGCAAATTAATTATACAAATTTTATTAACATTACTTCAGTTTCACAGGGAGGAAGTTTAATACAAATATTTCCAATTCTTCCTTTAGGGAAAAATAGAGTTAAAATCTTAAAATCGGCTAAATTTATTCTTAATTCATATTCCAAACCAATAACTAATTTTTCAGGAAGTGAAAGAATACAAAGTTTGCAAAAGAGTCAAAATTATAAAGATGATTTATCATCGGAATATATTAATTTATATGTCAATGAACCCGGGTTATATAGGGTAACGGGGGAAGATTTAGAAAATGCCGGTGCTGATTTATCACAAATAAATATAAATTATATTAAAGCATATAGATGGGGAGAAGAGATACCATTAAAAGTACAGACAAATTCTTTTGGTTCGGTGATGTTGTCTCAAGAAGATAATATTTTCTTTTTAATAGATACATTAGCCAATCCTTATGGTGACTATAAATACAATCCTTTTACGAGTTATGAGGCGATACATATTGAATGGGAAACCGACAAATTGGGAAAAAGATTTGTTGAAGAATCGGGTGCTTTAAAAGATGAGCCGGATATGGTTCCGTCAGATTATAATTACTCAAGTCAATTTACTTATCATTTTGAAGAAAATGAAATTTGGGATATGTTGGGTCGTACAGATGTTGATAAATTTACATATATTTCCGAGCATTGGTTCATGAGTCCCCAAATTGATGATATACAAGCAGAATATTTCTATTTTGATATTCACAATATTGCAAACTCAATGAATAATGTTGAATTTAGAATTAGATTACAAGGGCTAACTTATGAAGGATTGGGAGAACACAATGTAGATATATCTGTAAATGATGTTCAAATAGCTACTGAAACATGGTATGATCAAAATCCCCAAATAATAAATGTTACAGATAGAAAGTTTTTACATAGTTATTTAAAAGAAGGTAAAAATACAGTAAGAATATTTCTTTCAGGAGATAATACAACAGAGGGAAATACAATATTTTTAGATTGGATGGATATAAAATATGATAAAGAACTTATTGCTTATAATGATATTTTAGAATTTAAAGCTCCTAGAGGATATAAAAAAGGCAAATATTTGTTTGAACTAAAAAATTATTCTTCATTGAAAGATGCAATGGTTATTAAAAATGGATTATGGTGGTTACGTGATTTAACAACATATAAAGATAATAATACCAAT
>JAUVLI010000062.1 GCA_030600775.1 Fidelibacterota bacterium | reverse complement strand
TTTAATAATTCTATAAGCTCGTTTTCCATCACAAACGGCAGCAGTTGCTAAATTATATGGATATTCATTAACATCTCCCAAATTAACATGAATGTGTCCCCAAAGTGCCATATCAACTCCAAGCTCGGTAAGATCTATTTGATTGGAAAAGTCGTAATGGTAAAATAATATCTTCTTTTCATTTGCAGGAATATTATTTAAAACTGAATTCAAATATGTTAACTGGTCATTTGTAAAACTTTTATCGCCATAAATATCGTACATAAACTTGTCATGGTTATCATAAGCTTCTAAACCGATAAAATGTTGAGAACCATATTTAAAATGGTAATTTTGCGTATGATACGGATAAAAACTTGTTGTATTTTCCAACCATTTCCAGCCATAAAATCTCCACCAATCTCTTCTTGCCGTTCCTTGAATTGGAGGCGTAGCATCACAACCACTAAGGTCATGATTGCCGGAAGTTACAAATACAGGAACATCAAATTCAGCTAACAATTTTTGACTTTTTGTATAATATCTTCTGTTTTGAAAATCCTCTAATTCACCTTCGTTTATTATATCTCCGGTAAAAAGCACAAATTCAGGATTGAGAAGATTTATATCATTTATTACTTCTCGCAAATCTGCAATTTCCGATGTGTCGAGTTCATATCCATCATCGGTACAATAAAGATGAGTTGGTAGATGCGAATCTGTAATATGAATAAAATAATAATCTGTCTTCCAATCAGAAATAATTTTTACAGCATTTTCTGTTGTATCTTTTTCCGTTCCGGTTGATACGATCAGATCAAATAATTCGTAAAAATCTGTTTCCGGAATTGTTGCGAATAAATTGTAAAAATTTCCATCTTGTTTTACATCGAAAATTGGTAATTCGTAATTAAAATTATCAAATCGAATAGTTGCAGACCAATTATTTACCTGTTCATCTTTTTTACAAAGGATTTCAATAGTATTACCAGCAATTCCGATATAAGGAATATTCAACAATGGTTTTTGAATAATTGTAAGCGTGTCACCGATTTCTGTATTTAAATCACGAAATGTACTTTTAAGTGAAGTAGTAAAATCATTAATGTTGCGTGGGTTAAGGTGATGATTATTATACGAATAATTTAATATTCCGGTAATCCTTGTAAAATGATCATCTAAATTTACGGAACCTCCTTTTTTTATTATATTTATAAATCCCGTAGAAATCGTGCATTCGCCACTTCCATCATCTACTTTCCAATTGCCAAATCTGATTGGTTCTCCCGTAACATTTACATTTTTAACAGTAACCAAAACGCTTTCATATTTTTCACATTTATTTATATCATTTGTTGATATTTCAACTGGTGATGGCAGGTCATTTTCGGAACTGACTTTTTTAAAAGCGGAGATGTTTTTAATTTTCGTAGGGCCATAATATTCATAAACTTCACCGGTAATGATCAAACTATCTCCCAACGAGACGGAATGATCTTTATTTTCAACACATATTCCGGACCAAGCTCCACCGGAAGATGACTCAATAAAAAATATATTTTCGTTAAATAAATTTACTCCCGTAACAATTCCACCGGTAGTTACAGTTTTGCCATTGTAAGTGGAAGGATAAGTTCCATCACCGGCAATGTCTGTGTATTGAATATCATGAATACTTACACCGAATAAATTTATTGTAAAAAGTAAAATTGAGAATATTATTATTTGGTTTTTCATTGTAAAGATGCCTCGTTTTTTTAAGAATTTTTTTTCAGGAGAAGCTTTCAATATTTGGTGCTTGATCAATCATTTTTTCCCATCTTCTCTATTATCAAACTTGTTGACTTACCATTTACAAATTCTATCGTTTCAACTTTTCCGCCCCATTGAATAATCTCTTTTGCTCCAACGATATTGTCAATAGTATAATCACTTCCCTTAACCAAAATATCCGGTTTTAAAAAAGTGATAATTTCTAATGGTGTATCTTCATCAAACAAAACCACTAGATCAATGGCTTCCAATGCAGCCAATATCAAGGCTCTGTCTTGTTCGTCTTGTAATGGCCGATTTTTTCCTTTGAGTATCTTTACCGAACTGTCGGTATTTAATCCAATAACCAAATGATCGCCAAGTGATTTTGCTTTAAATAGATATCTTATATGTCCGGCATGAAGGATATCAAAGCAGCCATTTGTAAAGATGACTTTTTCGTCATTATTTTGCCATTTTTTAATTTGAATCTTTGCGTTTTCCATGCTCATTATTTTGTTTTCAATTTTCATTATCTTTTCCTTTTTTATTCAAATTACAAATTGGACATAATTCTTGCAAGTCTTGTGAACAAAAATTTTCATTTATATATAAAACACCTTGACTATTGATCCAAATTTTTCTCTTTTTATTTTTGATAGGAATATTATGCTTGTTATAGTATTTTTTTATTTTATTGTATTCATTCGTTAATTTTCTATTTTTTACATAATACAATATTTTTTCCCTGAAATTATCGTTTTCTGTATTTTTTAAGTTATATGCAAAAAGTAATGGCAAAATAATATTTAAAGCAATTTCATCGCGTCGTCCTTTACCAAAATTTGTATTTATTGTTTTTTCGGTTTCTTTTCCAAAACGATAATGTCTTTGCCAATATTTATTTGATGACACAGTTAAAAATTTCCCTATTTGATTCGACCAATCATTATTTCCCTGTAACATATTGAATATCATTTTTGTCGGAGGATCATTATAATATTTTTTCAGAAATTGAGTTAACCAACTAATTCGTCTATCAGGAAAATTCGTTGGACGCGTACGAGAATAAGTCCAATTGATTATATTGTTATACTGTTTATGAATATATTGATTGATCAATGGATCGAAAGTAAACAAATATTCGGAATATTCATCTTTGTTATTAATTTCTAATTCGGCAAGTTGAAAAAGAATTTTTTCTATTTTTTCCGGTAATAATTTTTTGTTGAAATAATCTTTCCATGGGAATCTCAAAAATAATTTAACCATATTTTCTTGATTATAACGATAGCCACTGGATTTAAATATTCCCCAAAAGAACATCAAGTCAAAATTAAAACGGGAACTTTGTTTAAAAAAATAATCGGTTTTTTTATTGAATCTCAATAGTCCGTATTTTTCGAGTATATGAAAAAATTCATCCGGCGATTTTGTGTGTAACCGACATTTTGTTTTGTGTGGGTAATTTTCCAATTCTTGATATGGGATGTATAAAATAGGAACTTTTTTCCCATTTTCCGTTAAGACATGATCTGTGTTTTCTACTTTTCTAAAAACAATATGTAAAATACAATTGTTATATTTTTTATCTTTGTGGTGAGAATGATAATACCAATCATGATTGTCAAAATGTATTTCAATATCACCTGTCAAATAATTATCATCTATAATAATTTGAGAATTTAGAAAATCCGGTCCTTCATTATCGTTGTGTTTCCCTGTAGAAATTATGGAAATTTTTTGTCCTGTGGTAGACTGATGTAATTTTTTCCAAAGATATTGACTCCACAAGTGATGTAATCTCTTTTCAGAAAAATATATTCTTGATGGTTCAAATAATTGAGAATAAAGTGAAATGTCCATAATTATCGCATCACTTTTTATTTTAATTATAAATTGCTTTTAAAAATATTATAGCATTTATCTCTTAATTTTTCCAAATCTTCTATATTAAGGTCATTGGTTGAAACTTCCGGTAATATGTCCACATCTACTTTTCTTTTCCTAACCCATATTGTATCTGGAGGTGTAATTTTTCCAGTGTTACGAAAGACAATTGGTAAAATTGGCAAATTATTTTTTATTCCTAAAACAAATGCACCCTTTTTAAATGGTAATAAAGGGACATTTTTTCTTCTACTGCCTTCTGGAAAAATAAATAACGAAATGTTGTGTTGTGTTATTTTTTTCATTGTTTCGTTTAGATTCTTTACCGATTCTTTTGTATTTGTTCTATCAACGAAAACAAAAAATAACCGAGTCATTAATCCTCCAACAATAGGCAATTTTTTAACACCAATTTTTGAGACTATCCTTATTTGAAGTGGGATTTTTCCAATTCCTAAGAAAACATCTAATGCACTTTCGTGATTAGCTATTACAATATATTGCTTTTTTTTATCAATGTTTTCTAAACCTGTAACATTAATTTTCAATCCCGAAACCCATAAATTAAAATTTGCCCATACTCTAATTAAAGATGTAAATAATTGTTGATCTTTAGTAATGAAAGTTAATAGATAAATTATTGCAGCTACAGGGAAAGTAGTGATCAGTAAAGTAAAAATAACAAAAAAAGTTCGTGGGAAATAGCGTAAGTTGTGCAAAAAACCATTATTCTTTTCTGTTGTCATTTATTCTCCAAATGTTCTTGTAAATATCTTTTCTAATTTTTTCTGATTTCTTTTTTGCCAAAATATGGTACTAATACTTTCGGTATTTCTATACTTCCATCTTCTCTTTGATAATTCTCTAAAAGTGCGATCATTAAGCGTGGTGTAGCTACTCCCGATCCATTTAAAGTATGAACAAAATGCACCTTATTGCTTTCTCTAAATTTTATATTTCCTCGTCTTGCCTGAAAATCTTCAAAATTACTACAGCTGGAGACCTCCAACCACTTTTCCGTTGCAGGTGACCATAATTCAATATCATAACATTTTGAAGAAGCGAAACTCAAATCACCAGTGCATAGTTCTATAACCCTATATGGTAAATTCAATTTTTTCAAAATCGTTTCGGCATTGCTAACAATTTCTTCAAGAACTTGGTAAGATTTTTCGGGATGTGCAAATTGAACTAATTCAACTTTATTAAACTGATGTAATCTTTGAAGTCCGCGTGTATTTTTTCCATAAGAGCCGGCTTCTTTTCTAAAACATGCGGAATATGCCGTATATTTTGTTGGCAAATTTTTCACATCCAGAATTTCTTCTTGGTGAATATTTGTTACAGGAACTTCTGCAGTTGGCACTAAATATAACCCATCTTCATTTACAGAATACATATCGTCACCAAATTTGGGAAGCTGTCCGGTTGTTGTTGTGGATTTTATACTCGCCATGAACGGTGGAAATATTTCTTTATATCCATGTTTTGTCGTATGTATATCAAGCATAAAATTTATTATCGACCGTTCTAATTTTGCTCCTTCACCTGTATATAACGGGAATCCACTACCGGCAATTTTTGCACCTCTTTTGAAATCGATCAGAGAATTATCTTCAGCTAATTCTATATGATCTTTAATTGAAAAATCAAAAACTTTCTTTTTACCAACTTCTCGAATAACTACATTATCTTTTTCAGATTTGCCAATTGGCGTTGATTTATGAGGAATATTTGGAGTATTAAATAACAATTCGTTTAATAAGCTTTTATATTTTTGAATTTCATTATCGTTTTCTTTTATCGTTTTAGAAACCTTTTGCATTTCGGCGATAGAATTTGATGCATCTTCTTTATTCTTTTTCTTTAAACTTATCTCTTTACTTACAATATTTCGTCTGTGTTTTAATTCATCTGTCTGATTTTTAAGGTGACGCATTTTTTTATCAATCTCTAAAATTTTATCAATTTCAGGATCAATACCTTTATTTTTCAAACCAATTTTAATTTCATCAGGATTGTTTCGTATTCGTTTAATATCTAACATTATTCATTCCCTTTTTTATTCAATCGTTTTTAATCTCTCATCATACTCAAATATAATAAATTTATTTGTATAAATGAAAAAATTAATTGAACAAGAAAGAAAACGGAAAAGGAGAGATGAAGTGGAAGAGTGATTAGAAACATGATGACTTTGTAGAATCTCAACCTCAACCTCTACCTCAACCTTAATTTGTGTAATTCGTTATAAAAAATATTCGTGTTCATTTTTACAAGATTAATATTTTAATTTCAAAAATATTTCAATAAATTTAACATTAATAAGGAGGAAAAATGGATATAAAAATACTTACTATTGGCGGTACAATTGATAAGGTATATTTTGATGAAGGTAGTAAATACCAAATAGGCGAATCAGTTGCTGATGAAATTTTAAAAGAGTCAAATGTAACAATTAAATATGAAATAGAATCTATTCTAAAAAAAGATAGTTTGGATCTAACGGAAATAGATAGAAAGAAGATCATTGATACAATTTTAAAAGATCCACATGACAAAATTATTGTTACACACGGCACAGATACGATGATAAAAACCGCTCAATTATTAAGTCAAAAACCTCACAATAAAGTAATTGTTTTTACTGGCTCGATGCAACCGGCGAGATTTAAATCAAGCGATGCCGTTTTTAATATTGGCGCAGCCGTTACAGGTGTTCAAATACTTCCTACAGGTGTTTATATCGCTATGAATGGAAGAATATTTGATCCCAACAATTCTAAAAAAAATGTAGAATTAAAAAGATTTGAAATTATTAAAGAATAAAAAAGCGAACTAATTAATGGCAAAAATACCCGAACATAAAATTGAACAGATAAAGGACTATAATGACATAGTAGAAGTCATTTCTTCATATATTCAACTGAAAAAGAAGGGGCAAAATTATTGGGCAAAGTGTCCTTTTCATGATGAAAAAACTGCATCTTTCAGTGTAAGTCCAAAGAAGCAAATATTTCATTGTTTCGGTTGCGGAGTTGGTGGGAATGTAATTAACTTCGTGATGGATTATGAAAAAATAACTTTCATTGAAGCAGTGAAAGAATTAGCGGAAAGAGTAAATGTAAAAATTGATGAATTCAGTGTTTCCGAAAAAGACACAAGCGATACTACTCGTCTCTATACATTAAATGAATTCGCAGCTAATTTATATCACAATTCATTATTTTCTTCTAAAGGTAAAATTCCTCTTGAATATTTGAAAGAACGAGGTTTATTAAAGCAGACGATAGAGAAATTTAAAGTTGGTTACGCTCCGGATGAATGGAATTTTTTCAATAATAAATACGACAAGAAAAAATTTGGTTTGGATGTAATAAAAGCCTCCGGACTTCTTGCAGAATCAAAGGAAAAAATTTACGATAGATTTAGAAACAGAATAATTTTTCCAATTTATAATTTGAAAGATAAACCTATCGCTTTTGGTGGACGGACTTTGAAAAAAAATGAAAAGATTGGCAAGTATATCAATACTCCGGAGACACCAATTTATCACAAAAGCTATGTTTTATATGGATTAAACATCACAAAAGATATTATTCGTAAATCAAAAGAGGTTTTAATTGTGGAGGGTTATATGGACTTTTTACAATTATTCCAAAATGGATTTACAAATTGTGTTGCTTGTTCGGGTACGGCTTTTACAACTCATCACGGGAAAATTATTCTACGGTATGCAGAGACGGCAATTTTAATTTATGATGGTGACGATGCCGGTCAGAAAGCAACGATGAGAGCTGGATATATTTTGACTTCACAAAAGGTAAATTGTAAAATACTTGTCTTAAATAAGGAAGACGATCCGGATAGTTTTTTACAAGAGCATGGTGCGGAAAAATTCCAAAAGAAAATTGATAAAAGCATTTCGTTTCTCTCATTCTTGAAAAAACATTATAAATTTGACAAGTTAAATGCGACCCAAAAGTCAAAAATTGTAACTGATATTATAGATGAGATTAGGCAATTTTCCGACCAAATATATCGTGAAATGATTATCAAAGATATAGCCGAAGAATTCAATTTAGAATATGAATCGCTTTTAAAGCAATTGAGAAAAAAAACCTTTAAATCGCATGATAATTCACCACAAATTCATATACGAGAAAAGAATTTCAAAAATCAATCCGAAGCAGCTCAATATCAGTTAATTCAATTACTGCTAATTAATAATTCAAAGACACGAAAAGCCGGATTAAAATATATTACGCCGGATATTTTTTCACATGAGTTTTTATCTGAAGTTGTAGCGAAAGTTTTAGGAATAGTTAACAATAACGATGATATTCTACCGGAACAGATACCGGAAAAAATCCATGAGGAAAAGATCAGAAGATTTGTAGTAAGATTGGTAATGGAATTAGATTCAATAATCGAACCGGAAAAAACATTAGTTGCCTGTTTAAAGCAAATCGAGAAACAAATGATACAAGATCAATATGATGATTTAAGCAAACAAATACAAAATATAAAAAATGATGATAAAGCTAATTTGGAATTAATTAAACAACAAGTGAAATTAATGAAGGATAAAAAAGAGTTAGAAAAAATTTATACTTTAGATATTTTGGATGAGTAGTGAAGATTTCTCGCAAAGTCCGCAAAGAAGAAACTCACGCGAAGATGCAAAGGAGAATTTAGCAACGAACGAAAACGAACAAAAACGAACTTAGTTTGAAAAATATTTTTTGTTTGGATTTGATTTTGTATGTTATAGTAATTAAAAAAGTGGAAAAAATATGAATACAAAAATTCTTAATCCAAGAAAAGCAATTAATAAAGCTTTTCTGAAGATAAAACCAAACAGAATTGAAATTGATAATTTTAAAAATAATCTAATTCAACTACTTAATAGATCAAAAAATTCTAAAACAGAATCGGAAGAATTCCACAAGAATCTTATCTCTGATTTTCTCAAAAAAACATATTACGAACAAAAATATTTTATAAATACAAAAGATAGAAGCGATTTAGTTATCCATAATGGAAAAGAGGCAAAAAGTTCTGTTGGTGTGATAATTGAAGCCAAAAGACCAACAAACAAAAATGAAATGCTGACAAAAGAAAAGATTAATGTTAAGGCACTTCACGAATTGGTTTTATATTACTTACGAGAACGAATAACCGGGAATAATCTTGAAGTCAAACATTTTATTGCTACAAATATTAATGAATGGTTTATTTTTGATTCAGCTGAATTTGAAAAACATTTTGCAAAAAATAAGGATTTTGTAAAACAATTTAAAGATTTTGAAGAAAAACGATTGTCGGGAATTACTACTGATGTTTTTTATAATGATATTGCCAAACCATTTATTGCTCAATTAGAAACCGAAATTGAATTTACATATTTTGATATTCGTGACTATGAAAAATCCTCAACACATGTTAGTAAACTTATCGCATTATTTAAACTTTTTTCACCGGAAAATCTTTTAAAACTTTCATTTGTTAATGACAGTAATAGTTTGGATAAAAAATTCTATAGTGAATTACTTCATATTATTGGATTATCTGAAATTAAAAAAGGAAGCAAAAAGTTAATTACAAGAAACCAAAAAGATAAACGAAATTCAGGATCATTACTTGAAAATGCAATTATTCAACTGGAAATTTTAGATAAAATTTATGAACTTAACAATCCGAATGAATTTGGAAATATTACTGAAAAAAAACTATTTGATGTTGCACTTGAACTGAATATCACTTGGATAAATCGAATATTATTTATAAAATTATTAGAAGCTCAATTAATCAAATATCACAATGGCGATAAGGATTTTGAATTTTTAAACTTGAAAAAAATTAAAGATTATGACGATTTGAACAGTTTATTTTTTCAAGTGTTGGCGATAAAAAAAGAAGATAGAAATGATAATGTGAAATCTGTTTTTGAACAAGTTCCTTATCTAAACAGCTCACTTTTTGAACCAACCAAAATAGAACATTCCACAATATTCATAAGCAATTTACAAAATAATAATTTACTTCCAATCCATTCATCAACAGTTTTGAAAGATGAAAACGGAAAGAAGAGAAGGGGGAAAATCAATGCGATTGAGTATCTTTTTGAATTTCTGAATGCTTATGATTTCAGTAGCGAAGGTTCGGAAGAAATTCAGGAAGACAACAAAACTTTAATCAATGCTTCTGTTCTCGGATTGATTTTTGAAAAGATTAACGGCTATAAAGACGGTTCGTTTTTTACTCCCGGATTCATTACAATGTATATGAGCAGAGAAACAATCAGAAAAGCCGTTATACAGAAATTTAACGATAAAAAAAAGTGGAAATGTAAATCAATCACAGATATTTATAATAAAATAAAAATAGAAAATATAGAAGAAGCAAATGAAATAATAAACGATTTAAAAATTTGTGATCCGGCTGTTGGCTCCGGACATTTTCTCGTTTCTGCACTTAATGAAATTATTGCAATAAAAAACGATTTAAAAATATTATCAGATGTCGATGGAAAACGATTGAAAGAATATTCCGTAGAAGTAGCAAATGATGAATTAATTGTGACTGATGAAGATGAAAAATTATTTGAATACAATTATAAATCACGGGAAAGCCAAAGAATTCAAGAGGCACTTTTTTATGAAAAGAAAACCTTAATTGAGAATTGTTTATTCGGAGTAGATATTAATCCCAATTCCGTAAAAATATGTTGTTTGCGATTATGGATTGAATTATTAAAGAATGCATATTATAAAAAAGATGGCGAATTGGAGACACTTCCCAATATTGATATAAATATTAAATGTGGAAATTCTCTCGTCAGTCGTTTTGAAGTGGATGCAGATCTCGGCAATGCACTAAAAGACAGCAAATGGACAGTTGACAGTTACAGAGTTGCAGTTGATACATATCGCAATGCCGAAAATAAAAAACAAAAACACTCAATGCAAAAATTAATCAATGATATTA
>JAUVLI010000095.1 GCA_030600775.1 Fidelibacterota bacterium | reverse complement strand
AAATATCTTGTGAAATTTAAAAAATATTTATTATATTTTAATAGTGATATATTAAAAGAAAAAATAATTATAAAGGAGTAAAAATGTCCGGACATTCTAAATGGGCAAATATCAAACATAAAAAGGCAGCGACTGATGCTAAAAGAGGTAAGGTATTTACAAAAATCTTAAAAGAAATAACTGTTGCAGCTCATACCGGTGGCAGTGATCAAGATGCTAATCCTCGACTTAGAGCAGCTATCGATAATGCGAAATCAAATAATATTCCACTTGATACGGTAAACAGGGCAATAAAGAAAGGAACTGGCGAATTAGAAGGTGTACATTATGATGAATATACTTATGAGGGTTATGGGCCAAATGGAGTTGCTTTAATATTGGAAATAATGACAGATAATAAACAGAGAACCGTATCTGAAATTAGACATCTTTTAACTAAATTCGGCGGTAACTTAGGAGAATCTGGCTCGGTTGCTTGGAACTTTAATAGGAAGGGAAAAATAATAATTACAAGTAAAAATGTTGATGAAGACAATCTAATGATGGATGCTTTAGATGCAGGTGCAGAAGATATAATTCAAGAAAAAGATAATTTTGAAATTATCACATCTAATAAAGATTTTAATACTGTAAAAGAAGATTTAAAGTCAAAAAAATATCCAATCGAAAATGCTGATATAGAACAGATCCCCGGAACAACAGTAAAATTAAATTATGAAGAAGCAAAAAAATTCTTTGAGTTATATGAATTATTGGATGATTATGATGACATTCAAAAAGTATGGGATAATTCTGATATTAGTGAAGAAATATTAGTTAAATTAGAGAAAGAAATAAATTGAAAATTCTTGGAGTAGATCCTGGCTTAAATACTACGGGATATGGTATAATCAAAACAAATAAACAACATCTTGATTTTATCACAGCAGGAACGATCACAACAAAAACATCTCAGCCGTTTCCTGAGAGATTGGAAATACTTTATACGAATATGTCGAATATAATAGAAGAACATTCACCGGATATTTTTGCAATCGAAGAAACTTTTGTAAATATAAATGCAAGATCATCTCTTATACTTGGTCATGCTCGTGGAACTTTAATATTATCAGCTCAAATATTAAAGATACCTATTTACGAATATGCCACTCGTTTAATAAAAAAGTCAATTACAGGAAATGGTGCTGCTTCAAAAAAACAAGTAAAATACATGGTAGAACATTTATTGAATACAAAAAACATTCCTAAATCTCTTGACATTTCAGATGCTCTTGCCACGGCAATTACTTTCTTCAACCAATACAAATTTAAACAACTAATGAACTAATAATGAATAGAATAAATTTTAAATAAAATTAACGGATAAAAAAATGATCTATAGTATTACAGGTGAAATAATTAAAAAATTTCCGAATAAAATTATTATTCAACAAGGTGGTTTTGCTATTGAAATAATAATTTCCAGACCAACTTATGAAGAATTACCAGATCCCGGAGATGAATGCTTTTTATACACTTATCTACATGTAAGAGAAGATATTTTAATGCTTTACGGATTTGCTAATTTACAAGAAAAAGAATTGTTTTTAAAATTAATTGGTCTATCCGGAATCGGTCCAAAAAACGCTTTAAATATTTTGTCAGGGGTTTCTGTAAATGATTTCAAAAAGTTCATACTTGATAGCGATGTCAAATCCTTAAAACGACTTCCGGGTATTGGCGAAAAAACTGCTCGCAGAATAATTATAGAATTAAAAGATAAATTTACAGAAAAAGAATTATCAGAATTAACAGGTAACGCAATCATTTCTGAAAAATATAAATCACTTGCAAAAGAATCTATAGCAGCTCTGGAATCATTGGGCTTCAAAAGAACAAACATTCATGAAATCGTAAGTAAATTAATCCAAGAGAATCCTAAAATAACAATCGAAGAAATTGTAAAAGTATCATTGAAAAAATTGTCTAAATTTTAAATTCTTACCGCAGAATTGCAGAGAAATAACATCAATAACAATAAATACCAAATTCACTAATTCATTTTGGCTAACAATTTATAATTTATAAACTCACTTCCTCTCAAATCTCTTATCCAATTCGTCTAATGATAAATTGACTATTATCGGCCTGCCATGAGGACAAAAATAGGGATTGCCAGTTTGGAAAAGCTCATCTATTAATCTTTGCATTTCATCTATCTCTAATTTTTCACCTGCTTTTATTGCTGCTTTACAGGCATAAGAAGCTGCAACTTTATGTGTAACTGGATTATTTACCTTATTATTTTTCTTATAATCATCAAGAATTTCCAAAATAATTTTCTCTTCACTTAACCTTTGAATATTTGAAGGAACTGCTTCAAGAACAATTGTATTTTTACCAAATTCTCTCATCGAAAAACCCAATTTTTGTAACGACGGTAAAATATCAAGTAATATAGAAAAATCATCTGGTTTCAATTCTAATGACACAGGAAACAATAACTGTTGACTACTTCTATTTAATTTATTATTAAAAGATTTCAACGCTTGTTCAAATAATATCCTCTCATGAGCAACATGTTGATCTATAACTATTACACCACTAGAAATTTGAGCCATAATATATTTATTATGTACTTGCCATAAATTTGAATATGGAATATCTTTATAGACATTACTCATATCATCTAAACTTGATTTAAAACGATTTATTCTATCGTCAAAAGAAAATTCTTCATTAGTATCTACACTTTTTCTATCAAATGAATAGTCGGTTGTTCTTTGCTTATTAGGGATCATTTGCAACGATAATTGTGATTGCAATTCCTTTTCACTTAACGGTTTATTCATTTGAATTCTTTTATTTCCAAATGTATTATTGTCAAATTTATTCGCTCTTTCGTTTCTGCTTGGAAATACATTATTTTTAAAATCATTCTGCAAATATTTTGACATTTGAGGAATCATTTCCGTTATTTTTCCAAGTTTTAATGATACATTATTTTTGATAAACTGATAAATTTGCCACTCATTTCGAAACTTAATTTCTGTCTTTGAAGGATGAACATTTACATCAATTTCTTCAGGATTTAAATTTAATTTCAATACAAAAAATGGGAATTCTCCCCTTTCAATTAAACTTCTATATGCAGAATAAACAGCACTATTCATCATTCTATCAACAACCAACCGATCATTTACAAATAAATATTGTTCAGCACCTTTTTTTCTAACCAAGTCTAAATTCCCAACAAATCCTTTTAAAGAAAGTCCATCTTGAGAATTATCAATTGGAATTAATTTATCGGTGTAATTTTTAGTAAATAATTCTCCAATTCTATTTTTCAAATCATTTTTATCTAAATTAAAAACTTCTGAATCATTTGAATAAAATTGAAATTTTACTTTTGGATAGCCCAATGCAAATTTTCTAATTATTTCAATTACGTGACGATATTCTGTATTTGCCGATTTTAAAAATTTTCTTCTTGCCGGTGTATTAAAGAATAATTTTCGAACAAAAATACTACTTCCACATCTCATTGGCATAGGTTCTATTGACTTCATCGTTCCACCTCTGATAATCAATTGTCTTCCTTCTTGAGAATCATCTTGGCACGATCTCGCCTCCACCATCGAAACAGAACCAATACTTGGTAATGCCTCTCCCCTAAATCCCAATGTCTGAATTTTTTCTAAATCATGCATTTTAAATATTTTACTCGTTGCATGTGGCTCAAATGCTAATAGAAGGTCATCTTCACTCATTCCTTCACCATTATCAACTATTTGAATAAGATCCTTGCCACCATTCTTAATATAAATAATAACTTCATCAGCTCCGGAATCAATACTATTTTCAATCAATTCTTTCACAACAGATGCCGGCCTTTGGACCACCTCGCCTGCTGCGATTTTATTTGCTAAATTTTCAGGTAAAATTCTAATTTTTTGCATTTACTTAGTTTCCCAACTTATTACATATTCAAGTTCATCTTTTAAATTTATTTTTGGATCGTTACTTATCCATTTTCCCTTTAGATTCAATTCATTTGAAGACAATTCAAAATGAGACATTGCAATTCCAATATCAACTGAATGAAAATCATAATTATCAAATATGGATAGAGAATTTGATACTCCTTTTAAATAAAAATGAAAATAAATTCCGATTTTAATTATTCTCCAAGGTTGTGTATTCCTTGCAGATGGAGCTAATCTAATCATCTCTAACGGAATGGAATATTTGCCTACGATATCCTGAATCAACGGTTTTGATAAACCATCTTCAAAAAATAACTGATGCCAAGGTTTCCTATTATTAGATCTTGCTATTTTTTTCATTACTTTTTCACGAACACTAAAATTTTCTGTCTGATATCCAATAGGACAAATAGCTGGAATAAATTCATTATCATTTAATTCTAATGCTTCTCGAAATTTTCTCCGATTAAATGTTCCGCCAATCCAACAAGAACCCAATCCCAATCCGGTTACATATAAAATTAACAACTCAAATAAATATCCCAGATCTTCATAAACTTGATCATTACAAGTGTTCTTATCAATAACGCTTACTAAAAAATATTTCGTTCTTTTAAAAATCCCATAAGTCCCAAATCTAATATTTTTTTGTAAATTGGATTTATCCACCAAATAAAATTTTATTTCATTTTTGAAGTAACCAGATTTTAATGAATCAATTTTTACAGTTATTAATTGTATTAATCTATCAGATAATTTCTTTTTTTTGAAACTTCTAACAGAATGACGCTTTTTTATTATTTCTATATTCGATAAATTATTCATTTTTTAATATTTCGTTTTAGTGTTTTCTTAAAAAAATTGTTAATATTTTTCTGTAACCTCATTACTATTCTTTTTCATGAATACTTTAAATTCACCAATACTTATATTAGTATCTTCTAAAAAAGTTATTTTTAGTAAATGTTTCCATTGTATCCTACGAAATAATTTACGATGATTTTCGTTAATAAATTCCATTAAATTAGGATGAATATGAATAAAAATCCTTTTTGCTTTATTATCTAACCGAAATCGCTTGATCCACATTTCTATTTTAGAGATCATACTTTGTTTTGATGGAATTCTTCCATTACCATGACAAACGGGACATACATCACTCATACTAAAAATAAGCGAATTACTAATTCTTTGTCTTGTCATTTCTAACAATCCAAATTTTGACAATTTTGCAGTTGTAGTAACTGCCTTGTCTTTTTTCAATTCTTTCTTTAATTCGTTTTCTAACAAAATTTTGTTTTGGGCTTTAGTTAAATCAATAAAATCAATGACAATTAAACCACCATTATTTCTCAATCTCAGTTGTCGAGCAATTTCATTAGCTGCTAACAAATTAACTTCCAAAATATTTTTTTCTCGGTCTTTTTTTCCAACAAATCTCCCACTATTAACATCAATAGATAATAATGCCTCTGTCTGTTCAATGATCAAATAACTGCTATTTTTCAACCATACTTTCCTGCGTAAATATTTCTCTATCTGTTTCGATATTCCATACTCTCCAAACAATGAACCACTTTTATGATAAAATATTCTTCCCAACAATTTTTCATCTATATCATTAACATATGATCTAATATCTTTATATTTACTTTTATCATCAATTATTACTCTATCTACATCAGAAGTGAATAAATCACGAATAACGGATGATGAAATACTCATTTCCTTATGAACTAATTGTGGTGTATTAGTATTTTTAACTTTTTTTTCTAATTCTTTCCAACTATTTAATAAATCTTTTACATCATCTTTTATATATTCAATTTCTTTATTTTCCGCCTCAGTACGAATTATTAATCCGAAACCATCAGGAACTAATTCATTTGCCATTTTCTTTAACGACGATCGTTTTTTATTGTTTTTTATCTTTCTGGAAATACCAATATTTTTTGAAAATGGCACTAAAACAGAATATCTTCCAGCTAATGAAATATCAGTTGTTACTCCAGAACCTTTTTTGAAATAAGGTTCCTTAATTACCTGTACTAAAATATATTTACCTTCTTTAAGTTCTTTTGAAGAGTGAATTGGTGGCTCAATAGTCGGAGATCCTGCTCCGATAATACGCTCTTTTTTTCTTGGCAAACCATGTCTTTTGGTAATTTGTGAAAATGGTAAAAAAGCATTTTGACTCTCCCCAATTTCAATAAATGCCGCTCCCATACCATCGATTACTTTTTCAATTTTTCCGTAGTAAATGTTTGAAATCATCCGATACTTTTGGGGGGTTTCAATATATAACTCAACCAATTCCTTATCTTCTAAAATTGCAATTCTACTTTCTAGTGAAGTTTCACTAATAAAAATTTCTTTTTCCATATAAATTATGTTTTCCTTAATTTTTTAAAATAACTTTTAATCTTTCACCTTGAAATTTTGGAATATCTTCTCCAAATAGCAGTTTAAGTAATTCTACAACTCGTGCCGTTTTAGAATTTACAACTTTATATTTTATAATGATATAATTTTCTCCAAATTCAAGATCTTTAATAAATTCTCTTAAATTTATTTCCTTTACTTTCTTTTTATTTTTTCTCTTTATTTTTAAATTGTCATTTTTCCTCAAATCAAAATATTTATTCTTTATCTTATCGGTATCAATATCAGAATAAAATTTTACTTTGTAAATGATTTCTTTTGTATCTATCATAATTGATGGAGTTTTTCTTTCAATTTGTTCTTGAAAAATAATTTTCAAACCTTCAGGTAATACTTTATTAAATTGACTTTTTATATCTGATATTGATCGTAAAAAAATCATATCAACATATTCTTCAAAGGCAGCATAACTCATTGGAATTGGGAAACCAAAAGAAATTTTCGGACGACGATTGAAACCTTGTGAATATTTTATTGGTAAATTTAACATATTGATACTTCTTTGAAATATTCTAAATAAATCGTGATGTGTAATATACTTTATTAACCCTGCTTTTGCAAATTTCATTCTGACTATCCATTCTTCAGCATCTTTCAATTTGTTTTCTTCTTCAATTTCCAACTTTAATTTACTTTCGTCAACTTCTTCATCATTGTGAATATTTTTATTATTCTGTAACATTTTTAAATCTTTGTTGCATACACCACAAAAATAGCATCCATCTCTGCAATCTATTGTGCTTTCCAATTTAAATGCCTTCTCTCGCTCTTCAATCAAAAAATCCCTTTTAATACCAAAATCTATAAAATCCCAAGGTAATGGATCATTAATATTTTTCTCTGATGTATATTTTAACGGATCAATATCATATTTTTTTAATGCATTTAACCATAGATCTTTATCAAACTTCTCACTCCATGCATCAAATTTTCCACCATTTTCCCAGACATCATAAATTACTAAATTTAATTTGTCATCACCTCGTGAAACTACACTTTCAATAAGCGATTCATAGGGATCATTCGTCATTAATTTTACTTTTGTATTTTTCAATTCATTTCTTAAATAATGAATTATTCTATCGGTTTCTTCAGGTAATAATTGTTTTTCCCATTGAAACGGAGTTAATGGCTTCGGAATAAATGTTGAAATTGATACATTTATTCTAATTCTTCCATACGATTTTGACATTGTACTTATGCGTTTTATTAGATCAACTATT
>JAUVLI010000033.1 GCA_030600775.1 Fidelibacterota bacterium | reverse complement strand
AAAATAAAATTCAATCCTTCGCGTTGGGTGAAAACATATAATCATTGGTTGGAGAATATTAAGGATTGGTGTATCAGTCGTCAACTGTGGTGGGGACATAGAATTCCGGTATTTTATTGTAAAGATTGCGGTTGGGAATCTGCAGAGAAAACCGATCCTAAAAAATGTCCGAAATGTAATTCCAAAAATATTTATCAAGATAACGATGTTTTAGATACGTGGTTCAGCTCGTGGTTATGGCCATTTTCTACACTTGATTGGCCTGAGAAAAATCCTGATCTGGATTATTATTATCCAACTGACGATTTGGTTACCGGACCGGATATTATTTTCTTTTGGGTAGCAAGAATGATAATGGCTGGATTAGAATTCCAAAATGAGATTCCATTTAAGAATGTATATTTTACTGGAATAATACGTGACAGTCAAGGACGAAAAATGAGTAAATCTTTGGGAAATTCTCCCGATCCACTCGACATTATTGCAAAATACGGAGCAGATACCTTACGATTTGGAATTATGCTCATTGCTCCAAAGGGACAAGATATTTTATTTGATGAATCACAATTGGAAACCGGCAGAAATTTTTTAAATAAACTTTGGAATGCAACACGATTTATCTTTATGAATATTGATGACAATTATGATAATTCTTCACTTTCAATTGAAAAAATAAAATTAAACACTCCTGAAAAATGGATATTAAGTAAACTTCAAAACACAGTAAAATCTGTAAATGAAAACTTAAAAAAATATCGCTTCAATGATGCTGCTAAAAATCTCTATAATTTCACTTGGAATTATTTTTGTGATTGGTATATTGAATTAATAAAACCACAACTTTATAGCGATAATAAAAAGCAAAAAGAAACACCTTTATTCGTTGCAATTTACACTCTAAAAACGATATTAAAATTACTTCATCCATTTACTCCATTCATTACAGAAGAAATTTGGAATTCAATAAAAAGCGGAAATGAGTCGGATATAATAATCAGTGAATGGCCAAAAACTCAGAATGAATTTGTAAATGAACAAATTGAAAAAGAGATGAAATTGGTAATGGAAATCATTACTGCAATCAGAACCATCAGAAGTGAAATGACCGTCCCTCCCTCTAAAAAAGCAAATGTGTTAATTCAAAATAATTCCGAAAAATATAAAGATATTCTAAATAGAAATTCCGAATATATTATTTCCCTTGCGAAAATTAAAAACCTGACAATTGATAAAAATATCAAAAAACCGGATTTATCTGCTACTGCTGTTGTAGAGAATTTACAAATTTACATTCCGTTAGAAGGATTGATAGATATTGACAAAGAGAAACAGCGATTGGAAAAGGAAATCGGAAATTTTGAAGGACGATTAAAAGCCGTTCAAGGTAAATTGCATAATCCTAATTTCGTAAAACGCGCTCCAAAAAATATTGTTGAACACGAACGCAATAAAGAAAGGTCATATAAAGACAGTTTGGAATTGCTGAAAAAGAATTATGAGAAATTGGTGTAAATAATTCACTGCAGAGTCGGAAGGACGCAGAATTCACTGAAAGGGTTAATACTTACCCAATGTGGGATTATAAATACATAAAAGGCATCGAACGGGAACGGACAAAAAATTAAAAAATCCCTTTTTAACCTACATTCCAGCCAATTCCATCCATTTAATACAACGATTTTCGAATTTATGATGAAATAATTTATTACACGGACGGACTCGAACAGCATATTTGTAAATTCCGCCCTTGGGAATTTTTACTTTCCCTGAATATATACAATTATTTTGTGACTTCTTCTCTATTATTTTCAACTCTGTAATTGAAATAGGTTCGGTCTCGTATCCATCTTGAACTAAGAATACTTCAGTTTTTATATCTTTTGAACTCAATCCATTTAGATTTACTTCAACTTTCACATTTAATTCCAACTCATTAGTAGATTTATTAACACCATCAATTTCTCTAATCCAAATACCATCCCAAGCATTTTTTACCTTATCTTTCCACTCTACCAATTTTGAGGAATTCACAGCTGAATTTTCTGACATTTTATTGTTATATTCAAAAGTTGGAATATAAATATTATTCACATAATCCCTGAGCATTCTACAGGTAGAAAATTTTGATGCATTTGTTATTATTGATTCCTTCATTCTATTTATCCATGAAAGCGAAAATCTTTTACCGTTTTTGCGTTCATAATATTCGGGAATGATGGAATTTTCTAAAGTAAAATATAAACTTGCTTCGTCATCACTATCCTGAATATCATTATTCTTATAATCTTTATCTTCTCCAATTGTCCAACCGTTTTTCTGATTGTACCCTTCAGCCCACCAGCCGTCAAGAACAGAAAAATTGATTACTCCATTTACACAAGCTTTCTCGCCAGATGTACCGCTTGCTTCACGAGGTCGTCTCGGATTATTTAACCAAATATCAACTCCTGAAACTAAATATCTTGCTAAAGTAATATTATAATTTTCAAGTATATTTATTTTCCCCAGAAATTCTTCTTGCAAAGATAAATGATAAATTTGTTTAATAAATTCCTGTCCAGGTTTATCTGCCGGATGAGCTTTCCCTGCAAAAAATAGAATTACCGGTCGGTCACTACTATTCAATATTTTTTTAATTCTTTCAATATCTCTTAATATCAAAGTAGCTCTTTTATATGTTGCAAAACGCCTTGCAAATCCAATAAAAAGTGCGTTTGGGTCCAATCGTTCATTAATTTTATTTGTAATATATTCAGGAATTCCGTTATGTTTATTCCGTTTCTCAATATTTTTCTTTGCAATATCCACTAATCGTTTTTTACGATGGAGATGAGATTCCCATATCTTTTCCGATGGGATTGTTTCTACTTTTTCCCACATATTTTTATCACAAATATTTTTGAACCATTTTTTTCCCAAATATTCTTCATATAAATCCCTGAATTCTTTTGCTATCCATGTCTCAGTATGAATTCCATTGGTAACATAATTTATCGGAATTTCATTTATAGGAATATTTTTCCAAAAATCTTGCCATATTTTTCTGCTTACTTCTCCGTGAAGTTTACTAACTCCATTATACGCTTTCGAAAGATTGAATGCTAAAATTGTCATGCTAAAATTATTATCAATTTGATCGCGACCGAGTTCATAAAACTGTCCCCAATCTACTCCTAATTTTGAATGGAATTCGTAAAAATATTTTTTCATTAAATCCTCATTAAAGACATCATGTCCAGCAGGAACAGGAGTATGTGTAGTAAACACGGATGAAGAAGCAACAATCTCTCTTGCTACTTCAAATGATTCACCTTGTTCAACATATTCTCTAATTCTTTCCAATCCCAAAAATGCAGAATGTCCTTCGTTCATGTGCCAAACAGTCGGAGCAACTCCAATTTTTCTCAAGGCTCTTACTCCGGCGATCCCTAAAAATAATTCTTGTGTGATCCGCATCTCATTATCACCACCATATAATTGAGAAGTTAGAATTTTATCTTCAGGCAAATTCTCTTCAACATCAGAATCAAGTAAATAAATATTCGTTTTCCCTACCTTTAATTTCCATATTTGCGCATAAGCTTTCCTATTGTATAAATTGACATTAACTTTTAATGGAATATTTTTCTCATCTTTGACAAGTGAAATAGGCAATTCATCAAAATTATAACTTGGATAAATACTTTCCTGTTGACCATCGGCATTAAATCTTTGAATAAAATATCCTTGTTTATAAAGTAATCCAACTCCAACAAGAGGAATTCCAAGATCACTTGTTGTCTTAATATGATCACCGGCTAATATTCCCAAACCACCGGAATATACCGGCACAGTTTCATGTACACCAAATTCAGTGCAAAAATATGCAACGAGAAAACCCTTTTGTTTGCCATATTTTTTTTCAAACCAAGTATCGTTATTTGACATATATTGTTTATATTCCTTCATCACTTCATCAAATAACTTTATATATTCGACATCATTGCTCTTTTCATTTAATTTATTTTGACTTATTTCCTTTAGCATTCTTAAAGGATTGTGTTTTACTTCATACCATAACTCTTTATCCAAATGTGAAAATAATTTTTGTGCTTGTGGTTTCCAACTCCACCATAAGTTATAACTGAACTCTTCTAATTTTTTTAATTTTTCCGGCACTACACTCTTTACGATAATTTTCCTAAAACGATTCATTTTTCTCCTTTGGTTTGCAAACTCTACTTTATTTAAACTTTGATAAGATATTTAATTTTTTAAACAATTCAAAAATATTTATTTGGATTTTATTATTTAGTAACAAACCCCGGTGAAATATTCAACGAACTGAATTTAACAGAATAAACCACAATTAAATAGTTTCGCAAGCATAATTTAATACGATAAATATTTCACGGGACAAGCAACAACTAACAAAAATATTATGGCTAATAGCGACAGTTTTTACAAATTACACTAATATCTTCAAAATCGCTGATTCGTAATTTTAAATTTCCTTTAAGACATTATCCGTATAACTTTTTAAATCTAAAATCGTTATTCTATATTCTTACAAATGCCTATCAATTTCAAATTTTCTTTATTTTAAATTTACAAAGTCGCTCCCTCACATTTTTTCACATTTTCCTTTTCACTTATTAGCTTCTCCAAAATATCAGTTTCCCACAAGGACATGTTCCCTACCTTCGGTTGATTGATATAAGAGTATTAGGAGAAAAAAATAAAGGGAAAAGGGGAAACGGAACCCGGTGAAATATTCAGCAAGCTGAATTTCACGGGTCGGGAAATGGAGAATGGAAGTGAATTTTGGAGTGCATTAACCCCTAATACGCTTCGTTACAGGACAGGTGTGTTAATGCAAAAAAACGGAACTTTTTATAAAATTATAAACATCTAAATTTTTTACAAAATTTAACAAAATAACACGCCTGCCCGATGAAATGCGAAGCATATTTCTGTCGGGGTTATTTTACTCCATAAAAAAACTCCCGAAGCTGCAAACCTCGGAAGTTTTAGAATTATAATTTTATTTATAATTATTTAAGCAAAGTCATTCGCTTGACTTTTTGTTTTCCGTCTGTTTTTATGCTATAAACATAAATCCCACTTGCCAAATGTGATGCATCGTAAGTAATATTATAGCTTCCGGCATTCAAATGTTTATTCAATACAACATCAACTTTTTGTCCACGAATATTATATATTACAATACTTACATTATCTGATTTTACAATATCAAATTTGAAGTTGGTAATAGGATTGAATGGATTCGGATAGTTTTGATCAATTGTAAATTCAGTAGCAACTATTTCGTTGTTGATTTTTGTTGGTGCAACACCGGGCGTTTTATTTATTAGACGAAGGTCATCAACATATATGCTACCACTTACTGCACCATCTCCGGTCTTTGCCAATTGAAAACTTTCTAATCTATATTTTGCACCGTCCATAACTTGATTACCAAGGGTAGGCGACCAAACCCCAACGCTGTTTGGATCGCTTAATTTCCATTCTAACAATTTCCAACCTTTCCAATCAATTGTTGTCCATTTTGAGACCTCAATTAAATCACTGGTGAGGTTATCATCTTTATCGTATTCATAACAGGAAAATCTAAATTTGTTTCCACTGCCATCACCATAAACATAAGCTTGAATTGTATAAGTTGTATCGGATTTCGGTGATGTTTCACAATGTTCACGAAGCAGATAATCACCGGTGAAACTTTCGTCCCATTTATATGTTATTCTACCCGATTTTGTATTATCACAACCCGGCAAATATACAGAAGATGAAATTCCAAATGTTGTTGAGGCGCCGATAGTTCCAGCTGTTGAACCACTGTGTTCAGGATCCCACCAACCATTAGTGCTTGCACTTGTAAAATTATCTACGAGATTGTCTTCATCATAATATTCATTAGCGGTATGAAAATTGTAAGTAAGAGGATTGTTCAGCGCATTGCCGGCCGTATCTGTTATTACAGTATCAAGTGTCAATTGGATATCAGCGTCTGCGGTTAATTGATAATATGTATTCAATGTTAAGATTGATTGCTCGCCAAAAGTAAACAAGACAGGATCAATATTTACGG
This sequence comes from Fidelibacterota bacterium, assembly GCA_030600775.1. Classification (GTDB taxonomy): domain Bacteria; phylum Fidelibacterota; class Fidelibacteria; order Fidelibacterales; family Fidelibacteraceae; genus TCS52. The sequence goes on along the minus strand of JAUVLI010000033.1, from coordinate 10,357 downwards.
GTGTCCCATCATTCAAAAGTGTAATATTATTTGTATCAATTGTGGTCTTATCTACCAGCTCATCAAACACGATCGTTAATACATTTTCTACATCAAAATCGGCAAGTGAACTGTCAGGATAAACATTTAAAGCAACCGGACCTTTAACATCAATATCTGCTGTAGTAAATGTAAATGTTAAAGGATCCCCACCGGTTCCATCGCTATTTCCATCAAAAGATAGGCCAATATCGTCTTGGATCTCACCTTCTAAAGTAACTGTATAATCAGTAGAACGAGGCAGGAATTCATTAAATTGTATCGTAACTTTTTTATTGCCATGTACCCAATTATTATGTTCCCAAGTAAAACTCATTGTTGGAGGAGTTGGCGTAATTGTGATATTATTTTCAACACTACTTTTATCCATCTTTTTGGAAAATTCTAAATTTATGGATTCATTGATTTCAACAGTATCTCCATCGGCTGGATATTGTGATAATAAAGCTGGATTATATGATGGGATTATGTTCGTGCTTCTCAAAGATGTAAAGGCAGATTCGTTCCAATATCTATCACACATAGTAGCTGCATAATAATATTGTCCATTATAATTCTGATAGCCATCAAAAGTCATCGTGTCTTTAAAAGTACTGTCATCAAAATAGATTTTCACTATATCCGATCCATCTTTGCTTATTGAATTTGTCTCTGAACGATAAAGTATGAACCATTGGTTTTTAGCAACTGAACTTGCGGGAGTTATTTCAATTTCATAATTAAAACTATCTATTTTTGTGAATGACATTGTAGGTGCATCCGGTGTAGCACTGTATAAAAATGTAGCGGGTTTTTGTTTAGTGTTTTTGCTGTAAAATGTCTCGCCTGCTTCTTCCCAATATTGATGACCTTTCCAAGAACCGTAACTGAAAAAGTGTTCTCCATCAACCCAACTAATTGTTCTGACTTTTGCTACAATTGAAGGATGATTGTTCCAATTACTTCCAAAATTATATGATCCGGGTCCGACAGAATAAATTCTACCGTCACTAATAGCTTGTGAAATATTTGGTTCCCAATCATTTTTTAATTCATAATAAAATCCATCTGCAGTTGTCCAATGATAATGCATAGGGGTCATTAAATCTACCCAACCTTCATCGAACCATTTAGCTGAATTTTGATATACAGTGTAGTATCCGTTCCATCCACCACCTTTATATCTTCCCAACGCAGCAACGGAAACTTTCACCCAAGGTTTTACTGCTTGAACCGAATCATGAAGCACACTGATAAATTCATCAGTACTACTACGCCACCAATTTTCCCAAGAACCATATCCACTTGGAACTCCACCTGAATATGGGTGATTTACATCATATAAATATCGTGATCCGGTTGTCGATTCATAAGATGCTTTTAATGTCTCAATTTCCTCTTCAGTCCACATTCCATCTAACATTTGAGAACCCAAATTTTCTGCTTTTTTTGCTAATACGATGGAGCTACTTGCACTACTGTATTCATTCCAACGAACATAATCAAAATGAATTCCGTCAATATCATAATTATTAACAATTTCCATAGCAAGATCTACCGTATATTCTCGAACAGCTTCAAGACCTGGCGATAAAGCCCTACTGGAAGTCATTGCACTTCCACTTCGATCGCGGCAGACCCATTCCGGATGTTCTGCTGACGGAGTACCGCTATGTGTGCTTGATGCTGCAAAAGTATTAAACCAAGCGTGTAATTCCATGCCTCTTTTATGTGCCTCTTCAATAGCATAAGCTAACGGATCGTATCCGGGATCTTCATATCCCAAATAATAACCCCAAGGTTCAATATTTGACGGATAATAAACAGTTCCACCTTGACGCACATGCCACAATACTGCATTCATATTTGCTTTTTTATGATCATCTAAAATTTGTCTCGTTCGCGCTTTTAGTTCATCAACACTTCCACCGCTCCAAAATTGATGCCAAGTGATAGACCAAGTAGCGCGAAATTCCTTGTTACCTGTCTGTCCGAATAAACTAATGGCAAACAGAATTGTCAACAATCCAATTCCTAATTTTCTCATGATTTTCTCCTTTTTTATTCTCTCAAATATAATAAGTTACAAAAACTTAATTAATTTACATTATTATTTATATAAATAATACTTTTTAGATTTTTGCCTGAATTTTTCTATATCTTTTTCAAGAATAGGTTTAATGTCATCAAATTTATAATTTTTTGTAAATATTTTACGGATCTTATCGGTTCCACATACTTTATCAAACATTTTATGGCGTCCTTTTGCTTCTGAAAAAATTCCTTGTTTTGGATATAATTTATGGACGACTTCTAAAAATCTAAATTGCATGGACATTAAATTAACTTTTGAATGATCAATTATATGAATCTGAACGCCACCGAGTTTTTCACCTTTTAAATGGGAATAATATGGTTTAAAAGTTATTGGACGAAATATTACGCCCGGTAATTTTAAGTTATTCATTTTGCCTGCTAATAATTGAGCATCAATCCATTTTGCAGAATATATTTGAAACGGTAATGTGTAGCCAACACCAATATTGAATATTCCTAATTCTCCGATCATTCCGGAAGCCACATAATAAAATGGTGAATATTTATGTGGAATATGTGGTGAAGATGGAACCCAAAGTAGTCCAGTATTTTCAAACGACATATTTCTTTTCCAATTTTTCATTGGCACAACAGTCAAATCGCAATAGGCATCGTCAGGTAACATTTTTTCTTCATTCAGCATTTTCGCAAGTTCACCACAAGTCAAGCCATAAACATAAGGAATTGGAAAAGCACTCACCATTGAAAAGTAGCCGTCTTCAACAATATTGCCCTCTACCCTATTTCCATTCAATGGATTTGGTCTGTCAAGCACAACGAATTTAATATTATTGTCAGCAGCAGCCGTCATTGCATATCCCATTGTGCTAATATATGTGTATGAACGACAGCCCGTATCTTGAATATCGTAAATTAACACATCTACATTTTTCAACATTTCAGCAGATGGTTTACGATTTTTTCCATAAAGCGAATATACAGTAACACCGGTTACATTGTCAATATAAGTGTCAACATGTTCACCGGCAGTATAATCGCCACGAACTCCATGTTCAGGAGCGAACATTGCTATCAAATTCACATCTTTCGCTTGATATAGAATATCAATTGTAGATTGTGGTTTTGAATCAACTCCGGTTGGATTTGTGATCAACCCGACATTTTTATTTTTTAAAATATCGAAATTGTTTTCTCGCAAAACTTCAATCCCTGTTTTGACAATTGGATCATTATTGGCAAACAGAATATTGAAAAAAATAAATGTTGTTATCATAAATATTTTTAAAGTATTTCTCATGTTTAATATTCTCCTGATCTTAATATTGATTTATATTTCAATTTAATTTTTTACAAATTACCATTGACAATATATTCAATTTCTCTTAGTAATCTATATTTATATCTACAATTGGTATGTTCTAAAATTATTATCGTCGTTTTATCTTTAATGTTTCTCATAATTGAGTTGCGAAATCCTTCCCACAATCCATTATGATAAATTATTCGATTGCCAAATTGATCTTCCTTAATCCTAAAACCAAAACCATATTTCACTTTCTTACCATTATTTAATCTTCCATTGCGAAATGCATCGATTAATGTTTCTTTATCAATTAATTTGTTGCCATACAATGCTTGATCCCATTTATATAGATCACCCGTTGTAGAATATATTCCTTTGTCACCAACTATACCATCAAATTTTGTTTTTGGTAATTTTCTATATCCTCTACTATAATGTCTATAACCGGGGATCATTTTTTTATTTTCATTGTCTTTAAAAACTGTGCTATAGACAAAAGTGTTCTCCATGCCTAATGGTTCAAAGATGTTCTTGTCTAAAAAATCACCGAATCTCATTTTGGATACCTTTTCAATTATTGAAGTAAGCAAAACATATCCGGTATTAGAATATTGAAATCTTTTACCTGACTCGAAGTTTAAATATTGATTTGCGCTATTTAGTATTCTAATAGCATCATCATTATATGGTGGCTCTGACAACTTCCAGAATCTGTCTACCAACCAAAGATAATTTGGTAATCCAGATGTATGATTTAGTAGATGCCTAATAGTGATTTTTTCATAAGGAAAGTTCGGGATAAATTTTTGAACTTTATCGTCATAGTTTAATTTACCATTCTCCTTTAGTATCATTATTCCCATTGCAGTAAATTGTTTACTCATTGATGCAAGCTGAAAAATAGAATTGGTTGTCAAAGTATCTTTTTTTTCAAAATCAGCAGTTCCATAACATTTATCAATAATTATTTTATTATTCATTGCAACTAAAACGCAACCATTAAAATGATATCTGCTATTAGCTTTCTTAAGAACTTTTTCAAGTTTGGCTATTTTTTCTTTTTCTATTTTGGTAAATTTTGGATTAGAATCCCCAAATTCTTTTATACCACAAAAATGAAAATAGGTAAAAGCAATAAGTAAAAAGGGAATTACTAAGAATATTATAAATCGTTTTTTTGCTGTCATTAAATTTTAATAAAGATCCTTTTCTTATATAAAATATCGACGATCAGCCAGTAGATTATTATTGTTAAAATTGCAAATAAGAACGATGCATTGATCTCTACATTATTAGCAAGTGGCATGAAAAAATTTTGATAAAGCCAAGTTTTTGCAGTCATAATTCCACCGTCAGCAGTTCTCCATCTAATTACAAAAATCAGTGTTCTGGTTACGAACGATGACAAAACAAAAATAAACAATGGATTCATACCAAATACAACCAATGGCTGGGTAAATTTTTTATATCCTTTTATATCTATTAAATAAATTGCAATTCCAAGTATTATCATAGCAAGTCCACCTGTATAGATCACATAAGAACTTGTCCAAATCGGTTTGTTGATTGGGAAAAACATTCCCCACAAATATCCGAGAATCGCAAATTCGATTCCCTTTAAGAGTAATTTTTTAACAATTACTTTATTATCAGAAGCTGTTGTAATTATTTTACCGGTGAAATATCCTAAAATAGCCGTAACGATTGCCGGTATTGTGCTGAGTAATCCCTCAGGATCAAATGGAATGCCATAGCCGTGATAAATATGATTTGTTCCGAATATCAAAAGATCGATCCTTCCAACAAGATTACCACCGAGAGAAAAGCCACCGGAGAAAGTAAGTAAGATCCAATAACCAATTAGAAGAATTCCACCTATCCATTTTACTTTTTTCTCATCGAAATATAAACATATTAGTGAAGCAATTCCATAAACAATTCCAATTCGTTGTAATACTCCGGGAATTCTCAAATGTGTAAAAAATTCTGCAAAACTATTAACCGGCCTTAATGTTTGAAGAAATAATCCAATTCCAAAAATTATCAATGACCGTTTAATAATTTTTATAACAGCGGGTTTTGTAAATTGATGGTTAAATTTTCTAAATGCAAACCACATTGAAACACCAACAATAAACAGAAAAAATGGGAATACTAGATCCGTTAGTGTGCAACCAGACCATTTAGAATGTTCCAATGGTGAATAAATGTGTCCCCAGCTTCCCGGATTATTGACCATGATCATTAAGGCGATTGTTGCACCACGGAAAGCATCTAATGCTACTAATCGTTTTGTGCTTGTCATTTCTCCTCCAATTTTTAATTTGTTATTTTTGTGGGATCATTACCATTTGTTTGTAATGTAATAACATTTTCATTGGTAATTTTACCGCACTCTTTTGCTTCATATTCTTTAGATCGAATTAATTTCAGAATATCATCAACCTCTGTTTTATCAACGATCAATAACATTCCATTTCCCATATTCCACAATCTGTATGCTTGTTCTTCCAGAACATTTCCTAACTTCTGAATTTCTTTCATAACATCCAATGGTGCAAAAGGATTTTCAATGTTTGCTCCTTTTCCGGATACTTTCAATGTGCGAGCAAGATTGTCAATAATTCCCCCACCTGTAACATGTGTAATTCCTTTTATATTAAATTTAGCATCTAATATTTTTTTAATAAGTGGTGTGTAAATTAAAGATGGCACAATTAATTTTTTACCCCAAGTTTCATCTTTACTATATGATCTTTCATGCCAATTATTTCCAAAATTATCGCTCATAATTTTTCTGATCAAAGAAAATCCGTTACTTCTGAATCCACGGCTTTTTAATGAAATAATTACATCGCCGAATTTTATTTTTGTTCCGTCAATTGCAGATCGGTCTTTTGGAAGTATTCCAATTCCAGAACCGCACCAATTAAAGTGCATCTTGTCGCCATAGCCATTTATTCTGTTACCAAGTTCCGCTATTTCGCCACCCGTAACAATTACATTTGAAAAATTTGCCGCTTTATTTAGACCTTCCATTAACGAATCGATAATATTTTCATCCAAATTGTCAACATCGAGGATATTTGTAAAATTCACCATTTCAATACCGTTTGCAATTAGGTCATCGGCAATCATTGCGATTAAATCAAATCCGATTGTATTATAAATTTCGGTTCGCTCTGCCAACTCAATTTTTGTACCAATTCCGTCAGATGAAATTCCGATATTTGTACCGTTATAATTTAGAATATTGGAAAACGCTCCATCAAGATTTGTTAATGGTTTGCCAATTCCATCCGATCGATTGTTAAAGGTTTTTTTTGCCCAGGAATATGCAATATTTGAACAACTATTTCCCAAATTAATATTTGTTCCACTCTGTTTCAATTTTTTCATATTCCTTTTTCTTTATTATCATAGTTTATCAATTTTTAAGACAAAATAAAAACTAATTATTTAAAAAATCAAACGGATCATATTCATATTCATTTTTAGAAATTACAGATCTGTTTTTATGCGTATTTTGAATATTCATATTAAAAATTTTGTTAATATTGTTGTGGGTTAAATCGTCTATTTCGTTATCCGACATTCCATTTTCTTTTAGAATTTGAATGAATTTTGGATAAAATGGAAGTGCCGAGATTCCAGATGAATATGGTTCTCTTAATTTATCTACCAATTGATGAGGTGCGTGATCTGTCTCAATAACATCGATTTTTTTATCTAAGATCATTTGAAACATTTTCTTTTGAATTTCCAAATCTCGTAATGGTGGATTAACTTTTAAAAAAATGCCATTTGTTTTTTTCATCAATTGTTTATATAAAAGAGCATGGTGAAATGTAATTCCGCAAGAAACTTTTATTTGATCTTGTTCTCTAACTTTTTCAATTTCTGTGACAGATCCGGGAACGGAAATATGGCAAATGTGAACACTTCCATCAAATTTTATATCTTGAGCAATTTTTAGAATGTTTTTTACAGAAGAGATTTCTGCTGCCGGTGGTCTTGCTTCAGAGTGTGTAATAGGAATATGTGGAATCCATTTATCCGATTCGAAAAGTGTTTCATTTTCACAATGTACCGCAACAACACCATTATAATTTAATTTTTTTAATGTTCGGAAAACAAATTTTTGGTGACCGTGATCTTTAACGACAAGTGATCCTGTTGAAGGTCCGGCATAGAGTTTTAAACCCACCACTCGTGGAAACAATTTTTTGTGTAATTTCACGGCTTCAGTTATCTGTTCTTTGTGAATTGTTAAACCAATATATAATCCGTGAAAAATATTAATATTACAAGAATCAGCTAATTTAATTCTCTTCATTACGGTGTTCTTATCAATTATTAACGGATCGGTATTTGGCATTTCAAAAACTGCATCTAATCCAACTTCATCGGCGATTTTTAAACCATGACAAACCGTTTCTTTATTTGCTTGCTGCCAATCTCGTAAATGAACATGCGGATCGATCATCTGTTTTTTCTTAATTTTTTCATACTTAAAGTTAATAATAATTTGCTATGATATGAACAAATTAATTATTTTGATTGAGTTGAAATATAAACACAAGGAAAGGCACAAAATACACAAGGGAAATCAAAAAACAATGGGATTTGCTCCTATTGTCATAACTAAAGTAAATTTATTATCTTATTTTTATTCGAGTAATCAATGAAATTTGTTGCTATAATTATCTTCTTCTTTGTGCCTTTATATAAGGTTTTCTTACAACATATTCCGCAACGAAAAAAACAGAAACAACAATGTAGCTAAAAGAATAATTATCCATAATAATGAGCGTGGTGGTTTGCGATGATGGATATGTTTCCCAAAATCAAATCGTTTATCATCATCTTCATCTTTAATTACATATTTTCCTGGTCGTGGGAAATAGCCCATATTTTTACCCTGATTTTTTTTGTGGAGGCGCCGAGAATCGAACTCGGGTCCGAAATAGAGACCAAAACAGATTCTACATACTTAGTGGATTGTAGCTTTCTTATTCCCCTACAAACAATAAACAAATCATAGAAGAACCAGTTTGAAAAGTTTAATTATTTATACTCAAACAAAATAAATAACGAGTTTGTGAAAACGACGCCTATTGCTCAATGCACAAACACATCAAGATAGACGACTGCGGAACTATTAGCTACGCAGCAAGTGCAAAATTATTTGCATTTAAAACTTAATCTCAGGTTGATTTATCACAATGATCTCAAAAGAGACGAGGAGTCCTGAAAACCTCGGTATGCTACTGTAAAGATCTTACAATCCCGTCGAAACCTTTACGCCCCCTATTTTTCAATAATCATTAAAATATAACAAATTATATTAAATTTCCAAATACTAAAAAAAAATGTTTTAATATTCAAATTTTATTATTAAACTTAATAGCAATATCGTAAAAAAGAAAAAAGAGGTAATATTGTGGCGGGATGTATATTTTGTAAGATTATTAATGGAGAAATTGAATCTGATATTGTCTTTGAAAATGATAAAATAATTGCTTTTCGTGATTTAAATCCTCAAGCACCAATTCACATTTTGATCATTCCCAGAAAACATATTTCTCGTATTGAAGATTTAAAAAAACAAGACAGTTCGCTTATGGGCGATTTGGTGTTTGCTGCGAAACAGATCGCTGTAAAAATGAATGTAAAAGGCGGATATCGATTGGTTTTTAATAACGGCTCAAATGCAGGGCAAGAGGTGGAACATATTCACTTACATTTATTAGCCGGAAGAAAATTTACTTGGCCGGCGGGGTAACAAAACATGAACGATCTATTTAATAAAGAAAAAATAATTGAATTATTTTCACAATTAGATTCTGTAATTTATTTAAATATTTTAAAATCTGTCATAATAATTTTCATTTTATGGATTATTAAAAAAATATTTAATCGCATAATTCATCGTAATGTTAAGAATGCCAAACTATTCATACCGCAACACGTTGGCATTCGTTAAAAAATAATACGACGGATTAAATAATTTAGCGAAACAAAATATATGAAAAATAAAAAACTAAAACTGTGGCTTGTAAGAATTGTTTTTTTTGCATTGTTACCCATTCTTTTAGTGGCAGTTTTATATTTCACAAATAACCTTGATGCCTTTATTGATAAAACAAACAAAAAGCTAACTAAATTAAGCTTTTTAAGTGTTGTAGTATATATTTTTCTTTTTGTCCTCGATATTATTAAAGGTTGGGCTTCAAAATATATTTCTGATATTATTTTTCCCGGCGAATTGAAAAAAATTGGGCAAGATGTTAATCAAACAAAGAAAATCGCAAAAAAAGTAAAAGCTGACACTTCATTAATTATCGAAAAACAAAAGAAACAAGAAAAGAAAATTAAAGATATTTATGAACAAAGAAATCTTGACCCAAGACTTATAAAAAGATATTTAGAAGATTTAAAAAACTTTGTTACAGCAAAAGAAAAAGAAAAAGAAATCGAAAATTGGTATCTAAATAACACAATAACTCCAAAAGAGAAAGAAATACTACTATTGATTATTGACCATCAAAAAGAAACAATACAAGTTTTTAATAAAAGGACAAAACAATTGCAATTAGAAGGGAATAATGAATTTGCAAAAGCTCTAAAAAATATTACTATTTATTTACAAAAAGGAAATTCAGAAGAAATAAGAAACAATTATTTTAAATATGTAAAAAAACAAAAAGAAGCGAATATTGAGCTTTTAAAATCGTCAATTTATGCTGCTAAACAACTTTTTGCTTATAATGAAATTAAGGAATTGTATAAAGAATTAATTAAATTAGAACCTTCACATTCAAACCATTTTGATTTTGCCTTTTCACTACAAAAATTCAACTTCTTTGATGAAGCAATTTCTCATTACGAAGAAGCTTTGAAGATTTGTAGAGAACTTGCCAAAGAAAACCCACGAACGTATTTGCCTGATGTAGCTACAACTTTGAACAATTTGGC
>JAUVLI010000020.1 GCA_030600775.1 Fidelibacterota bacterium | reverse complement strand
CAGGAATTTCCAATTTAACTGATAATTCACTCGTATAATCTGACTCATTTAAATCTGTAAATGCTTTTATTCTATAGTAATATGTTTCACCATAAGTTAAACTATCATCTGTATATTCTGTAATATTTGCAACAACAGAATCAATTAATGTATAATTTCCACCCTCTAATTTTCTTTCTATTTTAAAACCGGATTCAAAAGAACAATTATCACTCCAACTGATTTTTGCCGATTGATCGCTTAACAATTGATAAGATAAATTTGTCGGTGCTGGAAATACTGTTTGAACTGATATTTCACTCGTATAATCTGATTCATTTAAATTTGTAAATGCTTTTATTCTATAGTAATATGTTTCACCAAGAGTTAACCCTTCATTTGTATAATTTGTTATATTTTCATTAACAGAATCTATTAATGTATAATTTTCACCCTCTAATTTTCTTTCTATTTTGTAGCCGGACTCAAAAGAATAATTATCATTCCAAGATATTTTTACTGACTGATCACTTAATAATTGAGAAGATAAGTTCGTCGGTGCTGGAAATACTGTTTGAACTGATATTTCACTCGAATAATCTGACTCATTTATATTTGTAAATGCTTTTACTCTATAGTAATATGTTTCACCATAAGTTAAACTATTATCTGTATATTCTGTAATGTTTGCATTAACAGAATCAATTAATGTATAATTTTCACCCTCTAATTTTCTTTCTATTTTGTAGCCGGATTCAAAAGAACAATTATCATTCCAGCTAATTTTTACAGATTGATCACTTAACAATTGATAAGATAAATTTGTCGGTGCAGAAAATTCTGTTTGAAGAGATATTTCATTTGTATAATTTGAATTATATTCCTTAAAATATGCATTAACTCTATAGAAATAATTTAATTCGGTAGATAAACTATCATCAACATAATTTTCTGTATTTTCACTTACAGATGCAATAATTTCCCAATTTCCACCCTCTATCTTCCTTTCTATTTTATAACCATCCTCATTAAATCCTTTATTAGCAGAACAATTATCTTTCCACGATATTGAAACAGATTGATCATCTATCAATTGACAAGATATATTTGTTGGAGCTGGAAAATCTGTTGTTATTGTATCAGCAATATAATTTGAATTGTTTTTTCCTGCATAGGCATAAACACTATAATATATTAAAGAATCCGGAATTGCTGTCGTGTCTATACATTCTTTCTTATCATTATTTACAGTTATTATTTCGTTTTCCCATTCTCTACTGCCAATTTTTCTATCAATTTTGAAGCCGTCAATATCTTTTGCATCCTGATCCCAATCTAATTTAATATTTGTAATATTTATTTGTTGTATTTTCAGATCTTTTGGTTTCCATTTATCAGGATCATTATCAGAATCATAAGGACTATTGAATAATTTATCATCTTCTGAACAGTTGAAAGAGATCAGGATCAAGATAAATATTGATAAGTATTTTAATGTTTTCATTTTTTTTATCCTAATTTTGTTCATTTTTAATCCTTGAGTGTTGGGCTGAAGCCCTTTTAATTGTTTTTTTATAATCCCACTATCTAAAGATAGTGGCTATTCAAAAGATAATAGTTATTTTTTTCTATTCCTTTCATTTTCCCCTAGGAATTACCCCTATTTTTAAATAGGGGATAATAATTACAAATCCACAATCGGCTTTAGCCAAATTTTCCAAATCCCATATATTCTTTTCCTTTGTGATTTCTTTGTGTCCTTTGTGGTTAATCATTTTGCTATTCTTTTGTAATTAATCACCATTTTGATCTGTCTTTATTAACCAAACATCAGTACTTCCAGCCCCATAAGAATATGTATATCCGGTAATAATAAAACCACCATCACTTGTTTCTTGCACTGAATTTCCTGCATCAACGCCACTCCCACCAAATATTTTATTCCACTCTTCATTTCCATTTTGATCTGTCTTTATGAACAAAACATCAGATTCTTCTGCTCCATAAGAATATGTATATCCAGCAATGATAAAACCACCATCACTTGTTTCTTGGACTGATTTTCCATAATCATCATCACTTCCACCAAATGTTTTATTCCACTCTTCATTTCCATTTTGATCTGTCTTTATTAACCAAACATCAGAATCTCCAGTCCCATAAGAATATGTCCATCCGGTAATAATACAACCACCTTCACTTGTTTCTTGGACTGAATATCCTACATCAACGCTATTCCCACCAAATGTTTTGTTCCATTCTTCATTTCCGTTTTGGTCTGTCTTTATTAACCAAACATCTGTACTGCCAGCCCCATAAGATGTTGTAAATCCAATAATAATAAAACCACCATCACTTGTTTCTTGCACTAATCGTCCATAATCATTTCCACTCCCACCAAATGTTTTATTCCACTCTTCATTTCCATTTGTATCTGTCTTTATTAACCAAACATCAAATTCTCCAGCTTCATAAGAATATGTATATCCGGCAATGATAAAACCACCATCACTTGTTTCTTGGACTGAATATCCAATTTCACCACTACTCCCACCAAATGTTTTATTCCACTCTTCATTTCCATTTTGATCTGTTTTTATTAACCAAACATCAGCAGAACTTTCAGCTCCATAAGAATTTGTTCTTCCGGTAATAATAAAACCACCTTCACTTGTTTCTTGAACTGAATATCCATAATCATGACTACTTCCACCAAATGTTTTATTAAATGTTATAATTAATTCATCATCTTTCAAACAGCTGAAAGAGAGTATAATCAAAATAAATGTAAATATGTATTTTAATGTTTTCATGTTTTTTCCTTTTTAAACCACGAAGCTCACTAAGTTATTTATTGTTTTATCTTTTTTTGTTGAACTACTTCGTAGTTCGATATGAGTACGAGTGATTTCCTCTCTATGGGTTTCACCCATAGTTATTAAAATTTTACTGCTTCGCAGTATTTGTCCTGTCTTTATTTTCAATTTTGCATTTTTAATTTTTAATTTTATTTATTTTATTTATTGTGTCCTCTGTGATTTCTTTGTGTTCCTTGTGGTTAAATTCTTCCCAAATCCATATTCATTCTTCCTTTGTGATTTCTTTGTGTCCTTTGTGGTTAATCCTTATTCATTTTATATTGATAAATACTCTTTCTAATAAAACTATAAGTCAAATATCCCAGAGCAGAGACAGAAATTCCATAAGTTACATCACGCGAAACAAATGCTGCATCCGTAAAAAACTTATAATTATCGGTGTCTGTTGTATTATTTGAGTTTTGATATTCATCATAGAAATAATCACCGGAATAGTTAGATATAACGCCAAGAACTGCAGAAACACCGGTTACCCATAATCCAATATTTGTTCTTTTATTCCATTTATCATATTCTTGTTTTATGCTTCCCTCATAAGTCATCATTTGGAATCTCAGTTCCTTATTATCACCCTCTTTTAATGAAATTTGTTTTGTAATATCTAAATATTTCGGATGTTTTAATGAAATATCATAATCACCTACCAATATTGGAAGTACACTTGGAGTTGTGCTATATTTGAACTCATCATTTACATAAATTTTTGCACCTTGAGAATTTAATGGTATGCTGATAATACTTACACTTGCCATTTTAGGTTTTGGTTTCAGTTCGATTATCTTATTATCTCCGATATTTATGAATACATCTTTTTTTACATCATAGTGTTTTGGCTTTTTCGCTATAATTTTGTGATTTCCGGGTTTTAAATTAGATTTTACCGTATTATTCCCAACTATCTCTCCATCAATATAAATATCAGATTCTTCCGCAGATACATTTAAAGTACCGTAATTCTTTGACATAATTATTGTTTTTGTTGTCAATTCGCCATCATTGATAACTATTTCTTCTTCTGTAGAATAATAAAGATCTTTCTCTACTCTAATTTCATAACTTCTTGAGATAACTGTATCTTGTGTAAATGGTGTTTTTCCCTCATATTTATTGTCAATAAATAATCTTGCACCATTTGGTTCAGAATTAATTTTTAAACTACCGAATGTAGGTATAAGCTGAAAATTCATTGTTTTATTTTCACCTATTTTTAGAAAAATATCTTCTTCTTGTGAATGATAAAGATTTTTTTCTATTTTAATTTTATAATTTCCGCTTTCTAATCTTAATTCATTTACATAATTTCCTTTCGGTTTTTCATCAATATAAATATTTGAGTTTTCCGGTGTGGCTTTTATAGTTAAATAGGCAGATTTATCTTCTAATTTTATAGTTGGTAATTGTTTTGTTTCTTTTTCATTGAGTGTAAATTCCTTTGTTATCGAAGAATAAAATTTTTTCCTTATTGTCATTTTATATTTTCCAGCAAGCATTTGTTGATTAAATGGAGTTTTTCCTTTTTTTTCATCATTAATAAAAATATCAGCGCCAGCCGGTTCAGAATTTATTGTTACAATTCCGGGTAATTTATATTTAGTTTCTGATTTTCCCTCTTTTAATGAAACATTTATTGTCTCATTTTTATTCAAATTTATTGTTTTCTCAGAATCTTTATATCCTTCTTTTGAAAATTTGAAATTATAATTTCCTGAAGGTAAATTTAAAACAGCTGTTTTCCCATTTGCCTCTGTCGGAGCAAGCCCCATTCTTTTTATGAAAACATTATCCACATTGAATTTGAAAACAAGCTCAATCAAATTCGCATCTGCTCTACTATATTGGCCCTCTGCTGTGAGTATCATAGAATAAACATTAGAAGATTTGATCCTTTGTGGAATATTATAAACTTTTTTTACAAATCCATTTTTGTATATTTCAAGATATTTTGTGCCTTCTTGAACATAAAGCCAATATTCACCCTCTTTCATGGATATATTTTCAAGTTGATCAGAAAAAAAATCCAACCCATCGATATCCGTTCTAATTTTAATTATTGCACAATAATTGTTGTTAATATCTTTTTTTGCATATTTTCTCGCTGAAAGATCATTTGGAATATGTTTAAATGATTTGATTGTAAATTCGGCAGCATTTAAATTTGTGAATAGTAAAAAGAAAATTAAGACGAAAATTTTATTATTTTTCATAAATTAACCCTCATGTTCTATTATGTATTTAATATATGAATAATATTTTTTAATGTAAATAAAAATATTCAAAAAATGATGTAGGTCATATAATTGAATTTATCAACGAATTTCAATTAGGCTAAGATTAAGGTTTAGGCTAAGGTTGAGGTTAAGATTGAGGCTGAGGCTAAGGTTGAGGTTTAAAAAATCGCTTTGTCGCATTTTCTCTGCTTTCCGTTCTCCATTCTCCGTTCTCCGTTTTCCGTTTTCCAATTAATGCCTACAAATGCCAATCAATGCCTTTTCCTTTTATTTCTTTGTGCCCTCTTCATGTGCTTGGTGGTTTGTATTTCCGTTTTCCGTTCTCCGTTTTCCGTTTTCCTATAAATGCCTACAAATACCTATTAAATACCTAAAGTCACAAAGTCTCCCAGTCGCCCTATCTCCTTTTCACCAAGTCTCAAAGTCGCCCCATCGCCTTTTCGCTAACTCGCATTTTCTGTCTTCCGTTCTCCATTTTCCATTCTCCGTTTTCCTATTAATGCCTTTCTTTACTGTGATCATTTAACAACTACGGTAACAATTTTCTTTGGAACAACTAAGAATTTTATAATTTTTTTACCATCTATATATTCTTTTGTTTTTGGATCATTTAAGACGATTTCTTTTATTCTATCATTATCATCATCAATATTAGATACAATTTTCGATCGCATTTTTCCGTTAATTTGAACTGGATATTCAATCGTTTCTTCCACTAATTTTGATTTATCATAAGTTGGCCATTCACTGTAAGTTAGTTCACTTTCCATTTCCATTTTTTCCCATAATTCTTCGGCAATATGAGGTGCAAATGGTGAGAGTAACTTGATGAAATTGACCATTATTTCTTTGTTCAGAATTTTTTCTTTATAACCGACATTTATAAAAACCATCATTTGACTGATAGCCGTATTGAATCTTGCTTCTTCTATATGTTCTCCGACTATTTTTACCGTTTTATGATATTCTTTCTCGAAACTTTCCGAATTTTTTTCACTTTTGATATTTGAATTTACATTTCCTTCTTCAGAAATATACAATCTCCATATTCTATTTAAAAAGCGATGCACTCCTGTTAATCCATCGGTTGACCAAGGTTTTGGTCTCTCTATCGGTCCCATGAACATTTCATAAACGCGTAATGAGTCGGCTCCGTATTTTTTTATAATATTATCCGGATTTATAACATTTCCGCGTGATTTACTCATTTTTTCACCATCCGATCCGAGTATCAATCCTTGATTTAATAATTTTTGAAATGGTTCATCAGTTGAAACAGCTCCAATATCATAAAGTACCTTGTGCCAAAATCTTGCATAAAGTAAATGTAAAACTGCGTGTTCTGCTCCACCAATATAAAAATCAACCGGCATCCAATATTTTTCCAATTCTTTATCCACTAACTCACTTTCATTAAAAGGACTTATATAGCGTAAATAGTACCAGTTAGATCCTGCCCATTGTGGCATTGTGTGCGTTTCTCTATAATATGATTTTCCATCTTTGCCCTCAAATTCAACCCATTCACGAATGTTAGCTAATGGTGATTTTCCATTACCGGCAGGTTTATATTTTTTTGTCTCGGGAAGTTTTAATGGTAATTCCGATTCATTCATTGGATAGACATTTCCGTCTTCATCTTTATATAATGGGATTGGTTCACCCCAATATCGCTGACGAGAAAAAAGCCAGTCTCGTAATTTATAATTAATAGTAGCTTTTCCAATTCCATTTTTTTCTAACCAATTATTCATTTTATTAATGGCATCTTTCTTATTCAGATCATTAATAAATTCGGAATTTATATGAATTCCATCTCCTTCGTATGCCTCTTTATCAATTTTTCCACCTTTAATTACTTGTGTAATTTTTATGTCAAACTTTTTTGCAAATTCATAATCTCGTTGATCGTGAGCAGGAACCGCCATAATAGCACCTGTTCCGTATCCCCACAGAACATAATCTGCAATCCAAATTGGAATTTTCTCATTATTTACCGGATTAATTGCATATCCACCGGTGAAAATACCTGTTTTCTTTTTTGTGAGTTCGGTTCTAGCCAGATCACTTTTTATAATTGCTTTTTCCTTATATTCCTCAACTTCATTTTTATATTCTTTTGTAGTAATTTTATCAACTAATGGATGTTCGGGAGCTAAAACCATATAAGTTGCACCAAAAAGTGTATCTGAACGCGTGGTGAACACTTCAATTTTTTCCTCACTTTTATCAACAGAAAAAATTACTTTTGCACCCTCGCTTCTTCCAATCCAATTTCGTTGCATTTCCTTCACCGACTCTGGCCAATCAAGTTTATCTAATCCTTCCAATAATCTGTCAGCATATTTTGTAATTTTAAGCATCCACTGTTTTAACATTACTCGTTTTACTGGATAATTTCCTCTTTCACTTTTTCCATTAACTACTTCTTCGTTTGCTAATACGGATTTTAACCCTTCGCACCACCAAACAGGTGTTTTTGTTTCATAAACTAATCCTTTTTTAAATAATTGTAAAAAAATCCATTGTGTCCATTTATAGTATTTCGGATCTGTAGTATTTATCTTTCTATCCCAATCATAAGAGAATCCAAACATTTTTAATTGACGAGTGAAATTCTTGATATTTTTTTCTGTAGTTGTTTTCGGATGAGTTCCTGTCTGAATTGCATAAGTTTCAGCTGGTAAACCAAAAGCATCAAAGCCCATAGGATGCAATACATTATAACCGTTCATTCTTTTATATCTGCTGATTATATCGCTTGCCGTATATCCTTCCGGATGTCCAACATGAAGTCCATTACCAGATGGATACGGAAACATATCGAGTATATAATATTTTGGTTTTGATCTATCAACTTTTGTTTTGAATATTTTATTGGTTTCCCAATATTTTTGCCATTTCCTTTCAATTTTATCGAATGGATATGATGATCTTGACATTAACGCTCCTGTTTTTTTAGAATTCAAACTCAAATAACAATATATAAAATAGAAAATAATATTTAAAAAATCTACAACTAACTTTATTAAAAATTTAGTCGGAGCGACAAGATTTGAACTTGCGACCCCTTGAACCCCATTCAAGTGCGCTTCCGGACTGCGCCACGCTCCGATTTTATGAATATAATTTAGTAATTAATGTAGCAATTAACAAGAAATAAAGTATTTAGAAACAAACTAAAACGAACAAAACCAACGAAATTGAACTATTTTTAGTTCACAATAAATATATATGTATTTCTTGTGGTTAGTCTTTTCTAATTTATTCGCCAAGTATTTTTATTATACTTTCTAAATTAGTTTGAATTTTTCTCAACAGATCATCAATTGATTTATCGGATGATCCATCTTTTGATGTATCAAATTTTAACTTTAATTCATCGGTTTTTTTATCTGGTTCTAAGTTATAATTATTTAGTTTCTTTTTATAGGTATTTTCATCTTTATATTTTTGAATCGTTTTTTTTACATCATTTGAAGAAAGTTTTTTATCATACAATAGGTGTTTGAGCAATTTAATTAATTTAATATCATTTTCTTTGTAAATTCTATTTCCGGAGCTATTTTTTGCCGGTTTTAGATCGGGAAATTCCGTCTCCCAATATCTAATTACATATTGTTTTAAATTAGTGATTTTGCTAACTTCACTTATTGAGTAATATAATTTTTTAATTTTACTTTGGAAATCCATAACAAACCCCCTTTATTTCTACTTTAAGTATAATACATAACTTAACAATATACAAGTATAATCGTCATTTACTTAAAGTAATTTTAAAATTATAAGTTTTTGCTTTTTAATATATTTTTTAATTTTCATAGTTTATATTTATTTTTTTCATTCAAGCAAAATTTAATTGTTTAATAACTTTATACTTTATGACGAAGAATTTTTCCAAATGTTTTATTAGACCTGATTCCATTTTCTAACGCAATTCCACCATTTACAATTACATAATTTATTCCTTCCGGATACTTTCTCGGTTTGGTATAAGTTGCTTTGTCAATAACAGTTTTCGGATCAAAGATAACAATATCTGCAAAATATTTTTCCTTTAATTCACCCCTGTTTTTTAATTGCATCTTTTTTGCCGGTTGTGAAGTCATTTTTCTAATTGCATCCGATAGATCTATTATTTTTTCTTCTCTAACATATTTTCCAAGCATTCTTGGAAATGAACCGAAACCTCGTGGATGTGGCTTCCCTGCCGATAATTTTCCATAAGGTGCTCTTGCACTTGCATCTGTACATAAATTTATGAAAGGAGTTGAAAGTATCTTTTTCAAATTGTTTTCATCCATTGCAAATCCTACAATTTCTGTATTCAATTTGTCATTTATTAACAATTCTCTCGTAAAATCAATTGGATCTTTATTGGCTAAAATTGCATTTTCTTTAATTGATTTGCCCTCATATTTTTTATTTCCATCTTTTGAGCAATAACTTATCACTACTCTATGCGTTCCACCAATATCTTTAAATTTATCCTTTGTATAATTAGCAATTTTTTTAAATAATTTATCATTTTTTAATCTATCAATAATATCATCATCGCTTCCTTGTCTTGACCATAAAGGTAAAAACGCACTCAAACCTGTGCTGTAGGCATTATATGGATATCTATCCGCTAAAATGGGTAGTCCATTATCGATTTCTTTTTGGATCAGATCAAGGAAAATATCAACTTTATGCCAATTATTTTTATTACGTGCCTTTAAATGTGAAATTTCTAATGACACTTCTGCTTTTTTACATATTTCAATAGCTTCCTCAATTGCCTCAATAACTGTGTCGCTTTCATTACGCATATGAGTAGTGTAAATTCCATTATATTTTGAAACAACTTTACTTAATTCAATTAATTCTTCTGTTTTAGCATAAGAACCCGGTGCATATTCCAAGCCGGTTGACAATCCAAGCGTTCCTACTTGCATGTATTCGGCTATAATATCTTTCATTTTATTCATCTGTTTTGTAGTTGGTTGCACATCATTTTTTCCAACTACTGCGGTTCTTAAATTGCCATGTCCTATTAAAGAAGCGTAATTTACAGCAGTTCCATTATCTTCAAGTGAAAGAAAGTAATCTTCAATATCTTTCCAGTGAGTTTTTATTCCATATCTTTTATGAAATTTATTACGGAATTTGTCTATATCTTTTCCTCTCAATGGAAAAGGTGTAGTTCCACAATTACCGGAAATTTCACTTGTGATACCTTGTCTTAACTTACCTTCGGCATAAGAATTGACAAATAATTCGGTATCCGTATGACTATGAATGTCAATAAACCCCGGAGAAATTATTTTTTCAGAAGCATTAATAACTTTCTTTGCTTTTTTTGAAGATAAATTTCCAATAGTAGTGATCTTTTCTTCCGTAATTCCTATATCTGCCTTAAATCCATCTTTCCCTGTTCCATCAATGATGGTTCCATTTTTAATAATTATATCAAATTTATTTATCATATTACATCATCACTATTGATCCAATTTCTCTATAAACAGAAGTTTATATGAATTTTTAACGGATTTTTTTAAATTTACATTATTTTATTCGATTTTGAATTGTAATGGATCGTTTAAATCTAAACTATCCTTATGATTAATTTGAATTTCTTTGATCAAAATAGTATCATTTTTCATTAGATTGTTATTTATTTTTAAAGAATCAATTGAATCGACAATGTCCTTATATAAATTAAATAGTGAATCCTGATTAGTATTGAGATTATTTACATTTTGTCTTATAACTTCATTGTCGTTATTGATTTCGGTTTTTACTCTATTAGTTGAATATTTGACAATATCTATCATTGAGTTTTCTATTAGTGAAAGATCTTTCACGAGCAGATCAAATTCATTTTGTAATCGGTTAAATTTATAAAATAAAGTATCAATATTAACTTTCATCTCTTCCATTTCGCCACTTGCGACTTTTGAATCTGATATAATGACCGTATCTTGAATTTGATTTGAATTATTTTCATTTTTTGAAACATAATGTTGCAGTTGTTGAAATTTTTTATCCAAAGAATTCATTCTTTTAAATATTGAATTAATATCTAAACTTTTCTTTGCATCCAAACTACTTATTTCTTTTATTATTAAATTATATCTATTTGTTAAATTTTTGATTAAGAAAGAATTTTGATCATAATAATATTTTGAACTATCCATTAACATTTTTATTTCAGATATTTTATTTTCTAATTCAGAATTTTGCTTAGATATGTGACTAATAATATTCTTATTGTTTTCATCTATTTTTTGTTCCACATAAGATTTTGATGAAATTGAACAACTGCTCACAAACAAAAATGATATTAAAATTATTATGTTTTTTAAGAAACTATTCATTAATTATTATTTTTCTCCGAGATTATTGTTATTTTAAGATTTAGTAGTAATATTTATCATTCTTTCTAAAGATATTTTTGCATATTTTTTTATTTCATCTTTTACAATAATTTGATTAATTATTTTTCCATTATCTAAATTTTCTAATACTTTTAATAATTTTTCAGGTGTATTTTTTGACATTGTTGCACATTGATTTCCAACTTTTGACAATGATAAAATTTTCTTTTTCGGGTGCATTTGTTGTAATCTATTCACTAAATGTTGTTCCGTTCCTACTCCCCAAACAGAACCGTCAGGCGAATTTTCAATTGTTTGAATTATGTATCCGGTACTTCCGAATTCATCTGACTTTTTAATAACTTCATTGTTACATTCCGGATGAGAAATTATTTTTATTTTGGGATATTTTTTCTTTAATCTATAAGTATCTTCGATAGAAAATCGTTTATGAACGCTACAATATCCATCCCATAGAATAATTTTTGCATTTAATATATCTTCTTTGGAATTACCACCAAATTTTTTGTTTCTTTCCCAAAGAATAATATTTTTCTTGTCAAATCCCTTTGCTAATGCAGTATTTCCTCCGAGATATTGATCGGGAAAAAAGAATATTTTTTCGCCTCGTTCCATTGCCCAATCAAATATTTTGGAAGCATTTGAACTTGTGCAAACCGAGCCACCATTTTTGCCAACAAATGATTTCAAATTAGCTGTAGAATTGATATAAGTAATTGGAATGATCTTTTCATTCACTATTGAATTTATTTCTTTCCAAACTTTTTCCACATCATTTAGTGACGCAAAATCTGCTAATGGACAACCGGCCTCAATATCTGGAATAATTACTTTCTGGAAATCACTACTTATAATATCCGCACTCTCAGCCATAAATTTTACACCGCAAAAAATAATAAACTCCTTGTCTTTATTTTTTGCAGCTTCTTGACTAAGTTTAAAAGAATCACCTCTAATATCGGCAAATTGTATCAAATCGTCACTTTCATAGTGATGCCCTAATATTATTATTTTATCCGCAAGTTTATACTTTAATTTAGCTATTTTTTCTAATATTATATTTTCGGACTTAATATTTTGGAATGGTTCTACTCCATTTTCGTATATCATAATATTTCCCATATTCTAATAATCAATTCCTTTTTTTGCTAATATATTTTTTTTAAACGGGTGCTTTATCTCTTTCATTTCGGTTACTAAATCGGCTATTCCAATTATTTTTTTTGTCGCTTTTCTACCTGTTAAGATCAAATTCATTTCATTGGGTTTTTTCTTTAAAAATTCAATAACTTTTTTTTCAGACAAAATTCCAGTTGAAATTGCAACAAAAACTTCATCTAAAATTAGTAATTCATATTTTTTAGATAACATTTTTTCAGTTGCAAATTCTAAAGCATTTTCTGCAGCACTTCTATGCTCCGATTCCGGTATATTGTCACCCATAATTTTACAAAATCCCTTTCCCATCTGGTGCAATTCAATATTTGGTATGAGTTTTACCGATTCCATCTCACCGTATTTCCAATTACCCTTAACGAATTGTACGATACAAACATTCCAATCATAACCGATGCTCCTAAAAGCAGTTCCCAAAGCAGCGGTTGTTTTACCTTTTCCATTACCGGTATAAATTAAAATCAAACCATTTTTATTCTTTGAATCCAAATGTTATTTACCTTTTACTTTTTAAGTTATTGTTTTTGCATTCTTTTTTGTCGGTTTGGAATTACAATTAATTAAAGTTATGAAGTTGGTGAAAAGTAATATTAATTTTCTCATCACATTTATCTCATAATTTATTATTTAAGATCATATTGATTAATTTTGCGATATAAAGTTCTTTCACCAATTTTAAGTGCTTTGGCCGTTTTCTTTTTGTTACCATGAAATACTTTTAATGTATTTTGGATCAATTCCTTTTCCATTTCTTGCATAGTTTTGGTTTCTTGGTCATCATTTTCAAAATCCTTCTCATCTGTAACATTTTGAATATTTTTCATTACATTTGATATATCCATTAACTGATTTTGACGGTAATTATTGACATTTATATTGCTTTCCAACATTTTTTTGATATCTTCCACCTCTTGTCTCAATACAAATAATTGCCTTAATATCAATTCTCGTTCAACCGTTTCTGAATCTTTATTAACTCTTACCGGAAATCTTGTATCATAATTTGTTTGATCATTTTCAATATTCAGATGTTCATTTACTGTTTCCGGGCGAATTTTGGTATCTTTTTCAAAAATAAATGCCAATTGAACAAAATTCCGCAGCTCTCTTATATTTCCCGGCCAATAATACTCTTGTAATATTTTTATACTATTTGGAGAAAATGGTTTATATGCTAAATTGTTTTTATCCGCATATTCCATCATAAAGGCATCGGCTAAAAGTGGAATGTCCTCTCTTCGTTTACTTAATGTTGGAACATTGATTGTTATTGTTTTTAGACGATAATAAAGATCTTTTCGGAAATTTTCTTTCGAGACCTCTTCTTGTAAATTTTTATTTGTGGATGCTAAAATTCTGACATTTACCTTTCTTGGAATACTTTCACCCACTTTTGTGATTTCTCCTTGCTCTAAAGTGCGAAGTAATTTTACCTGTACACCCAAAGGCATTTCGGCAATTTCGTCCAATAATATTGTACCGCCATCTGCTGTTTCAAAAAAACCTTTTCTGTTTTCCATAGCATCGGTAAATGAACCCTTTTTATGACCAAAAAGTTCGCTTTCCATCGTTCCGCTCGGTATTGCTCCACAGTTTACAGTTATATATGGCGAATGTTTTCTTAATGATTGTTGATGAATTGCTTTAGCTACCAATTCTTTGCCAGTTCCACTATCTCCAGTTATTAGAACTGAAATATCTGTTTTTGCCACTTGGTCAATAGATTTTATTATGTTTTGGATAACTTCCGATTTTCCGATAATTCCATATTTTTGAATAATATCTTGCATTGATTCCTTTACAATTATTTTACAGTTATAAGTTAAATAATATTTATCAATATTTCAAATGAAACTATTTAATTTTTTCGGATTATAGCAACTAACAAAAACAAACGGAATAGTTAGCATTTTTATCTGAAAAATATTAAAATGAATAATTGAAATAGTCATTATAATTATTTAAATTTGACAAGAAATAAATTAAGGAGAAACTATGAAATCAATTAGAAAATATTTAACATTCAATGTTCCAAAACGAATGGATTTTATGAAGATTACCGACAAAGTTGAAGATATTTTAGCTGAATCTGGAATTCAAGAAGGTTTATGTTTAGTAAATGCAATGCATATAACTGCTTCGGTTTTCATCAATGACGATGAATCTGGTTTACATCATGATTATAAAAAATGGCTTGAATGGTTAGCTCCATTTGATGCAAGTCCGGAAAGATATCATCATAATCGTGGTGGAGAAGATAATGGCGATGCACATCATAAACGCCAAATAATGGGCCGTGAAGTTGTTATCGCTGTTACAGATGGGGAGCTTGACTTTGGACCTTGGGAACAGATATTTTATGGTGAATTTGATGGGAAACGACCAAAACGTGTGATGGTAAAAATTATTGGCGAATAAATATACTTTAAAATATTTTAATTATTAAATATTAGTTTTTTTATTTTATCTCATAACAAACAATTCTGTTATCAAAAAATGTCGGAATGATCAATAAGTTTTTTTTCTGAATGAGTTCAATATCTGCAGAATTGATTTTTTCTTTGACTGTATTTAGTAATGTTTCTATCTCGCCGGATTTTTTTACTACCGATGTTCTACCCTGCCAATCAGATATGAAAATATTTCCTTTACTATCTATTTTCAATCCATCAATTCCCGAACCGATTTCTGCAATTTCTTTTATTTCTTTTGTATTCAGATCTATTGATTTTATTTTCCCGTCACCTGAATTTCCAACAAATAATTTATTATTTGAAATACATAAACCATTTGGCGATGAAATTTCTTCACCTTCAATCCATTTAGAAATTGATCCATTTGTAAATTTGTAAATTGCACTATTTTTACTCGACATATCACTGATATAGACATTACCACTGTCATCGGTTGCTACATCATTTAAAAAAATTGCATCTTGAATCTGATATTTGTTAATTATTTTTCCTTTTACAATGTCAATTTCTATTAATTCATCAATATCAGACACATAGAATTTGTCTTCGTAAATTGATCCGCCTTTGGGAGCATTCAAGCCAGTTATCCATTTTAAGTTATTTATTTCACCTGTTAATTTTAATTGTGAAATAAAGCCATTTCCGTCTTTTCCCGATGAGTTTCCAGAAATATTTGAGATATAAAGCAAATCTCTTTCGTTATCATAATTTACCGATTCCGGAACTTTAAAAACCTTATCACTGCTCCATTTGTGATTGAGTGTAATACCCAAATTTTCCGCATTACAACCAATAATTATAAAAAGTAAAATTTGAACTATAACTATTGTATAAAAATTATTTCCTTTTTTTATCATAGCTCTTTCCTATCATTATCTTAATAAATGAATATTTATATTTTTAAATTATTATTTAAACTCATTTTTCATCATTTTTGTTTATTTATTATACATTAGATATTTAGGATTTAATTTTTTCAAACTTTCTAAAACAAATAGTCCATTTTTTCTGATAAGTTTATCATCAAAATAAATTTCTCCACCACCGAATTCCTCTTTCTGACGCAAAACGAGATCCCAATGAATAGCGCTTTTATTTGTATTGTTTGCCTTATCATAAGAATTTCCGGGAGTTAAATGAATTGAACCGTTAATTTTCTCATCAAATAATGTATCATTCATTGATTTGTTTATGTAAGGATTTAATCCTAAAGCAAATTCACCAAAATATCGAGCGCCTTCATCGGTATCAAGAATATTATTTAGTTTTTTGGAATCGCTGGAAGTCGCTTTTACAATTTTGCCATTTTTAATTTCAAAACGGATGTCGGTAAAAATTGTGCCTTGAAACAAACTTGGAGTGTTATAATGAATAATTCCGTTTATACTATTTTTTACAGGAGCAGTGAATACTTCTCCATCTGGAATATTTCTGTGTCCATCAGCTTTTACTACCGGAATATCTTTTACAGAAAATGTTAAGTCAGTATCATCCGGACCTTTTATTTGTACTTTATCTGTTTTTTCTAACAATTCAACCAATGGATCCATCGCCTCAGACATTTTTGCATAATCCATCGTGCAGACATTGAAATAGAAATCCTCAAATTGTTGAGTGCTCATTTCTGCTTGTTGAGCCATTGCTGGCAAAGGATAACGCAAAACAACCCAGCGCGTTTTAGCAACACGAGTTTTTGTATGAGTCGGTTCTGCCCACAATTTTTGGTATTGTTCCATGTATTTATTACTTATATCAGAATATTCACTAATGTTTAAGCTTCCTCTCACTCCTATATAACAATCCATCATTTCCATTCTACTTTTTTCGTACTCACCTGTGATTTTCATTTGTTCTTCTGTAGAATCCATTATCAAATCACGTATCACACGTGAAGATTTTATTGATACAAAAGGGTTTCCATTTTTTTTCCTAATTGATCTTACTAATTCAATTACGAATTCTTCCGGAATATTAAATGCTTCAACTAATACATTATCACCTCTTTTCACTTTTGTCGAATAATTAACTAATAAATGTGCTAATTGACTTTGTCTTGGATCTTCCATAAAAAAATCTCCCTTTTCAATTTTATTTATTTAAATTTGTTCTTAAAAATATTTTCTTAATCCTAAAGCAAATGTAATCTCTTTATCCATAAATTCGTTACTAATAATAATTGGATATCTTATCTTTAAATATGCTGAATTTAAAAAACTTGACATCGTTCCAAATTGTAAAAATTTATACTCCACTTCCGTAGATAATTTCCAAATAAATAAATTCTCGGTAGATAAATCACCTTCAGAACTACGAGCAGGAATTATAGTTCCTGTAGAATCTTTTGTCTCTGTTTCCTCATGACCTTTACCTGTAATATCAAATTGAGTTGCTCCACTAATATATAAATTCTGTATAGGTAGTGAATGTTTAAAACTTCCATTAATTGTCAATGAGTTTCCATTTCTTATATTGGTAGTTGTTTTGCTATTATCCCAAGTATTTACTATAACTGTTTCTGTAGGAGTATTAACCTTATAATGAATTCCGGTATTCATTGAACCACCAAATAAATTTCCATTTATTCCTGCAGATCCGACAAATCCATAAGTACCAGTTCCTAATGGAATTGAAATGTTGTTTACAGTATTTTCATCGTTACCTGTTGGTAAAGTAATGCTCATTGCTGCTTTGAATAAATATCCATCAAGAGATAAAAAGTTATTCATCCAATAAGCGCCACCAATAGTAATGTCACCAATTCCTCTTGCGCTTTCAGTTCCAACTGTTTTTGAAAATATTATTGGAATATACGATTGGAAAGTGAAACCTTTTATTCTTTTTATTCTAAAATTAATTGGCAAATTGAAATATTTCATATCTTGTGATAAAATCATTTCTGTACCAACTCCAACACTTTGATCTGACATATAAAACGAACTTTCTGTCTGTTCTATTTCAACATTTTCTCTAGTTGGTGTAGATGGGTCATTCGTTTCGTTACGCCCTTCTTCCCATTCTTGTGAATAGGCAAATGATACGATTAGCAACATAAAAAACATCACAATCTTTTTCATTCTTATTTCTCCTTTTTTAGTTTGTTATCTTTACAAATTATCAATTAATTTTATAATTAGATCACTAAATTTGTCTTTTACTTTTTCCGCATTGATTTTAACTTCACTGTGATCAAGTTTCTCTTTAGAAATTCCGGTGCCAAAGTTAGTTCCACAACTAAATGGAAAAACATTCATATTATTTTCTCTCGCCCAAATTATCTCCGGCATGGTTGACATTCCAACAATATTGCCACCTATGCTTTGCATATATTTAATTTCAGCAGGTGTTTCATAAGAAGGACCGGTAGTCCAGACATATTTTCCAGTTTGAAGCTTGAAATTCAAATCGTTCTCTATAAAATTCACTATTTTCAATTCGTTTTTTTTAATTTTAGAATTAGTTATTTTTCCGTATTTATTAGCTGTTTTCGTGAAATCAATGCAATCTTCAATCAGAATAATATCTCCGATTGAAAATTTTTCATTTATTATTCCGGCAGCATTGGAGATTATCACATTTTTAATTTTAAATTCTTTGAAGAATTTTACAATTGAAATTACTTTATCTTTATCATAACCCTCATAATAATGAAATCGTCCACTTGCGATCAATATCGATTTACCTTTTAATTTACCGATAATAAATTTCCCCTCATGTCCAACTACTGTTGTTTGAGGAAAATTTTCTATTTCCGAATATGAAATTTCGACTTGTTCAGTAACATTTTCTGCAAATGAATCTAATCCACTACCGAGAATAATTCCAATTTCAATTTTCTGTTTATTGAACTGAGATTTAATTGTTTCTATACTATATTTTCTTTGCATTTTCACTTATATAATTTAGATGATAATTCCATTCTTTACAACACTTTTTATTAAATTCGTTCCAAAATAATATGGGATCTGCTTATAATTATCTAAATCCAAAATAATGATATCTGCCTGTTTTCCATTTTCCAGTGAACCAACTACTTTTTCTTTCTCAATTGCAGCAGCAGAATTTATTGTTGAAGCAATAATTGCTTCTTCAATTGTTAAATTCATATTTAAACAAGCTAGGGTGATCATCATTTGCATTGAATATGACGGACAAGAACCTGGGTTGTAATCCGTAGCAATTGCTATCGGTAATTTTTCTTTTATCATCAATCTTGCATTTGCATATTTCTGTGATTGCAAATAAAAAGGAACTCCGGGTAACAGCACAGCAATCGTTCCGTTTTTCTTCATCTTTCGAATTTGTTCTACAGAAATATTCTCTAAGTGATCGGCACTAACAGCTCTTAAATATGCGGCTAAGCCACTTGCACCTAAATCGTTAAATTGACCGGAATGGATCTTTAATTTATAACCATTTTGAATTGCTGTGGAAAATATTCTCTTAGTTTCATCAATTGAAAATGCTCCATCTTCACAAAATACATCACAATATTTTGCCAAATTTCTAAACTTTGGAATTGCCTCTTCAACTATCCAGTTTACATATTTTTCCCTATCAACACCTTTTGGAATTGTATGAGCTCCCAGAAAAGTTGGAATGATATCCATAACATGTTCTTCGTTCAATTCATTTATTATTTCTAACATTTTCTTTTCTGTAACATAATCCAATCCGTAGCCACTTTTGATTTCTACGGTTGTTGTTCCATTTTTCAATAATTTGTCTAATTTTTTAATTGAAATTCGCTTTAGATCTTTTTTAGAAATTTCCCTCGTGGCTTTTACGGTCGAATGTATTCCTCCACCCTGTTTTAATATTTCTAAATACGGGACTCCGTTCAATCGCATTGCCATCTCGCTTTCACGCGAACCGCCATAAACTAAATGAGTATGGCAATCCACAAATCCGGGCATCACCACGCAATTTTCTGCATCGATCAATCTATCAACTTTTGAATATTTCTCAAGTAAATCTTTAGAATTACCTGTTTCCAAAATAATTCTATCATTTACAGCGATAGCTCCATTTTTTATAACAGAAAGTTTATTCAAATCTTTTCCTGTTCGAGCTTCATTTTTCCCACTGATCGTAAGTAATTCTGAGCTGTTAAATATTAATAAGTCAATTTTTTTCATAACTTTATATCTTCATTCAATTTTCTTTTTACATAATTTACAACTCTTCTTCTATCTTTTTTAACTTCTTCTAATATCTTATCTGCTTCATTTCTTACTTCATTTACAAATTCTTTATCATTAACAGAAGGTAGATTTATTAAAACATTCAAATAAGCACCTTCTGCAGCTACTTCAGCTTGCATAGCACTTACACCCGCATCTGATCTCGCATTTGCATTTCCATTTTTTGCAACAATTTCTGACAATCTTAATAATTTCGCTGATAATTTTAATGTTTCAAATGGAACATTCGTTACTACTTTTGAGGTCTTTTCAAGAGCTTTATTTCGCTTTATTTTATCTGATTCCTTTTTCTTCGGCATTCTACGAGCTGCCATATAAATGTTAAATGCTTCTGTGTCTCTATCTATTAATTCAGTAAATTTCCTCATTAATTCTTGTGATCCAATTGCTACTTTTTCCATTTTATTATTGTATCTTTTATAATCTTTATGATTGAATGTAAGCTGTGTAACCATAGATATAAGTGCAGATGACAACGCACCACTTAAAGCGGAAATACTACCTCCACCAGGTGCTGGTGAATCTGAAGATAACTCGTTTACAAAATCACTTATTTTCATTTCTTTTAATTTATTCTCATCATTTGCAATTTTATATTCAATAATTTTTTCGTCCATATTGAATGGAGTTGTGTCATTTAAACCAAGCGATAGAATTGCTGTATGAATTATTTCTCTTTCAGGAATTCCGGTATTTCTATTTTGTTTTTTCAAATAATACTTGCCGACATCAAGCATCGCTTCTTTTGGTAACATTCCAACTAATTCGGAACCTGTAACTCTCAAACCAAGTTTCCTCGCTTCTTTCCTGACGACTTCAAATGCAGTGTGTAATCCTGAAACTTTATAATCATGTAAATTCATCGTAACTTGTGCATAACCGTACTCTTCAACAAACCAGCCTGTTGCTTGACAAGATTGTAATTTGCCTGCAACTTGCAATTTATTACCGTTTTCATCTCGCATAATTTTACGATTCTTATCTCGTTTCAAGTGACCTTTTGATCTTATAGTGAGTCCAATATCTTTCGCTAATTTTGCATTTTTTGTATTTAAATTTATATTATAAGCTAAGAGGAAATCTCTAACCCCAATTACCGTTGCACCGGCTTTTTTATTAAATATTGCTTTACCAAAATCAGGTTTAAATTCAGCGGTTTTTAATTTTTCCTCTAATGCTTCATATTCTCCTTTACGGATATCAGGTAGTTTTTCCCTTTCTGGTTTCGTTGCTGCATAACCGTATAAATAAGTTGGAATACTAAGCTCCTCACCTACTCGCTTTCCAAGTTTTTTTGACATTTGAATGCATTCTTCTCTTGTAACATTAGAAACTGGAATGAATGGACAAACATCCGTTGCTCCCTGTCTTGCGTGAGTTCCTTTTTGCTTGCTCATATCTATAAGTTCAGATGCCTTTTTAATTGCCTTAAATGCCGCTTCAACTGTAGAATCAGGATCGCCAACAAATGTAACTACCGTCCTATTCGTTGCTTTTCCCGGATCAACATCAAGTAATTCAGCTCCATCGGTATTTTTAATTTCATTTGTTATCTGTTCGATTATTTTTAAATCATTCCCTTCACTAAAATTTGGAACACATTCTACTATTTTTTGCATGATTTCTCCCGTTTTACAATTAATTTCTTTAATTACACTAATTTTTTAAATAAAATTCAGGGATGCCGTATCCTTTATTTGGATATTTCCAACCTAATTCTCCTGGTATTGACCTTGGATTATTCTTTT